>JAJZGH010000014.1 GCA_021798635.1 Planctomycetota bacterium | reverse complement strand
GTGGCAAATGCGAGAAAAGCCTCCCGCGCTTCGCGGTTAAAAGTAATCTGCTTACCGTTGAGGCGGGCGAATTGTTGCAATTCATAATCCAAGTTCGGCTCCACGTCTTCCGGACGGTCCTTAAGTGCCGGTAGATGAAACGTCCACAAATTGATGCGCGCCAGAAGGTCTTCACGAAACGCCCGCGGATCCCCCAGAACTGAAAGATTGCGGTTAGTACCGGCCAGCAGTTGAAAGTCGCTTCGTGCTTCATTATCCGCCCCGACGGGAAGAAATCGTTTTTCCTCCAAAGCTCGTAGCAGCATGGCCTGTTCGTCGTTCCCAAGTTCCCCAATCTCATCCAGAAAGAGTACCCCCTTGTCTGCCGCCCGCAGCAGGCCCGGCCGCGCGGAGACCGCTCCTGTAAAAGCGCCTTTGGTATGACCGAAGAGGGCTGACATAGCGGCATCCCCACGAATCGTGGCGCAGTTCACTTCCACAAATGGTCCATCCACCTGGTGCCGGGATTTTTTCAATTCATAAATTCGCCGGGCCAGTTGGCTTTTTCCTGCGCCCGTGGGTCCCATCAGCAGCAAGGGAGCCTTGCTGTTAACGGCCACATATTCAATTTTCTCAATGAGTGCATTAAATGCGACATTGCGGGTCTCAATGCCGTGCTTAAGGAAAGACAGGCTTTCGGATTTTTCCTGCAGAAAGCGCGAAGCCAATTTGTCGTACTTGGACAAATCCAAGTCGATAATCGTATAACCACCGGCTTCCCCGGGCTGGTGGCCGCCGGGAGGGGACGTCTGAATTAATTTGGCCGGGAAATAACGCGCCTCGGTTAGAAGGAACAGGCATATCTGCGCGACGTGTGTACCGGTGGTGATATGCACCAGATATTGCTGCTCTTCGGGGGTGAAAACGCACCGGCGGGAAAAATCCAGCAGCGCCGTATAAACTTCCTCAAAGTCCCACGCGTTACGAAACTCCACCTGGTGCAGTCGCACCGTGGTTTCCGGTGACACACCTGCGATATCAGCGACAATTTGATCGGCCAATTTTTGATATCGCTTTTGATAAATAAGTTCCAGCTGATCAATGAGCAACTCCGGATGGCGGCAAAGCGAAACATTAGGCCTCCACCGGTCCCACCGCCGTGCTCCGGCGCCGGAATCCAGCACCGAGCCAAGGAAACTAAAGACTACCGTTTTTGGTCTGTTCATAGATAATATTATAAACTATTAGCCTAAAAAATAAATAAAAGCTTGATGCACCTCCTTTTATGATATTTGTAAGTGATGATTGCAAATGGTCTTATGACTTTTTCTCGAACATTTCCGTCTTGGCACGGATTGTGCTTTTATAACAATAGCACGGCGATGCGGGTCCCAGTGAGCCCGACGCCGCAGCCGTTGTGTAAGGAGCCTATTATGGCCAATAAAAATTTATTTGAATCGGTGCTCGGTCGTTGGCTGCCCCGTACAAACACCCCTAACAGCGAAGGTGCTCCAGCTTATGCGTTTAATTCCCGGCACGCCCTGGCACAGTACGCTGTTACCGGCTGCCTGAACGCTACGTTCTATGCGACCGCGGAAATGCAATTGGCCGACGTTCACCGGTTGGCACTGGCCGTCGATCCGGAGTTCGTGGCGAAAACCGCACTGTACGCGCGGCAGCGAGGCGCGATGAAAGATATGCCCGCATTTTTGTGCGCAGTGCTTTCAGTTCGCTCGCCAGGTTTGTTGGCGGAGATTTTTGATCGAGTCATCGATTCGCCGAAAATGCTGCGAAACTTCGTACAGATTATGCGGTCTGGGGCCGTGGGCCGAAAGTCGTTGGGCACGCTGCCCAAGCGGCTAGTACAGGACTGGCTGGAGCGGCGATCGGTTGAATCGCTGTTCATCGGATCAATCGGAAATGCTCCCTCTCTGGCGGATATTATACGGATGGTTCATCCGCGACCTGCAACAAGTACCCGCAAAGCGCTTTATGCTTACCTGGTCGGGCGGGATTTTGAGGTTGCGGATTTGCCGGGGCTGGTGCAACAGTTTGAAGCCTTTAAGCGTGATCCGAGCCGCGAGGTTCCGGATGTGCCTTTTCAGATGCTTACGAGCTTGAAGCTTTCACCGCAGGCGTGGCATGTTGTTGCACAGCGTTCAAGCTGGCAGACGGCAAGGATGAACCTTAACACGTTTGCCCGGCATGGTGTGTTCAATGATCCGGAAGCGGTTTCAGAAATGTCCCGGAAACTGGCTGATGCTGCCTTAATCAACCGCGCGCGTGCCATGCCGTACCAGCTTCTGGCGGCCTATCGGATGACCGCGAATGTGCCGCAACCGATCGCCGCCGCACTGCAATCTGCGATGGAAATCGCCACGCAGCATGTACCGGACTTTCATCAGCGCGTTGTAGTATGCCCGGATGTGTCAGGTTCTATGGTTTCCCCCGCCACGGGTTATCGTAAAGGGGCCACCAGCGCTGTGCGTTGTGTCGATGTTTCGGCCCTTGTTGCAGCGGCTGTTTTGCGACGCAACACCGGGGCGGAAGTCCTGGCATTCGCCGCGGACATCGTGCCTCAGCGGTTGAACGCTGCGGACACGGTGACCACCAATGCGGAAAAGCTGGCGGCCATCGGCGGAGGCGGCACTGACTGTTCAGCTCCTCTTCGGGAGCTTAATCGCCGGCGTGCGCATGTAGATTTGGTTATCTACATTTCTGACAACCAGTCCTGGATTGGTGCAGGGGCTGCCGGAGAGGCAACGGGTACCATGCAGCAATGGAAGGTGCTCAAAAAACGGAACCCCGGTGCTCGTATGGTCTGCATTGATCTGGTTCCCAATGCCAACAGTCAGGCTGTTGAAAGCGCAGATATTTTGAATATCGGCGGCTTCAGCGACGCAGTGTTTGAGGTCATCCGCCACTTTGCTTCCGGCGAATTGCAACTGGGACATTGGGTTTCGGTGATTGAAAATCAGCGGCTCTAAAACAGAACCGTTGACAACGAATGGGCGGTCCGTTGCAGATGCGGACCGCCCATGGGGGCCGGAGAAGATTTGCCGGGTACTGAATTACTAAAAGGGCGGCGAATGCCGATAAAACTACAGGATTGTGACCTCGTGGTTGTGGGTTCGAGTCCCACCCGCTCCATGGCGATGAGCCGGAGCGGTAGCTCAATGGTAGAGCACGCTGTTTTATCACTCTTGTCGCCGCCTTTGATAAACACACCGCCGCTGGGAATGCGGGCCGCACTACATTGGTAAACGCTTTCCGTCTTGTCTGGAAAGCCTCCCGGTTCGAATCCGGGCTTGTCACGCACTGCGTGGCATGGAGGTGTGGTCAATATTTGTCCCAGCGGCGGTTTTGATGGGGGAACTATCGAACGCTATTTGAGCCTGAATCTCGTATTGTCATTATCATACGCTTTAACTTTGGAGTGCTATCTACCGTGGAAACATCAGCTAAAACAAATTCGGAATCTACTCCCGAAAACAGGGATTCCATGTTTACCGCCACCGGCGAAGCGACTGCGGTTTTGCCGGCACGCGAGTCGCATTTAACGCCTATCACCGTTATCGGCACAGAGGCTATTCGGCGCACGTTTGATGCGCTGTGTATTAAACAGGCCTTGAATTCGCGGGCGGCTCCGGGTGTTACCCAGTTGGTGCTAAACCCGGACGCCCATTGTGGATATGGCGCACCAATCGGTTGCGTCATGGTGTCGCCTACGCATGTTTATCCAGGGCCGGTGGGGGTGGATATTAAATGTTCCATGAGTTTGTTACAGACCGACGTACCGGAAGACGCCATAAGGGATGCTGCCACGCGCAGAGCCATCATTCAGGCCATTACCCGGCGTGTTCCAACCGGTGCCGGCCGCGGGCAACGCAGCGCACCCAAGTCCCGGTATGTCGGGCCGAGCTTGGGCCGGCAGGCTGTACTCGAAGGAGCTTCGCCACGGGTGCTTGAAGCGTTGGGAATTCCGACGCATTGGGCATCGCGCTGTGAAGATTCCCATCATGCAGGCCACGATGGCTCGACCGCCGCACTGGACCGACGATTTGATTACCTGACTACCACGCACGGCAGCCGGTTGGCGGATAAGTTTTCGCAGCTTGGCTCCTACGGCGGAGGCAATCATTTTGGGGAATGCGAGATCGTGCAGGTGTGCGAAGGCCGGGAGGAAATTGCGAATTCCTTCGGCTTGCGCCATGGCTATGCCGCCTTCTTGTCGCACTGTGGTAGCCGCGGATTTGGTTTTCAATTGGCGCACCACCAGTTTCGCAACTTGCAGGCGCAGTTTGAAAAATGGGGTACACCGTTTCCCGCCGGGGATAAGGAACTTGTATACGCGCCGTTAGGCACGCCGCAGGCAGATGCGTATCTTGACGACATGGCACTTGGAGCTAATTTTGCCACCATCAACCATTTATTGATTAACGCTCTGGTGCTGGAGGCATTCCAGGAAGTCCTTCCCGGTACTACAGGTTCGCTGGTCTATTTCATCAGCCATAACATCGCCCGGCTGGAACCAACCGATATTCGATTGATTAACGGCAAACTTATTCAGTGCGGTTCGGCTTCCGCCTGGGTGCATCGTAAGGGTGCCACGCGGGCACTGCCGGCGGGACACCCGTCACTGGCCGGCACGCCGTTTGAACATGTCGGCCATCCGATTCTACTGCCAGGGGACCCGCAATCCGGCTCCAGCGTTATGGTCGCCGCGCCGGGCGCGGAGAAAAGCTGCTATTCGGTCAATCATGGAGCGGGCCGAATGAAGGGCCGAAAGGCGGCGATTCGCGAGTTTGATCAGGCTGCCGTTAATCGGAGCTTTGATGAAGCGGATATCCTCACGAATTGCCGAAATTATCCCAAGGACGAGGCACCGGGGGCATATAAAGATTTTTCAGAGGTGATCAACAGTGTGCAACTTGCCGGTCTGGCTTCGGAAGTCGCGCGCTTGCGTGCCCGGTTTGTAATTAAAGATTCAGACAAGGCGGATGATTGAAAACATCCGGCGAGTGAAAAATGAAGTACGTTGAACTTGATGGCGCACTGGGCGAGGGGGGCGGCCAGATTTTGCGCACGGCTTTGTCGCTTTCCATGGTGACCGGAAAATCATTGCATATTGTTAATATCCGCGCCAAGCGGCCCAAGCCCGGGCTTTTGCGGCAGCATCTGACAGCCATTCACGCTTCCCAGCGCATCTGCCATGCCCAAGTCACCGGCGATACGCCGGCAAGCACAGAGATGGAATTCAATCCGGGAAAAATTACGCCAGGTAACTATTCCTTTGCGGTCGGCACTGCCGGCAGTGGAACTCTGGTGTTGCAGACGATTCTGCCGCCATTGTTGCTGGCGGCGGCGGAGTCGGATATTGCGTTGGAGGGAGGCACGCACAATGCTTTTGCGCCGCCATTCGATTTTCTCGCGGAAAGCTTTTTGCCGGTGATTAACGGGATGGGTCCCTGTGTAACGGCCACGCTCGATCGTCCCGGCTTTTACCCGGCCGGCGGCGGACGCTTTAGCGCCCACATTACACCTTGTGCCGCGCTAAAGCCGTTCGATATTGTGGATCGTGGTGAAACCCTTCAGCGTAGTGCAGTGATCATGACGTCAGGTCTACCGTTAAGTATTGCCGAGCGTGAACGGGCGGTGTTACACAAACGCTTGAACTGGCCCATTGAGTCTCTGGCCATCAGGGATGTCCCCTCCAGCATTGGCCCCGGTAACGCGGTCGTGGTAAAAGTGCAGTCTGTCGGAGTCACCGCCGTTTTCACCAGCTTTGGCGAAAAAGGCCGTGGGGCGGAGGCGGTGGCGGAATCGGCGTGCAACCAGGTACGGCGGTATCTTTCGGCAGGCGCTCCGATCGACGAGCACCTTGCGGATCAACTATTGATTCCCCTGGCCCTTTCCGGGGCGGGGCGATTCCGCTCGCAGTCATTGACCCAGCATGCCATGACGAATATGGAGGTTATCGCACGATTCCTGGATCTGAAGTTCCAAATTCAACGGCACGCCGATCAAACGCATACCGTAGCCATTTCAGGGTAATGCGCCGGCATCGATGGGCTGCTATGTTTGCTTCTATGCCTGCCGATAGATTGTTTTATCAATTATGCTACACTTTGGCTGATTCGAGCGTACCGGCGTGAAAAGGATGTTGGAAGCATGGCGGGACATTCTCATTGGAAATCCATCAAGCATAAAAAAGCGGTGGTTGATGCACGGCGCGGCAAAGTCTGGAGCAAGCTGGCCCGGCTGATTATTATTGCCGCCAAGCGGGGCGGTAATCCGGATGACAATCTGGCCTTGCGCTATGCCATTGATAAAGCCCGCGCCGCCAACATGCCCAATGAAACCATTGAAAAAGCTGTCAAACGTGGTACCGGTGAACTCGGGGCCGATAATTACGAACCGGTGCTTTACGAAGGTTACGCCACCGGTGGCGTGGCGATTCTGGTGGATGCTTTAACAGATAATCGCAACCGTACAGCCGGGGAAATCCGGGTGATTTTTGACCGTAACGGCGGGGCGGTGGGGGCGGCCAATTCTGTGGGCTGGATGTTTACCAGTCAGGGTGTTATTGCCGTGGAACGCCAGGTCATTGAGGAAGATAAACTCATTGAATCAGCTCTGGAGGCCGGCGCACAGGATGTGCAAACCTCCGAAGAGGGATATACCGTTTTAACCGCGATGGTAGATTTTGAAAAAGTCCGAAAAAGTTTGGCAGGCTCTAAAATCGCCATCGCCTCCGCGGAATTGTCCATGATTCCCAGCCAGACCATAAGTATCACCGGGGAGCATGCGCACAAAGTTCAGGCTCTTATAGAAGCTTTGGAAGAAAATGATGACGTGCAAAATGTCTATTCCAACGCACTGTTTGAAGATTAAAACCCACTATTATTGGAAGCACCAATAATCATATTTTTATCGGTGAAGAATCCGCGCCTATAAGCCGATAGAAATGGGTGTCCGCACCGGGGTTAAGAGGAACCGATGCGGAAGAAGTGCTGTTTTCCTCCGGTCGTCTGTGTTTGTGCAGGGGTGCGTGTTATGATAACGAAATCAATAAAAACCAATGAAACGGATCGGCCCGCTTCGGCGGTTCCGTCGGTTGTGCCGATGTCGGACAATCCAGCCACCGCAGCGGAAAAACTGACGGTGAATTTTGTGGATCCGGCTGCGACGGCCACGGCACCAGGGGCACAGGCCCCAGTGCCACCTACGCCAATTCCCGGGGCCTCCATGACGCAATCGCCTGCCGCCCTGCCAAAATGGGTTTCATGGAGCAGTGTCTTAGCGGCGCAGGCGGCATGTGTGCTGCTGCTGGCTGCAACATTATTTATGCCGCATCAGCTCGGCGAAACCGGCTGGTGGACCGGGTTGAAGGCAGGATCCCTCGCTTCTGTTCTGCCCGGAGCGCTTAAATTTTCCGAGATCGCTGGTGCCATTGCGGGGCTGATTTTAATTCCCCTGTTCCGCGGTGATACGCGTGGGCGGTTTATGCTCAACATCAGCGCCAGTTTAACGATTCTGTTGATTCTGGCGATGCTCCAGCAGAACCTTATTGGTATTAATCTGGTGCTGTTACCGATTGCCGGCCTGCTTTCACTGGCGGCGCTTTCCGCCGTCCTCCAGGCCCGCACTCTGGCCCCGAATTCTGAATCACTACGCACCTGGCAGTTCATGTTTTCTATCGCGGCCATAGTAATGTGGGTGTTGCCATCGCTGGAATCTGTAACCGACCCGGCGTTTACCCAGATATTTAATTCCATCGGCGGTCCGCTGCTGCGTGGCGTATTTGCGGCGGGGGGCTTGTGTGCGTTGCTCGCTGGTGTGGTCGCCATCTCGGATTCGCAGGGTAAGTTCTCGCTGGCCATTAACCGCATTGCCCGGGCGTTGACTTTTGCCGCGTTCCTTTTAATCAGCTCGATAGGCCTTGCCTCCGCTTTGTCGATTTCTCATGTAATGGCCGGTCCCGGGATGACCAAAGGCTGGTTTGGCGTGGGCGTGATGTGGTTGTTCATGTTGATTACCGCATGCGTGATTCTGACCTGGGCGGGTTTAACCCATCAGTTCTGCCGCAAGGCGATCGGTGGCGAAGAGCAATCCGCGACAGCTTCACCTTCAACGGCGGGAGCGCAGGCTTAACCTCCCCCCGTCAGAATTCGCATAATTTCCCACAGCCGGCCTTTCGAGGCCGGCTTTTTTATTGGTAAATCGGAAGTGCCGCCTGTTTGGCCGGGTCTCTCGGACGCTTCAATAACCGCGCATCCTCGCAATTCACCCCAGGCTGGTATACCGATATAATGTAATGGGATCGGGAAGGGCTGCGGGAAATGCCCGGCCCGGATTTAGGGACGCTCGACCATGAAAAATATACATCCACATTCGCATCGGCCAACCATGGGCCGGCAGGGCGTAGCCGGTGCGGCGCTAACACCGGCAATAAGCGTCGGCGGCCTTGCCTCCCATGCACCAGCGTCTGCTGTACCTGCTGAGGCCGGCGATCAATCTGCCGCAGGCTCGGTAGCGCAGGCAGGACAGGCTTGGCCGATCCCGCGCCGGCGATTTGAATTATCCACGTTGTTTGTTTCTGAATTTGCCTGTTTATTGCTTATCGCGCCGTTCTATTTAATATTAGGGCACGGATCACAACTTTATTCCCTGCGTGAGATCAACGCACCGGTGTTTCATACCGCTGTAACGCAAAGTGTTGAGGCCATTGAATTGATCATGGGCATCCTGGCGATGCTGGCGCTTCCGTTTTTGCCCCGGCCCCGTCGTGCCACCGTGATGCTGCTCATGGGATTTTCGGTTCTGGCGATGACGTATTTCCTGGCCAACCAACAGGGACCGCTGATGGTGATTCTGGTGGAATATCCGGCGGTCGCATTGCTGGCCCTGGTCTGCCTTGATGCGCTTACCGGGATACGTCCCGCGGCAGTTCACTGCGAATTATTTAATACCCGCCAATTAGCCTTTGGGGCCGTGGTCACCATTTTATGGTTCCTGCCTATGGTGGAATTATTTACCTGTCGCACGGTAGACAGCATTGTCTCAGCCCAGAAATCACCATGGATACATGGTGCCATGGCGGCGGCTATTCTGGGCGCTGAAGCCGCGGGTATCATCGCATTGGCGGGTTATTTTTCAAGCTTTAACCGATGGGTCAACACCACGGGCCGTCTGTGTGGAACGTTGGCTTTAACGGTGACCATGGGCATGGGTTTGTGGTGTGCCATGCGCGATTCGGAACTTATCAGTGCCCAACAACAATGGCTGCATCCCGAACTGTTGTGGATTTTCATTCTCACTTCCGCAGCGCTCTTGCTGGTATGGTCCGGCCTGACCCAAAAATTCATCCTCACCGCCGCCAACGAACGCGGCGAAGCCGAGTAGCGCTTATGGATCAACGTTATTCAGAGTTGGAAATTGTGCCGGTGCCGGAATCGGATATCGCGGCCTTGGTGGAATTGTTTCTGCTGGTGGAGCGGCAACATGAGCAATATTGGCCCTTGCGCTGGGCTATACGACCGGATATTCAGCAGCGCTATATGGGCTGGATCAGCAGTAATCACGCGAATCCGGATTGGCTGTTTATTATCGCGCGGCGGAAAATTCGTCCCGCCGGCGATAACGCCTCCGGAGAAGTCCTCGGCGGACTGGCTGCCGCGATTAATCAGGAAATTCCCATCTATCAGTTTACCCATTACGCATTTATTCACGACTTGGCCGTGCGCGCCGATGTACGCCGCCAAGGCATCGCCAATGCCCTGATTCAATATTCCCGACAGTGGGCACGCGATAAGGGCGTCAATCAATTGCGCCTCATGGCAGCTGAAAAAAACACCGCCGCCAAAACGCTATTTGAGAAACTCGGATTTCAGACAACCTATGCCGAAATGGTGTTGCCGGTTGATTCAATCTGACCCGCATGGGATAAACATGAAAGACCCAATCCAACCATCCCACCCACAACCTTCGCCGGAAGCGGATAACCGCGGCGTGCCTGATTCATCCCCACTTGCGCAAGCGCAACGAACCGGTGTGTCACGGATTTTTGAAAATGCTTTGCTCCTGCTGATTCGCGTTTATCAGGTCACGCTGTCCCCATTTTTAGGCGGACACTGCCGTTATGAACCTACCTGCAGCATGTATGCTATTCAAGCCGTTCAAGAGCACGGCCCCTGGCGCGGCAGCCTCTTGTCGCTCAAGCGTCTGCTGCGCTGCCATCCCTTCGTAAAAGGCGGCTACGACCCCGTGCCTCCCCGGCATCCGCCTCAATAATTAGAATTCGCTGAATTAAAGGTACCTGACACCTTTGTTATTTCACCTTAGTTATTTTCTGTCGGGCTTTCGCACGCAAAGAAGCATATAGACGGCCATCGCGTCGAGCAGCGCGCCGATGGGCAGGGCGATCAACATCTTCCATGCCAGTGAAATTGCGGCATGATAGCGGCTGCCATTGTGGCTATGCGGAATCAACGCATTGGGCATGCCCGCCAGGGAGCCGACGGCCCAAAAACCGATTAGAACCAGCAGGCTTCCCATGACCAGCATCAGAGGCACAGCTACGCGATACCAGGCATGTGACTTCCGGGCTTTGGGGCGTTTCCCCCGTTGTGCTGCCGGTCCCCCGGATTTGCGATTACCGGAAGTCTCAATGATTTTTGCTTCAGGGATTTCCGCCTGCGAATCCTTTCGGGAATTGGGTCGGGCCATGGGTTGCGGGCGGGGCGGCGGGATGTTGCCGCGTGAGGCTTTCATGTCCGCTTCCAATGCCGATCCCAGCGGGGAAAAGACATCCGGCTGCGTATGTCCCTGCGCCAGCATGGCCACAAATCCCGTTGCACTGCGCGGATCATCGGCACCGGCCATCAACTGGGGTTCGGAATTGTCCAGGTTCTTCAGGGCATCAAGTGCGTCCGGCCGCACGGGAGGTTTTTTCTTTTTCTTATCCATTATGACGCTCCTTGCGGCAGCGCGGGCCGGCTTTGCAGATGCCAACCTGCTTTAACACCGTAGCCATTAGCAAATGACCGCATGTCCATGGGGCGTTTGCCAACGGGTTGCAGTGTCAAAAGTTCAATGGCTCCCGATCCGCAGGCAACATATAAGCCCGGCAGGACTTCGCCGGGTTTACCTGATTGTAGGCCTGTAAAAACTTCGCGGCACTTAAGCAACGAGATTTTCGCGCGGATTTCACCATCGGCTGTCAGCAATTCCGCCAGGCAGCCCGGCCAGGGGGAAAGTCCCCGAATGCGGCAGGAAACCTGGCGCGCGGATTGGGCAAAGTCCACATACGCCATGTCTTTGGATAGCTTCGGGGCTTGAGAAATACGGCGGGAATCCTGAAGGGCGGCGCGGGCGCTTTGGGTGTCGATTTGCCGGATAACCTGCTGCATCAGTGGCGCTCCCAGATCAGCGAGGCGATTATGCAGTTCTCCGGACGTTTCGCAGTCGCCGATGGGCGTTGGCACCTGACCCAGAATTTCGCCGCCATCCATAATATTTGTCACGCGAATAACCGATACGCCGGTGGTATGTTCACCGGAAAGGATGGCCCGCTGGATCGGCGCGGCTCCACGAAACGCCGGCAACAGCGACCCATGAAGATTCACCCCGCCATGCGGTGCCAGATTCAAGACGGCATCGGCGATTTTTTGGCCAAAGGCAATCACCACTAAAATGTCCGGAACAACAGCACGCAGCCCCGCAATCACCTGGGGGTTATTGACGTTGGCGGTTTTCAGGACCGACAGACCCATCTCGGCGGCGTATGCGGCAATGGGCGTGGGCGTGCAGTGTTGTCCGCGCCCGGCGGGTTTATCCGGCTGTGTTACCACCATTGCCACGTCATGACCCGATTGGATCAGGGCTTTAAGCGCAGGCAGGCCAAAAGCCCCGGATCCAAGAAAAAGCATTTTCATCACATCAACATAACGCAGGTGTTAAATCGCGCCTACCGGCTGATTTAATTTGTCACGCAGCGAGGGCATCACTTCCCGCACTTCGGCGGCGATACGGGTATTGGGGAACTGATCCGTGATCTGCTGTCCAATTCGGATAGCTTCACCCCAATTCTTATCATTGCATTGCAGCGCGAATTGCACACCAAGCTGCTGCAACTGCTTCTTGAACACATCACGGGCAATTTCCTTAAACCCTTCGCCTTCACCCGGCGTCAGGTATTGATCAAGCTGTTTGAGCAGTTCTACGCTGCGGTCCACATCTTCCTTGGTAACCGCATCTTTCCATTCCTTCAGCAGGGTGCGTTTGTGATTTTCCTTTGCGGCCTGAATGCGATCGGGCAGCCGCACGACATCCGCATGGCCGGTAAAAGTCCGCGTGAGCTGTTCCATTTCCCGAACCGCTGCGCTCCAATCAAATTTCTTAAGCAACTGGTCAAAATGCTCCAGAGCTTCGTGAACTTCACGTTCAATAAATCCCTTACGGGCGCTTTCCACCATGTCACGGAATTGCGCCGCCTCCTGGCGGTTGCCAAAACGTCGTTCCATTTCCGCAGCCAGCCAGTAGGCACCGTCGTAATCATTTTTATCAATATCCTCCCGGATGGCGTGACGCAGCGCTTCGCGGTCTTTGTGGCGATACGCGATCTGCTTGGCTGAATCCGAAAGCGCCGCGCTGTCCCGAATACCTTCAAGAAGTTGACGCTGCGTTTCCATTCCTCCGCGCAACTGCTCATATTGCCAGTGATCATCGCTCATCGACTGAATTTTCAAGCTCATGGCCGCATAACTCAACCCGGCCATCGCCAGGACTACAAGGCCCGCACCCAGGAGTATAAAACCGGGGACCATCACGGTCATCGCCTGTGGTGTGTTAGCCGCCGCCTTAATGCCCGGTGCCGCGGCCGCCAGTGCTACAATGCCGATGACCAGACAACCCGCCCCCCCCAGGGCAACGATCAGACTTACCCACCGAGATCGTTTAATTAAATGTTCAATGTTCATAAGCATCGATCTCCAAAAAATCCTAAATGTGGCTGGCAGTTGTGCAAGTATTTCTTCGCAGGACAGCCGAAGGGTGACCGGGGGAAAAAAGGGAGTTTTTGGCCCCATGACCCCGGCCGAGCATACTTGCGACTTTATCGCCGGCAAAAAGTACCGTCAACAAAAGGTATTATAGGCCGACAAAATGCCGTGTGCACCCGTATCGGCAACCATAATCCACCGCCCCCGCGATGGTGGCGATACATCCACCGGCATTTATATCGGCGTTTGATTGCATTTTCGACAATAAACAGTAATCTAATACCAAACATGAAATGTGTAATATTTTTCAAGTTTTACTGAATTACGGACCGATAGAATCCCAGTAGAACGGGTTGTAGAAAATTATGGGTTCAAACTCAAAAACGTCTTCTCGAAAAGTGGCCTCGGCCGTGAATCATCGCCGGGTGTTTACGGTCCTGTCCTCTCTCGTGGCAACCCTGGCACTAACGGCGGGGCTGCTGCTTCTGCTTGAGGGGCAACCGATCACCAGCGCCGGCCCCTACATGATGAACTTTTCCAACAACACCCAGAATTGGAATTCCGTTATCCACGCGGACACCCGATTGCGGAAAGGCCGCTGGAACTATATCATCGTCTATCAATCCGGGAGTCTGTCCGGCAATTCCGCCGAACTCTCGGAGGGCAAAGATGTAGGAGGAATGATCAAGCCCCAAAATGCGGGGAACATGACGCAGGGTGCCAATTTTCATTTTGTGGTGGATAACGCCCGAAACGACCTTGGTATTCCCGACGGATACGTACAACGAGGCGTGGCCTGGCAGAAGCAATTATCTACCGCACCGTATTTTTCCTGGCCTTATTTAACACCTCATCATTATGCTGGTTATGCCAATGCCGTAGGGGTGTGTATCGTCGGAGATATCAATCGTCAGGCTTATTCCAGCCGCCAAATTCATTCCGCTGTGGCGCTGATCAGAACATTGCAGCGGCGGTTGAATATTCCAAATTCCGGCGTCAAACTACAGTGGGAAATTCGTGGACAACCTACGGCGCGTGAGCGCGCCTTTGGCCGCGAGTTTCATCATCTGCTTCGGCGTTGATCCATTGTAATCCCGCTCATATCTTTTTGGGCTGGCAAATAGCAGCGAAAGCGAATACGATACCCCGTGCACAGGGGGCATTACGCCCGGCAGCGTCACTTGCTGCTGCGGCGGGACGTTGACGTTGTTGGCCGGCCGGCAAGAAGGAACTCTGTAATAAGGCTCGACCTGGGTGATGGAAGTTCTACCCGATATTCCTGATTTTGAAGTGTTATCCTGTCTGGGTTATGGAGCCAGGAGCACAATTTATGCGGTCTGTGAAATCCGCACGCGCCAGGTCTACGCGCTTAAAAGGGTTCTACGACGCAGCCCCGAAGATGACCGCTTTTTGGAGCAGGCGGAACAGGAATACGCCATCAGCAGCCATTTTACTCATTCGGTTTTGCGAAAAAGCCATCGCCTGATTCGCCGGCGAAAATTTCTTTCCACGACAGAATTACATTTGCTCATGGATCTTTTCGACGGCGTCTCTCTGGATACCGAGCGGCCGGCCAGCCTTAAATCTCTGCTGGAAATATCCTGTCGCGTTGCCGAGGGCCTTTCCGCGATGCACAAAATGGGTTACGTTCACGCCGATATCAAACCCAACAACATCATGATCAATCAGAATAATGATTGTAAAATTATTGATTTCGGCCAAAGTTGCGCCATTGGTACGGTAAAAAGTCGGATTCAAGGCACCCCTGATTATATTGCGCCAGAACAGGTGGCCCTGGGGCCGCTGACGCCGGCAACCGACATTTTTAATTTTGGAGCCAGTCTTTATTGGTGCGTGACGGATCGCCATGTGCCAACCGTCATCCCCAAGAAGAAGGCCGGTGCCAGTGGAGTTGATTCCCGTACGCTGATTCCACCTCATGAAATCAATCCGCGGATTCCAGCGCAATTATCACGCTTGATTCTTGAATGTGTTGAAAATCGCCCGTCTGATCGTCCGCCGAGCATGGAAGAAGTCCATGCCCGGCTGCAATTGGTCTTAAGCGTAAGCTCAGCGGTTTACCTGCAGCGTGCCAATGCGGCCGCCCGGGAGGGCCAGGTGGCAGACGCTGCAGACGGTAACCCGGCAGGCACGACATCCGCAGCCGATGCCGATACCGTAACCTGAATGATTCCGGCGAATGGACCTATCCAGTCTTTTGATTGAATTATTGGACCCGATTTGGCCGATGCTTAATGATATGGCATGTATTCTACGCTGTATCTGTGGCTGTGCTGACGCCGGCCCGTGCCGATGAGAACGAACTAAGGAATCTATGTCCGCCCGTCAAACCATTGATTACCTCCGCCAGGGTGCGGCCTTGAATCGTGAAGATACTTTGCGTAACGGCCACATGTTACATTTTCCGGCTTCCGGTGAACTGGTTGTGGCGGGCGATCTGCATAACCATTGGCGGAACTACGAAAAAATAAAAACCTTTGCCGCGCTGGATCGGTTTCCCGAACGTCATGTGATCCTCCAGGAAATTATTCATGGCGGAGCCTTGGGTCCTGACGGCGAGGATAGCAGCATCCAAATGCTTCTGGATGCCATCGACTGGGCGTTCCAGTTTCCTGGCCGGGTGCATTTTCTTCTTGCCAATCATGATTTAGCGCAGATTCAGGCTATCCCCATCATGAAAGATGGCTACGACCTCACGGAACGGTTTAATCGGGGCTTCAGTGTTTTTTACGGCAGTAAAGCGGGTGAGGTATCAGCGGCATTTCGCGAATTTGTGCACAGTATGCCGCTGGCGGGCATTACCATCAGCGGCATATTTTTAAGCCATTCTCTACCAGGTGACCTTGACCTGCCATCCTTCGACGCCGGCATTGTGCGTCGTACCCTCACCGACGCGGATTACCAGCGAAACGGCTCGGTGTATAAGATGGTCTGGGGCCGTTCACAAAGCGAACAGGCGCTGACAACCTTGAGCAAATTCTGGTGGGCGGACGTTTTTATCTGCGGACATCAGATGCAGGAAAGCGGCTTTGGGATGCTGGGCAAAAATATGCTGATTGTCGATTCCTCTCACAATCATGGCGTTTTATTGCCTCTGGTTCTCGACCGCCAATACACCATGAACGATCTGGTAAAAGTATTGGTTCCGCTGGCCGGTGTTGAATAACTCGCCCGCCTGTTGCACTATTTCCGCCCGTAAAATAAAGAGCAGGTGGGGCCTATCAGCCGCAAAAGCGTATCTTCCGCCATGCACGTTTTGTTTTCAATGAGTTTTATGTTTCAATACTCCCACCAGAAAAACGTCCGTAACGGACAACAGACTTCTGGAGCTTAGCAGTTTGGTACTCTGATAGTGCACCGAACTATGCAGAATATTCACTCGGCACGAATAATATCATTGCCGAACGAGGAATTTAAATGATGGTTTATTGGCGCAGCAGAACTTTCCGTCAGCGGTTGATCGCAACTGCGGCCGCCACGCTGGTGGCGGCACTTGCGGGCTGTACGCATAATGGATCACAGGGACCGACAACGATTTCCGCCGCCGCATTTATTCGCCCGGGTGCGCCGCTTTCCAATCCGCGATCCAGTCCGCCATCGAGCAAAACCCAACCGCTGACATCCCAACTTGACGGTGCGGTGGCACAAAACTCTCCAACCCCTCAAACAACCGTCCTTCCCGTGCCGCCCGCCAACATTCAGGCCGCAGTGACGCCGGCTCCCGGAACTAATCTGGCCGTGGCCGCACTGCTGGGAACGGTGAACAGCAAACCCATATTTGTCCAGGATGTGCTGCGGCCGATTTCCAAAGAATTAAAAAACGCGGCAGCTATCAGCAAGACGAAAACCTACTTTCAGCAGCAGGCGGAGCAAAGCATTGCCCGCGAGCTCAATGTGCAAATCGATGATATTCTTTTTCTGGCCAAGGCCAAAAGATTTTTGGATAAAGATGACATGAAGGAAGTTGCGGCTGTCGTAGCCGGGCAAAAGGCCAAAATTGTCGCACAATATATGGGGTCCGAACAGTTGGCCGACCGCGCCTTGCAGCAACAGGGAAGTTCTCTGAATCAAAAACTTCAGGCCGTTCGGAATCAGACGATCATCGGCATGTATCTTAATCGTACGGTGTACCCCAAGCTCATCAGCACGCGCCGCGAGCTTTGGCATTACTATCAAGCTCATATCACCAAATACACGCAACATGCTTCTGTGGATCTTTTCACCATCACGTATCGGGTGATCAATCAGTGGCCGCGCGATCCAACGGATCCCACGCATACCCAGCCGGTCGCCCATGCCACCAAAGCCCAGATCGCCGCCGCGTGCCGCAAGGCGGTGGCGTATTGTGACAAGCTGGAAAACGAAATCCGCCACGGTGCTAATTTCGCGCTTCTGGCGGAAAATAATTCCGCCGACTCAGCGGCGGATAATGGCGGCCACTGGCCCAACACGCGTCGCGGCGAATTATCCAACCCTTTGATTGAAAAAATAGCCTTCTCCCTTAAGCCTCATACCATGGCCCCGCCGCTGCTGATAAAAAATAAAACCAATCCGCGTGGTGATGCGGTGGTGATTATACGCGTAGGTACTGTAACGCGCCATCATGTCATCCCGTTCGGGCAGGAACAGGCCGCAATCGCTCAGATGTTGCGGCAGCGCATGTATCGGCACTTCATGCTGATTTATCAGCGCAACCTCTATGATTCCGCATCCGTTAAAGCCATGACCCGAATGGTCTCAACCGCCGAACAGGTAGCGACATCATTGTATTTCACGCACTAAGTTACGCTGGGGCAGCTCTCCTTCACAGTGTGCATGGGCCAGCTTGATCTTTGTTTCGCCAGCTATAAAATTTCAGTAGATCGGAAATCGCTGGATTCGCGGCGCACGGTGAAGGTTTTATTCGGTATGTGATATTAAAGTATTATTTAGCGAATAATAATACTATTAAATAGAATATACAATAAAATATACAACAAATTATTTGATTATGGCGATTTAAATTGTATATTATATGTGCAGTTGGCCTATTTCCTTCAAGGAGATTAAATGAGGAAAGACGTGAAGGTGGGCATAATTGCCGGCCGTGGTGGGCCGATAGGAAAATACCGCTGGAGCGTCCTTATTATCGACCGGGCTTACGACGAGGTAATGAAAATCCTCAACGCGGAGCAGTACGCCTATATCGCCGAACAGGTGAAAACGCTGGCCACCGAGGCAGATCCCACGCGCAGCCAATTTTGCTCCGTCGATGCCGTGGAAGATTTCCATGAATTACGTGAAAAGCACGGGGTGCTGGGCAAAATAAATCTCAGGGTATTTTTCTTCATCGACCGTAGCAGGAGGGCGATTGTGATACTCGGTGCTCTCAAAAAGGAAAATAACGGGCCCACGCCGCCAGGGGCGCGTATTACGATGCGCCGGCGAATGCGATTATTTTGTGATGGGATAATTGATGTCCCGGCGTTGCCCTCTGCCGGCTGAGAATGGTCAGAATAAATATTAGGGATTTGGGCTTGCAATAAATGGCAGATGTTGTGTAAAGGCGTATCAGGTCATGACGAAAATAGATGGATTAAACACACTACCCAAAACGATGGATGTTGGCGAGGCGGCTCTCACCATGGCGATCGGAATTGTCATTGAGCGAATCAACAGGCTGTCAGCCGATGA
Source organism: Planctomycetota bacterium (assembly GCA_021798635.1). Next base: position 15,278 of record JAJZGH010000014.1, on the reverse strand, counting down.
CAAGAACGATCTGTTCGACTTGGTAAAAGCGTTGGCCACAGCTCAAAGTGCCGAGGATGTGGAGGCAGTCAACAGCGGCATGCGGGAAATACTGGACCAGCACCCCTATGCAGTCCGTGCGCTCGAATTCCCGCCGGCAGAGCCTCCCGTCGGCCTCGCCAAATGGAATCACCACCTCGCGGCCAAAGTTCGCGAACTGCGTAAGAGGGCCAACAAAACCCAGTCGCGGTTCGCGGAAGAAACAGGTTTAGCCCAGAGCCACATCAGCCGCATCGAGAACGCAGAGCTTAGCCCATCACACCGGACGGTGGAAAAACTGGCAGCTGCGCTGGGTGTTAATCCGGGCGAACTCGATCCAACGCGGTAGCTGAAGCAGTCCCCCATCGACGAATACATGGTAACCTCCGGCGCAGAAAAAAAGCCGGGCGGTTTGAAGACCGGCCCGGCTTGATAAGTGGAGGCGGAGGGAGTCGAACCCTCGTCCCGTGGCAGGTTGAAGACAACCTCTACGTGCGTAGACTGCATGTTAATCTCAAATCGCCGGACGCCGACAGTCTGACTTCCGGAAATTCCAGCCCATCCTGGGTCTTAGCAAATGGCCGATAGACGTTGCCATCTGAGCATTCCGCTAGTCGTCGGTTCGTCGCAGGCCGCGGACTTCCTGCGGGAACCGGGTTGCCTGTTTAATTAGGCAGCCAACCGAAGGCTTGCGCCCCCGGCTGTTGGGAACTTAAAGTTCTCAGCATTTGATTTTTTGCCACCCAGTTTAACGACTTGCTTGGCAGGTCGGCACGCCATCATCGACACTACTGTCCGGTCGATACCTTTCGCCCCCCTTTCAAAGAGCTGAAACAAGTATATATTATACCCCGCCGCAAGCGGGCCAACAAATCAATTAAAAACCAGAAAAAAGGTGTCAGGTACCTTTTTTAAACAATGGTACCTGACACCTTTTATGACAGCGCGGTTGGACTGACGCAAAGAATATGTTATGAGTGTATGGCCCTTTATGGATGGCGGGAGAGGACGGAAGGCAGGAAACTGAGGTTTTATGAGCAGACAAAAAAAAGGGCATATCGATACGCATGAAATAGATCGCATCCAACACATCAAGCGGCTGGCGGTTATCGCCATGTTTTCGGATGACGACCTTATGGAGCGATTCGTCCTTAAGGGCGGAAATGCCATTGATCTGGCCTACCAATTGGGCTGGCGAGCGTCGGTCGATATTGACCTGTCGATGGCTGATGAGTTCAGGTTGGACGATATCGAGGCCGTTCGTTTGAAGATCGAAAAGAATCTTCGGACGACCTTCCGGCCAGCGGGTTACGACGTTTTCGACGTCACGATGCAAGAACTGCCGGAACATGTCAGTTCGGAACTGAGGGGCTTTTGGGGCGGGTACGCCTTGAGCTTTAAGCTTATCGAGGCGACCAAGTACGTTCTGCTATCTGGAAATCTGGAGGGTCTGCGCCGAAACGCGGTGCGGATCGGCGCAAAAGGAAAATTCGATATTGACATCAGTAAGTTCGAGGTTTGCGATGGGAAGGCCAAGCAGAATTTTGAGGGGTATCGGATATTCGTTTATACACCGGAGATGCTTGTCTGTGAGAAGCTGCGGGCGGTCTGTCAGCAGATGCGGGCGTATGGCCCAATCGTCCACCGCAGTCGCGCCGGAAGCGCGCGGGCGCGGGATTTCGTGGATATATATCAGGTGATGGATCGATTTAACCTGGATCTGGGTACAGCGGAGAACCGGTTGCTGCTGCGCACTATTTTTGACGCCAAGCGAGTGCCGCTGGCGTTTCTGAACCAGCTGCCGGAGTATCGGGAGTTCCACCGTCCGGATTTTACGGCAGTGAAGGCGACGGTGAGGGCGGGCGTGGTGCTCCAGGAATTCGACTTCTACTTCGATTATGTATTACGCGTCGCTGCTCGATTAAAAGCCGTTGGGGATGTGTAGCCGCCACTCCTTAATGTACTGAGTCTCCGTCATGCCATGCATGAGATAGAAATCGAATTCCATGGGAATTGTGCGGAGGAGGTCTAATTGGGCGGCCTTGTAGCCAGCTCGCTCGAGATAGAACCCGATGACTTGATGATACGGATATACATACGAGAGCTTGCGCAATATAGCAGCCAGAACATTGACGGAAGCCCGTTCCTGGGCAAGCTGGTACGCCTTAGCGACTTCGCTGATGCCCCCCGCATAGATGGGACGCACTGCGATGTCGATGAGCGTTCGCTCAAGTGTTGTAAAACGCAATCGCCCCAGCGACTTCCCGGCTCCCATAACCGGCTCCTCGATGACCCCGTAATTGTCGGTATTCTTTCCACTGACGATACAGATACGGAAATCGCTCGTCTCTGCCACGTTGGCGGAGACACGGACCGCACGGCGCAGGGCTAAATCAATTCCGTTTTGCGTCATCAGGCCGCTGCTCTGCCCCGCACTTTTCTGCTCACAGTTGATGTAGGTGGTCTTGGGTAGTTGCTCAGTAAGGCCATGGAACGCCATTGCGGTGTAGTGGCAAAAATAACATCCAGCTCTGAGTTTAAGCATAACCTCGTAGAGCGTGGCGTCGCCCCAGGCGAAGCGAATCTCCTTCTTATAGGGCCGGGGGAATGGAAAGACGATTTTGGAGAGCTTGGCCGAGCTGATCAGATATTGAATAAACTCATCAGTGGTAGTGTGCTGTGCGATGCGCCAGAAGCCCCGCTGCTCTGCCAAGCGCCGCGAGAGGTCTTTCTGCCGAAAGGCCTTCTCTCCCAGTTGGTCGAAATAGCGGACGATATCCGGCTTCGCGATGCTGATTCGGCTTCTGTTCACTGGATCTCCATGTCACTGGTATTATATATAATACCAGTGACAGCACTTTGTCAATTTTTTATCGCTGAATTGCTTTACAAATGGCCATATTTCAACTGATTTTTTGGTTTATTAGTTGCATAAATATGTTGTGCTAGGTATTATGAATAATACCTAGCACGGACAATAGCCCCCCCATCTGCTTTTATCGGCCCATATCAGAGAGCGTAGTGCGCGTATCGAAGGCCTCCGGAATAATCGCGGTAAATCAGTCAAAATAACGGCCATTTCCCCGTGCACTTTAAATGCGACACCGTACACATATCTGGCTGATACATATCTCTCTCCCAAGTTTGCCTGGGCAAAAAAATTGGTGTGGCGAGCAGTCCCAGCAGGAAAGCGTATAATCTTAAATGCGAAAAATTGATGGTTTTACTTGCGTCATGGCCCGGGTTATTGGTATCCTAGTGGGTCTTGGAACGCAGTTTCCCGGCAGAGAAATTTGGCCGGGCACCATGGCTCTTGAGCCGAGCTATTATAAGGAATGAAAGGTGAAACTGCTTATAGATATTTTCTAAGCCCATGCCCCGCGGCCGATGCGACGCCCGGCATGGGTGAAACATCGGCACGGTGCGGTGGGTGTGACCACTGAAGTCTGTGCCCGCGAGAAACGCCCCGCTGCTCCGATTTATATCGCCCGGCGGAGAAGGACGGTTCTGGCGGGCTTGTTATTTATAGAGATCTAGAACCGTCAGGAAATTTAGAAGTTTTTACTCTTTCAGGATACAGAGGTACATATCATGGCCCACGACTTAACACGTTATCGCAACATCGGCATTGCCGCTCATATTGATGCCGGCAAAACCACCGTGTCAGAGCGCGTTCTGTTTTATACCGGTAAAACCCACAAGATCGGCGAAGTGCACGAAGGCACCGCCGTCATGGATCACCTGGAAGAAGAGCAGCAGCGCGGCATCACCATTACCGCAGCCGCCACCACGTGCCCCTGGCGCTTAAGCGGCAGGGAAGATGGCGATGAATATATTATTAATCTCATCGACACTCCGGGCCACGTGGACTTTACGGTTGAAGTTGAGCGCTCTCTGCGCGTGCTGGACGGAGCCGTGGCCGTGTTTGACGGTCGCGAAGGTGTGGAAGCACAATCGGAAACGGTCTGGCGGCAGGCCACGAAGTATCATGTTCCGCGGCTCTGCTTTGTTAATAAGATGGACAAAGTTGGCGCGGATTTTGAATTCTGCGTGAAAACAATTCATGACCGCCTCGGTGCCAATCCGGTGCCGATTCAGATCCCCATCGGCGCCGCTGAAAACTTCGCCGGCGTTATTGACCTTCTGGAAATGAAGGGCTATCAATGGGATGAAGAATCCAAGGGCCGCACCTGGGGTGAAATCCCCATACCGGCGGAATTCAAAGCCAAAGCGGATCAGGCCCGCGCGTACATGATTGAAAAAGCATCGGAATGCGATGATCAGTTGATGGAAAAATATCTTTCCGATCAGCCCATCAGCAACGATGAAATTAAAGCGGCCCTGCGCAAGGGCACGTGCGCGATCAAAATTAATCCGGTGTTGTGCGGTTCCGCTTTGAAATACAAAGGCATACAACTGCTGCTGAATGCGGTGGTGTATTATCTTCCCAGCCCGATGGATAAGCCGCCGATGGTGGGCCACGATGTTCGGGAAAAAACCAAGGAACTGATTCGCAGGGCCGATATCAATGAGCCGTTCTGCGGCATTGTATTTAAGATTGTCAGCGATCAGCACGGCGATTTGAGTTATGTCCGCGTCTATTCCGGCAAGCTCGAGTCCGGAGCACGTATCATCAATTCCACGCGGGATAAAAAAGAAATTGCCTCGCGTATCTGGGAAATGCACGCTGCCGATCGTATCCAGCGCGAATTTGCCGAAGCCGGTGATATCGTCGGTGTTGTGGGCTTTAAGTATGGCCTTACCGGCGATACGATCTGCGATCCGGATCATCCGATTCTGCTGGAAAAAATGGAGTTCCCCGAGCCGGTTATCAGCATGTCCATTGAGCCAAAAAGCGCCAATGACAAAAACAAGCTCGGCGAAGCCCTTACTACGCTCCGGCGCGAAGACCCCACTTTCCGCAGTAACTTCGATGCGGAAACCGGCCAAACCATCATCCACGGTATGGGTGAACTGCATCTGGAAATCATTGCCAACAAACTCAAGCGCGACATGAAAGTGGATGTCACAGTCGGCAAACCCAAGGTCGCATACAAAGAAACCATTACCAAGGCTGCCGAAGCGCAGGGTAAACATGTCAAGCAGAGCGGCGGTCGCGGTCAATATGGCGACTGCTGGATTAAGCTTGAGCCGTATGTGCCCGTGGAAGGCGATGATTCTGAAGATTCGCTGCTGTTTAAAAACGACATCAAGGGCGGTTCAATTCCCCGCGAATATATTCCATCCGTGGAGTATGGCGTGCGGCAGGCCGCTAAATCCGGTGTTCTGGGCGGCTTCCCGATGTTGAATATGAAAGTGGCGCTTTTTGACGGCAGCTACCATGATGTGGATTCCTCGCAGATCGCCTTTGAACAGGCCGGTATTCTGGCCATGCAGTCGGCATGCAAAAAAGCCGGGCCGGTGCTGCTCGAGCCGATCATGAAGCTTCAGGTCACCACCCCCATTGAATTCGCCGGGCCGGTGCAAGGTGATATTTCCAGCCGCCGCGCCATGATTGAAAATACCGAAAACCGGGGCAACACGCAGGTAATCGACGCCACGGTTCCGCTGGCCAACATGTTCGGCTATTCCACGATTCTGCGTTCACTTACGCAGGGCCGCGCCAACTACACCATGGAGCCGCACAGCTATGCTCAAGTGCCCAACCATGTAAAAGATGAAGTCCTGGCGAGCCTGAAGTAATTCTTCTGTGTTGCCAGCCGCAAGGTTCTCCAAAGTTAACACCCGGTCGATGTAATATCGACCGGGTGTTTTTTTGCCCGTTTCATGCCAACCAGCCACCGTATTTCATGGATCGGCCTTCCCGGAGTTGCTGCGTAAACCGGCCGGCGTGTTTATAATTATCGTCGCCTGCTCCGGCGGAATATCCGCAGGTGCCTCCCGGCGGTATTGGAGTTTAATATATGCCCAAAGATCCGGCCTGGGCAAAAGCGATGATTCATTCAACGGGGCTGTTTGCCGCGGTGGTGGATGCCGCCGGCCAAATTCTTTTTGTCAATAATGAAGTTGCGTCCACGTGCGGCCGCGGTGCCGATATGCTGGTGGGGCAGTCCGCGTTAGACTCTATTTTGTCCTCCGAAAATTTTCATCAGGTTGTTGCATTGCTGGCGAATCCGGATGGCTTCCGCGGCCCCGTGCAATTTGAACAGAGGTGCTCAACTAATCAAAAGTCTCCGCGCATTATTGCTTATGTAGCAGCCCCGCACATTCAGGAGGACACGGGTGAAACGGTGGCGATTCTCACGGGTTTTGACGTCACTGGCCCGGCGCAGGCCACCGAGGCCCTCCGCCGCAGCGAGGCCCAGATTCGTGCCATCGTTGAAACGGCGGTGGATGCCATTATCACCATGAACGATCGCGGCGTTATTGAATCTTTCAATCCTGCTGCGGAACGCATTTTCGGATATGCCGCCGCGGAAGCCATCGGACAAACGGTGGATATGCTCATGCCCGAGCCTTATCACAGTGAGCATCATCATTATGTTAATAACTATCTTCGCACGGGGCACGCAAAAATTATTGGTGTGGGACGGGAAGTAACCGGCTTGCGTAAAGACGGCAGCACTTTTCCCATGTACCTGGCGGTAGGCGAACAGAAGGCTGGCGATACCCGGCATTTCACGGGAATCGTGCGGGATATAACCGAACGCAAGCGCATGGAGGCGGAAATTCTGCATATTGCGGAGCGTGAGCAGCGCCGTATCGGGCAGGACCTGCATGACGGCCTGGGCCAGCTTTTGACCGGAGCTGCCATGGTATCCAAGGCCATTGCCCAGCGGCTGAAGAAAAAATCGAAGGTGCTGGCCGGTGAAACGGAAAATCTCACAGCCCTGCTTAACGATGCCATCGCGCAAACCCGCCGACTGGCACGGGGGCTTCAACCGCTGGATCAGGCGGATGAATTTCCCACCGCGTTGCAGGAACTGGGTTACCAGATGGAATCTCTTCTGGGAGTCACCTGCGATGTTCGCGCCGATGCGCTGCCGCAGTCATGCTCTCTTCTGGCGGCGACGCATCTTTATCGCATTGCGCAGGAAGCCATGAACAACGCCGTCCGCCATGGGCAGGCGAAACATCTTGATATCAGCTCCCAGACACTTGGCTCGCTGGTGCGCCTGACCATCCATGATGATGGCGTGGGATTTTCGGAACCGCGCGGCCGCGGCCTGGGATTACGTATAATGGATTATCGAGCCCGTGTTATTGGCGGCCACCTGGATATTCGCAGCAGCCCGGGGTCGGGCACCACCGTGGTCTGTTCCGTGGGAGGGCCTGAACCCAACTTGGAGACCGTGCATCATGCCGACGATTCGCCCGCGATCTAAAAATGTAAAAGTACTGCCGCGCATTGTGCTCGTGGACGATCATCCCGTAGCGCGGCAGGGGGTGCGCCTGCTTATTGAAGCTGCCGGCGATCTTAATGTCTGCGGTGAAGCGCCCGATGCCGATGTCGCGATGGATTTAATTTCCACGCTCAAGCCTGACCTGGTCATTGTGGACTTATCGATGAAGGGCAAGCCGGGCTTGGAACTCATTAAAGACCTCAAGGCCCGCGACGAGAATTTGCTGATGCTGGTGCTTTCCATGCACGATGAAAACATGTACGCCGAGCGCGCCTTGCGCGCCGGTGCCCGTGGCTATATCATGAAGCAGGAAGCCACCGAGAAAATCCTCCTGGCGATCCGGCGAATTCTTACCGGGGAAATTTATGTAAGTGAAGCCATCGCCGCCCGCGTGTTGCGCCAGTTGGCTGTTTCAGGAAATCAACCGCTGAAATCATCCCTGGATCTGCTGACCGATCGTGAACTGGAAATTTTTCAGTTTCTCGGCCAGGGCAAGCCCGTGCGTGAGATCGCCAAAACCCTGCATTTAAGCACAAAAACCATTGAAGCGCACCGCGAACACATCAAAGAAAAACTCAACCTGGCCAGCAGCAGCGAATTACTGCGCATGGCCATCCAAGTGACGATGGAATCCGGATAGTCTCTCCATGCCATCACACGTTGCGGGCGGCGGGTTCATGCGGTAATCTGGCTCGGACAGGCTTTCAGGCCTTTTACGAAAGGATGTTACGGCATGCGGGATCAGCGATTAGATAAACTTGCCAGGGTGCTTGTGGGTTATTCTGCGGGAGTCAAAGCGGGCGAACTGGTGAGAATTTCCGGCGATGCCATCGGCCTGCCGCTCATTGAAGCCATTTATGAAGAGGTGCTTCTGGCGGGGGGACATCCAACGGTTTCCATGAGTTCCGATGCGATGGACGAAGCGTTTTATCGCGTGGCCAGTGCCCGGCAATTGGAATATGTTTCGCCGGTGTCACAATTCATTGTTGAAAATATGGATGTATCGATTGGTCTGTGGGCCCAGGAAAATACCCGTTCCATGACGCAGGTGGACCCCAAGAAGCAGGCCGCCGCCGCGCAGGCCCGCAGGCCGATCAGCAAACGCTTTCTGGAGCGTGCCGCAGAGGGCAAATTAAAATGGGTGGGGACGCAATATCCCACGCAGGCCAGTGCGCAGGATGCGGAAATGTCGCTGCACGATTATGTGGATTTCGTTTTCCGTGGCGGATTGCTGCATCTGGATGATCCGGTGGCGGCCTGGAAGCGGATCAGCGAAAAGCAGCAGCGGCTGGCGGATTATCTTAACGGTGCCAAAGAAGTGCATGTGATCGCCAAAGATACTGATTTGCGTTTGGGCGTGGAAGGACGTCGCTGGATTAACTGCTGCGGGCATGAAAATTTTCCGGATGGAGAAGTGTTCACCGGGCCGATTGAAGATGCGGTCAACGGCGTGATTCGTTACAGTTTCCCGGCGGTGCATCATGGCCGCGAATGTGACGGCATTGTGCTGAAGTTCAAGAATGGCAAAGTAATCGATGCCACTGCCTCCAAGGGATTGGATTTTCTTACCGCCATGATGGATCAGGATGCCGGCAGCCGAACGCTGGGTGAATTTGCCATTGGCACCAATTTTTCAATTCAACAATACACGCGTAACACGCTGTTTGATGAAAAAATCGGCGGAACCTGTCATGCGGCATTGGGCGCGGCCTATCCGGAAACCGGCGGAAAAAATGAAAGTGGTCTGCACTGGGACATGGTGTGCGATTTGCGCCAGCCGGGATGCCGCATTGAGGTCGATGGCAAAACCATTCTGGAAGCGGGGCGCTTCGTGAATGCAGACTGGCCTAATCCGTAGTGATTTCTGATTTGTCCATGCCGCGAAGATCGTGCATAATACACCCATGCGTTTGTGAACCACTTTTTTGAGGATCATCGAAAATGAAAACCCTGCCCAAAATAATCATGGCTGCTGCAACTTCCACACTCGCTCTGGCTCTCGTGGGCTGCGGCAACTCCGGTTCACAACAGGCCCCCCAGGCATCAGCCCCGGCCACCCCGCCCAATGCCACCGCCGTTGTCCCCGCCGGCGCAGCTCCCAGTACAGCGCCTGCGACAACTGCCGCCGCCGCCCAACCCGGCAAAGCGGGTCAGGTGCGAAAGCTCGCGGATGGATTGATTATCAAAGATATAAAAATCGGCACAGGTCCGGTGGCGGAAGACGGCGAAACCGCCATTGTCCATTACACGGGTATGCTGATGAACGGTAAAGTTTTCGACGCCAGCAAACTCCACGGCAATCAGCCGTTCCCATTTGTGCTCGGTGCCGGGCAGGTTATTCCAGGTTGGGATATTGGCGTAAAAGGCATGCGGGTAGGCGGAATTCGTGAGCTGACAATTCCGGCGGCACTGGCCTACGGAGATCAATCTCCTCCGGGCAGCGGAATTCCCGCCAACAGCACGCTGAAGTTTCGGGTGCACCTGCTGGGCGTGCAGACGCCAAATTAATTGATAAAAAATACTCTTGCTTTCCAAAAATGCCGTGTTACACTACGTGGAAAGCCAGCGACAGTGGCATGAACATTTTATTCCGGGAGGTTGTTAAGCCCGGTATGCCACGTTAAAATCGCTGATCAGTTCGTGAGAGCATCAAAAAATCTGGACGCTGTGTTGCAATGGTTTGATACTCTCATAAGGCAGGGAAGGCCACCCAAAGCAACGAATGGATTCGATATGCTTGGTTTAGTCCAAAATTTGACCTATAAAATTCATGGACGGGATACCGTGCGGGCCGCCCCGGGTACCCCCGCTAAAACATTACCATCCACGCGCTATTTTATAATTACGTCAAAAAATAAATTTGCGAGATCAGCGGTGAGAACCGCCGGCTACTCCGTTTCCCATCCGTTTGGCGATGGGGCGATCCGTGTTTCGGTAATCCACCACCATCGCGATACAGTGTTATATGGAATGTTCAGGGGGCATGAGGCCCACGTGTGTTTTGCGCCTGGCGGATATGGGAGTCACCATCCGTTCAGGTGCTGGTCTGGTCAAGGAGCGACCCATGGCAAAAACTCGCACAACAACCGCAGCCATTGAACAGGACATCAATGATGTCTGGAAAAAGTTCAAAGCCAACAAGACCGAAGTTATGCGCAATCTGCTGATGATGGAATATCTGCCATTGGTGCGCTATAACGCCGATCGTATTTATTCCAAATTGCCCGATGAAGTGGATCTCGATGATCTTATCCAGGCCGGCTCCTTCGGGCTGAAAGATGCCATCGAATCTTTTGACCCCAATCGGGGCGTGAAATTTGAGACCTACTGCGCGCCGCGTATTCGCGGTGCGATTCTCGACGAATTACGCAACATGGACTGGGTGCCCCGCCTGGTGCGCAGCCGCTCCAGTAAAGTTATTCAGGCGTCCCGGCAATTGGAAATGAAACTGGGTCGTGCCCCTACCCAGGACGAAATCGCCGCCCATCTGGGCGTGCCGCCTGACGAATTTGAAAAAATGCTCAAGGATTCCAGCGCTGTTTCCCAGGTAAGCCTGTCCCGGAAATGGTTTGAATCCGACAGCGACAAAGACGTGCGCGAAGTCGATGTGCTGCAGGACAAAGCTTCTGATTCACCCCTGGCGATCTTGCACCAGCGTGATATCAAGGATTTAATTACCCGCGGCTTATCCCGCTCGGAAAAAATGATCCTCGTGCTGTACTATTATGAAGAAATGACCATGAAAGAAATTGGCGACGCCCTGGAGCTTTCCGAATCTCGCGTCAGTCAGATGCACTCCAGCATCATCGCGCGTTTGCGGTCACAGTTGGCCAATCGGGAAAAGGAATTTTCCACGGATTAGTTCGCCTGTCCAGGCCGTCGCCGCAAGGCCTACACCATCAGGATGTCATTTCCGCATTTGCCGGTGCTGAATCAGGCCCGTCAGCGGTGCTGGATGTCGGCGATTTGCGATGAATGCGGGCCAGCATGGCGCGGGTGATCAACACCGCCGCTGTACCCAGAGCCAATCCGCAAATTAATCCACCGAGCATCATTGGCCCCAGAAAAGTAAAAAAAATACCCTTCCAGGAAAGCTGCTGATGTACCATAAATTCCGGCGACAGAAACCGCCCGTGCAAAAGCAGATAGCCGGTTTGAATGTTCATAAATAGTAAAATCGGTATCAACGGCGGCAGGGAAATCTGCGTGCCCAGCAGCGTTACGGGAATATTAAGATGCAGCCGGCGAGCGGTGTAAATGGCCAGCAGCGTTTGAATGCCATACAGCGGCAGCACGGCTATCAGCACCCCGACGCCCACCGCCGTAGCCAGCATGTCGTCGGCCAGGGCCTCGCACTGTGCCAGTCCCAATTGCCGCTTCCAGAATCGCCAGCTCGACCAATTGCGCCAGGAGATAGTCGGGTTGTGATTCGACGTTTGGCATTTGCGGCCCGGCATAGGATTGATAATGCGCCAGGTGGTCAGCATGACATTCAATCGCACGCCGCGAATGGTGTCGCGCACGGGTCGGAAATGGGTAATCCGGTCGCCTGCGGTAAAGTAAATACAGGTAATTGGCGCGGACCGCACCTTCAAGCCTGCCCAGGCGTGGCGAACCAGCGTTTCGGTTTCAAAGTCAAATCGCCGAAACAGATGGGTCAATGTCAGCGTGTGCCGCAGCGGATAAATTCTTAATCCGCACTGTGTATCCGGTACATCCTGTCCGGTTTGCAAAAGCATCCAGAATCGCGACATATCCCGTCCGCGTTTGCTGCGCGTGGGAACATCGGCAAAGTCCATCTGCCGATCTCCGATAATTAAATCATCGGGAAACAGTTGGCCTATCTGCATGAGCCGAAAAATATCAGTTACCCGATGCTGCCCATCCGAATCAATGGTAATCGTGTGGGTGCACCCGGCGTCCCGTGCGGCGGCAAACCCGGTTAATAGCGCAGCTCCCTTTCCCTGATTGTGCCGATGATGCAAAATCCGCAAGGCGCACCCCGGCCCTGCCGGATACTGCAATTCCAGCTTCCGCAACACATCCGCAGTGGAATCGGTGCTGCCGTCATTGACGACAAAAACCGTGGCTTCCGGTAGTTTTTCCAGCACCTCGTCAATGACTTTTGCCAGCGTTCCGCCATGGTTGTAGACGGGAATAATTACGCTGTACACGATTGTCGGCTGACTCACCGTGGCACCCGCATCCGGTTCATCGCGGATCGCCGCCGCGCCTGGCGGTGTCAGCGTTACATCTGTATCTGCCATAGCTGCCCATTATTCTTGTATGAGTGTCCAGGATTTATCCGGGTTATATCGCGTCATGTGCCGGGCAACTGACAGGGTATCCGGCCCCAGATCTTTTTGATACACGCGGCCCTGCTGATTAATAATAAACGTCATAATGCCGGAGGAACCATATTTAGCGGGAAATGCAACAAGGGCAAAACCGGCGATCATATTGCCATTGATGACGTAGTTATATTTTCCGCCCGGTGCCGCCGAGCCTTGCCGGGTGAGAATATGGAAGTAATAGCCATTAAACGGGTGGGGGCCGGCGGTTTTGTGCACCCCGGGCGTGTAGCCCTCGGCGGCGGCCTGCGCGGCCAGCGGGCCAAATGGACTTTCCGGTTGACCCACGGCAGCGGGCCAATACAGGCCATCTTGTGTGCCCGGTTTACTTACCAGCCGCTGGGCATAACGCAAGACATCCGCTCCATCGTGATAGGTGGCGGCATACTGCTGTTGAGCACGTACATACGCTTCACAAACTTCAATGGTATCAAGCTCGTCCGCGCCGATGCGCCGGGCCAGAATTTCCGCCTTTCCCGCCTCGGTATCAAAAAACCATTTACCGTCCGCCAGGCGAACGATGGGAATTGGAAACGGCCAATTTTTATTTCCGATATGAACAATCGACTGGTCTGCGGTTTTTTTCTCCAGGAAGAATTTTTGTTTGGCGTGTGCTACAAACTCTTCAAAGTGTCGATGATCCTCCACCTTATCACCGGACACCAGATCTTTCACCGCCGGGCCGAAAATCCGATGTAATTCCGCATGGTTTTGTGATTTTACGGCAGCCAGCAGCGCCGCCGCTGCCGCATCATCACTTGCAAACACTTCCTGTCCGATTCCCGGCTGCCCCGGCCGGCCGGACTGCATGGGCTGATTCGGCGCTGCGGGATTCGCGCGCATTGTGTTTTGGTTTTGACACCCCGCACAGGCCAGCAAAAGGGTTCCCGACACCAGCATGGCCGCCGCAATATATGTGGACTTAACGGTGCTACCAGTCATAAACTTCTCCGAAAAAAAATCAAAAACCTGTGACATGCCGTCCCGCCCTCACCGACGGCGCATCGACTGCCTGCCGCGCTGTCGATCCTGCTGCACCTGCCGCCGGGAATTCATGCCCTGAAACGCCGGCGGAACCTGCCTTTGCCGCGATTGCGGTGCCCGATATGTCGGATGGGTTCCGGGCCTCGGTTGCCATTGACTGTGAGATCTCCGCAGGCTTTGGCGGCCCCGGTTCTCGGCACGGATAACATTATTATCGCTGCGATAATTACCCCCGAACATTCTCGGCGGCGGCTGGGGCGTAAAGTTCGGGCGATTATTTCCCGGACGAAATCCCCGATTGGGGCGGTTGGTGGGTGAATAGCCGGGCCAGCCGCGATATTGCCGCAGCGCGCCGGGCTGTACCAAGTTGGGAGGCAATGCCGGCAGCGGCTCACGCGTGTTACGCCTCCAGCGTTGCGGGAATGTCCGTACCGGGCCAAATCTCTGATCATTGCCGCGATAAACCGGCCGGGCGCGTATCCATTGCCCGCGATTATCCCGCCGCCAATCATGATCCCAGTTCTGCCCCGCGCTGATCCAGTTATTCTGCCAATCACAATTATTATTCAGCCAACTTCCTATGGCAAAACCAAAGCTGAATGTGAGACCGGTACCGGTAAAATTCCCCGGTTGCTGACTGTAAACCAGGCTCGGATCATACTGCGGCACATACATCATTTGCGGATTCGCCGGCTCAATCCAAATGGTGCCATTCTGTGATATGACCTGCTGCTGCGGGGTGGATTGCAGCGTTCCAGCCGCGACAGCCTGCGCCCGCAGTTGCTGGATAGCCTGCATAACAGATGCCTGCTGATTCAGAAAAGCTACACCCAAGGCTTCCGTCCACTGCAGATTCGTATTCATATATTGCAGCACGGTCGGATAATGCACCATGGCTTTTATGGACGCATCCCAGTTTTGCATCGCGATGACAATTTCGCTGGGATTGGGATTATATTGCAGCCATTGGGCCGCCAGCGCCACCTGTTGCGGATACGTGCTGGCCGGCAGAAGTTGGGCCAGAAGGGCATCAGGATACAGCGCAATCGGGGCCGCAAGTTCATCAATCTGCCCGGCGCTAAGCGGTGCAACAATCTGCGGTGTTGCCATGACTGGTGGCCCATAAACTCCAGGTGCATAAAACGGTGGTGAAGGGGCAACCGGCGGTGCCGGCGGCGTATAGGGCTGGGAATAGTACGGGTTGTAGGCCGGATATGCCGAATAATTCTGGGCGCAAACAGGGGTCACCAATCCGGCCATGAGCAACGCCATCAAGGCCAGCCCGTAATGTGCCGGTGATCTGCTTATTACCTTTACCGCCATAATCACGACCCTTTGCAGAACCGCCATCCTCAGCATAAAACCCTTTTCATGCCCACGATCCATTATACCCGCATCCTTAATGCAGGCACCCGCTGTGAAAATTATCTGCCGTTCGCTCCGCGGTACTTGCCGGGGTATAATTGCCTCACGTTTGTCGGTCTATGCGTTGTGCCTGGAGCAGTTCGTGTCGATTCAGTTTGTTGAAGCCCTGGAACTTCTGCATCATCGTTGTGTGGAC
>JAJZGH010000218.1 GCA_021798635.1 Planctomycetota bacterium | reverse complement strand
GTGGGCCGTGCGGCCAAGCGTGGCCGGCGTGGCGGCCCGGCTCCGGCTCCGGTCGGGGCTGCGCCCCTCCCTGCGCCTACGCCGGGCCGCCACGCCCCTGGGAAATCGATGTCAGGGTGACACTTCTATTTCGGCTAATAGGGTGACATTTCTATTTCTTGACAACAAAACCAGAAAAACGCGGCGAGGGCGGGGCAATATTTCCGGGCAACAGGGCCGTGCGGAGAAAACTTCACATAGCCGTCGGCTTTGCCGGGGTGGAACGCATCCCAAAAGTACGCCGCTGTGCCAAGCCCAAACGGTGTGATTTGCCGCCGATCTACTACTATTTCGGCCCCGCCCGGAAAAATTGCCACGCTCCGCGGCGAGCGGTATGGAAGCATCGCTATTCCATTTACGCTATTATGAAGGATAATTATAATTTTTTGAGGTTACTGATCTCGAAAAAAGGGTTCAGTGATATGAATGGCCGTGGAGTTCTAAGGGCCCACACAACATCTGCCCTATCCCCTCTATCGGCTTGCGCGAATGAAAAGGATTAAACATTTTTCCCAAATTAAATTCTGTAAAGAATTGATAAACTTTTTGGCTCCCTTGGTTCGATAACATAACGGTTGGTAGGAATACTGTGCGGAGCAGTGCGTTGAGCGCTACAAGTTTATCTAAAGTTGAGCGGAAACAGATTCTTCAAATTATTGAAAATTTGAAGAATGAGGGGGAATCTCTCGGACGTCGGCATCGGCGGCGGCCTGTGCAACAAATCATGTGGTTAAAGCGTCTGCCACGACCGGAACGTCCCAGGAGCGCAGCTTTTCGCGTGCATACCGAAGATGTTTCGCTGAAAGGGATGGGGTTTTTAACCCGTCGGCGCTTGCAGGAAAACGAATATGTTGTTGCGCCTTTGCAGTTCCGCGAAGGCGGCGGCATGTTGGTTTTATGCCTGGTGCGCTTTTGCCGGCAGTTGCCGGAGGGTGGCTATCGGGTCGGAACGGAATTTGAGGAAACTCTGGCCGACGCTACCGGGACGACGCGTATTCCCCAAGGCTGGCTGAAAAAAGCCTGGTCAGCCGAAATCACAGCCTCCTGACAGCCGTGACGCGGTTGTCTGCTAAATTGACTAAGCCTCCTTAATCAGCGGCGATGGGCACGTTTATGTTGCCCTTCTCCGCTGATTTTTTTTACCTGCACCTTGACAAAGCCGCAGCGCAGAAGTCCCCTGGGCACCTGTCCGAGTAATGGCCGGGTTGCGACTGCGAGATTTTTGGCCGCTCGGGCATCGTCGCGTCATAGAGCACCGTGGTGATAACCCGGTGGTTGGTTCGCGACACTGGATCAACCAGCGGATTATCATCCGGTT
This sequence comes from Planctomycetota bacterium, assembly GCA_021798635.1. Next base: position 7,325 of record JAJZGH010000218.1, on the reverse strand, counting down.
CTCTACAAGAAGCGGCAACGACGGCGTACCTCACACGGATGGTACTCCGAGGAGCCCGCGCCGCGGAGGGGCGGAACACGCTTCTGATTTGTGGCAAATTAGCGGGTAGGCTCAACCACGGATTGCGTGCGCACCAGCACATGGGCATCATTGAGCAGGTGGAACCCCTCAATATGCACGGCCCGCCGGTGCAACTGCGTCACCACGACAGATAACCCAACCGTTTCACCCAACTCATTTTTCCGATGTGAAACCACGCCATTTTGTTCCTCGGCAATGCGGAGCAACTCAGCAACCGAATTTTCAAAAAGCGTATCGGTCACGTGCTCTTCATTAATCGCCAGATAATAATGATGTGTTTCGCCCAAGGCGACATCATAAAGTTTGTCGCCTTTGCACGGAATGCGTTCGAGCAGTCCGCGTTCCGGGAGAGATTTATTCGGAAAGCAGCAAAGTTCACAAACCGTGTGCGGGCCGGTAATGGTCAGCATGTGACCGCCATGGTTTAGCAGCCAGATATTAACATCAAATTCACCCACCGCGCGAGCGCGGCGAATATCCGCGGAAATCAATTCCGGATGGAGCGGACGGTCATATACCAGCACGGAGACACCAGCACTGCGCGGTTTCTTGTGGTGAACGCTCATGGTTAATTCCTTTTGGGTTTTCATACGCCTTTACCTCATTAAAATTCGGGCAAACATCCTGTTTGCCGTCTTATTCCATTGCTTTTAATCCAAGTCAGGTCAATGGCCCTTGTTTTGGCATCAGCCCAGCCTTACACATTACACACACTGCGAATCCTACTTTGTATCTTTATTTCACAATCCTATTTTCATTTGTGAAATTCGCATTTCAAGCTCCCAAAAAACGCCCTCCAATACCACCGGTGTTGCGGATCCCTGATGGGACGTCGGTCACTACCGTTTTGCCAGCCTTGGTGGCTGTGGAATCAGTCCCACAGCCCGCTGCCGACGATCAACATAGGATCACATACGACAGGCAACCACACTTGGTTTCCCTGAGTATAGCAATTAAAAAGTCGAAACGGAAGATTTTTTTTGCGATTTTTTATTTCGCCAGTTTTGGGCGTTTTCACAGGCCGGCATCGCTAATTGATCGCTTTTGCGGATATATTATAAAAAGCGGACTTTTATAAGACGCTCTCTTAAGGCATAATAGTCCCATGAGCAACTATATCAGCAATGCCCGAATGCAACGTGTTGATCAACATTGGCAGGCCAGCAATGCTGTCATTTGCGGCGATGTGACGCTCGGCGCGGACTGCAGCGTCTGGTTTGGCGTCACCATCCGCGGGGATGTGGCACCCATTCGCCTTGGCCATGCCGTCAATGTCCAGGAAAATTCCGTGCTGCATTGTGACTATAACCAACCGCTGACCATTGGCGACCACGTAACCATTGGCCACGGTGCCGTCGTGCATTGCGCGTCCGTAGGGGAGGGAACGCTTATTGGCATGAAGGCGGTCATTCTTGGTGGGGCGGTGGTGGGGAAAAACTGCATTGTGGCGGCTGGGGCGGTGGTGTCACCGGGCATGGTGATTCCCGACGGGCAAACCGTCATGGGCGTGCCGGCAAAAATAGTCCGGCCGGTAAGAGAAGCCGAATTAACCGACATGCGCAACAACAATCAGCACTATGTGGAACTGGCCGCCCAGCACGCCGAAAATCCCGAACGCATGTACCGCATGGGGTAGAACGCCTTTACTTCGAACGGGTTCCTGATTTCCAACACTATTAAGGGCGGCATTCCTTATCTGCCAGGTGCCTGTCCGAGGTGACTCCCGCCGCTCTCCACGTGTGACGGGCGGCGCAATTGCTACCGGTCGGATTCCACGGCCTTTAATTTTTTGATTTGGGCGTTAATCTCCGCCACCTCCCGAGGTGACAGCCGCTGGATTTCAGTTTTTGGCAACGCGCTGTTGAGTTGCAACGCAAGTTTTAATTGCGCAATCCGCTGCGCTACGGTCAGCCCCGCTCGGCTGGTCAGGGCATAAGGCAAGCGCACCGGAGCGTCGGTACGGTTTATCGATAGCAACTTCAGCACGGCCTCGCGTGGATCTATCCCCATTTGCATCTCCACGCTGATTTTCCGCTGCAACCAACCCTGCGAGCGGGTATCACGCGCTAATACCGCATCCGCCGCCTTAAGCGCCTGCGGCCAATTATGCTGTGCCAGCGCCCGCTTATACGCATGGCGATATACGGATGAATCCCATGGATACGTTCCGCGCACGGTCGGCACCCACACCGCTACTGTCAGAATAACGGCGAAAATACATAATGCCCCGCCAAGAATCATGCCGGCGATGGCACCGTATGTGTTGTGCTCCTTAGCAGAGGAGTTCTGTTCCACTGGCCGCGGGCCGGCACCCTGAGCCGCAAATGCCCCAAGAATAATCCAGAAAAGCATCGCCGTCGGCCCGGTGGCCAAGGCCATGTTAATCTGATCATAAAGCACCATTCCCGCCGCTCCCAGCACCGCCGCGTTAGCTACGATCATCTGATACCGCGGATGGATCACCCGCAAGAGCCGATGGGCCAGCAGCATTCCACCCAGTGCCGCTCCCGCGTATAGCGCTGAAAGCGCCAACTGATAAGTCGCCACACCCTTGGCACCAAATCCCGGATGATCGACTGCCAATCTCCCCGCCCACCACACCAACGCCAAAAGAATCAACCCCCCTGCAGGCAGCCCGCGCTGATTTTCTTCATTGGGAAGTTCATCTTTCTCCCCCAGCGTGCTTAAAAACCCCCACAATACCAGTACGGCAAAACCAATCGCGGCGGGAATGCCCGCCTCCGCCGCAATGCGGATAAACATATTGTGCGGATCTTTAACATCTTCCGGCGCACTGGGAGGTTTGAATTGCGTATAGTGGTATCCAAAATTGTTCAACCCGACACCCGTCAGCGGATGACGCTGAATCATTCGCACCGCTCCCGTCCAATAATCCCAGCGATACAACAGGTCCTTGGTGGGCAAGCCATGATGTATCATCCCATAAGTAAAAAGCCCCAATGCTCCGGCAACCGCCAACACCAGCACCACGGCAACGGCCACTGGCTTGTGCCCGGCGAGCCACTTTCGCTTCCAGCAGGCCCCAGCCAGAACCGCGACGCAAATGACAAAACTCGCGCCCCCGCCTTTGCTGCCGGTAAATACCAGTACGGCAACGCCCGCCAAAGAAACCAAGAGCAGCACCACACCCAGCACCAGATGATCCGGCAAATTCACATCCCCCGCTCTGGGCGGCTTTCCCGCAATAGGCGCTTTACCGGATATTTTTTTACTCGGCGTTACCGGCACCGTTGTTGAAGCAGGCTTGGATAACAAGCCCGCGATGGCCAGCGCCAACCCTACCAGCAAAAGAGGGCATAATGTTTCCGCGAAGCCATCACTTAAAATTCCAAATCCACTGACTTCCCGACTTTTCAATCGGCTGATAAATAATTTCACCTGGGCACTGTTGTTTTGCACCCCGGATTGGCGGAGCCATTGTTGCTGATGTTTTTGAAAATAATGAATCGTCTGCGGAATTTCCACATACCGCTGATATAGGCCTTTAACCGTTACAGCGCAAAGCAACCCCACCAGGACGGCAATGACCAGTCGTTGTCGCTGCGGGGTATGGCATAAAATTCCCGCCGTCCATCCCCCCAACAGCGCCATGCCCAGATCAAAGACCCCGACCAGCGCGGCAAAACGATTGGCCGCCGTGAATATCGCCGCAATCGCCGCCGCCAGCACCAAGGCGATCACGCCCAACTGCATCCACTTGCCAAGGGAAATAGATTCGCCTGCCAGCAGTACCGCACCGCAGATCAGCAGCGATAAAATGCCCAATCCCATGACCTCCGCCGGCCCGGTCAGGTTGCCCACGGTAGAAGAACCGGTGTGCAAAAATGCCACGCTTCCACTCCATACCCCATCGCCGATCGGCTCGGGTATGGTCAGGCGAAGGCACATGATCACCAGCAGCGCCGCCAGCGCCATCCAGGCCACAGTGTTGCGTTGCGCCTGATTCATTGCACATGCTCTCCCAGGCGTTCCAGAATTCCCACGATGGTTAACACGCTTAAACATTGCACCGCGATAATTACCGCCTCAAATCCGTTGGCCTGCGCCAGCAGCGGGGCCGATAGCCCGCTGGCCAATGTGACGGCATAAATCACCAGCACCGCTCCGCGCTTGGTAAAGCCATGCCGCGTAAGCCGATGTGAAAAATGATTGGTGTCGCCCAAAAACGGGCTGCGGCCCCGATGTAGCCGCAACAGGCATACCACCACAAAATCGTACAGCGGAACCGCGGCCACCACCAGCGGCATCAGCACCGCATACCAGCGCCCGTGGCCGGCGTAAAATGTGGTGCGAATGGTCAACGCCGCCAGAAAAAATCCCAGCACCATGCTGCCGCCGTCACCCATAAATATTTTTGCCGGCGGAAAATTATGGAACAGAAATCCCGTCGCCGCGCCGACATAAAGCAGCAGCAAACCGCAGATAAACCACTGGTGTGTTTGCACGGCACCGATAAAAAAAAGCGAACCACATATTGCCGCCACGCCCGCGGACAAGCCATCCATGTTGTCCATAAAATTAAACGCATTGGTAAGTACGACAATCCACAGCACGCTGGCGACCGCCGAAAGCAATTCTCCGCCGGGGAAAAGATGATCCATAAATGTCAGCACCCGGAACCCGCCGGTCTGAATGCACTCTCCGCCGCCAACCAAAGCTGCCGCAATAAGCAACTGCCACAGCAGTTTCGGAATAGCCCGCATGGCATGACGATCGTCCACCAACCCCACAATATGAATTCCCAGCGTGCACACCAGCAGCCACAACGCCAGTAACCGATGAGCCGCCAAGCCCGGCAAATATACGCGCACCGAGGGCGGCAAATAATTTTCCAGCGGCTTATGGGCAAACAAACCGGCGACGGCAATGCCGCAAATTAATGGAATCCCAATGGCCCAGAATATGGCAATTCCTCCACTGCGGGCGATGGGCGTGTTATGCACCTTGCGCAATCCCGGTTGGTCAATTAAACCGATGCGCGCCGCATAGCGCCGCACAATCGCAGTGCCCAGCACGCACAGCACCAAGCTGCTGAAAAATAGTCCCAGTGCGATTTCCAGCATCCATGAACCTCAAAGAATTAGTCCATCTACCGCCCGGCAAATTTACAGCGCGCCCGCCGCCGCCGGCAGGTGTTTTACATACGCCTCCCGACACCGCAGAAAGAATTCCTGCGCCGTGGGCGTGCGATAATCCGCGTAGGTCCACGGCCACGGTGCCCAGCCCGTCGCGGTCCAATGCAGGGTGACTTCCGCAAAAATCCCTTCTCCCAGGTAAACGCGGTGGCTGTGATCTTTGGTGGTGGCCAAAATCACTTTGGTGCGTGAAACATAGCCGGGATCAATATTAATCGGTCGCGGGGCCGCACCGGGAAATTGCCCCGCCAGCAGCACTTCGGCCAAATTGGTTTCCAGTTTGCACTTGGCCAGTAACTGCGGCTCACAGAGCGTGGCAAACCGCACCCATTGCCGCAACAGGCCCGTTCCCATCTGATCTTCATAGTAAGCGGTAAAATTGAAGGCGATGATTTCTGATTGATCATCAATGGGGCCATACTGTTGGGAAAGATGTTGCCGCGCTGTTGCCAGCATCGCCTGGTTCCCCGCAATGATGCCCGCAAACCGCAGCACCGGCAGAGGTTTAGGTTTATTGGGTAAAGCCATAACTCTGTCGCCTTAATTTACCGCACGCGCCGCGTCCAAAGTCTCTGCCGCATGTGCCGTGAAGCGGCAAACATGCAGATGAACACCAGGCCGGCCGCTTTTGCTTAAACGATGCAGCCCAGTTCCCGGAATCGACCCACACCCACAACCTTCGCCGCTTCCGGAGGTTGAATTATCGACAATGCCTCAAAATCAGCAAGCCCGATTGGACTATCCCGGGATTTGAGTTCTATCATGCCTCAAGGAAAAATGCCTCCCATAGGCTGGTAATTGGTGAACTTCCGCCCGGGGTGATAAAATCCACCCTACAGCGCAATGCGGCGCACTTTGGTAACAGGAGTCAACGATGGCAACCGCACGCGGAAAAAATAGCAGGCATTCCACAACTAAAAAAAGCGGCGGCGTTACGCCGGCGGTTTCCAAGGCGTCACGCGCTGCCGAAAAAAAGCAAACCGCCCAGGCCGTCTCAGTCGCCGCCCCCCGTAGCGCCCCATTGGGCTTAAGTTTTGAGCAGCCCATGCTGCAATTAGAGCGGCAGATTCAGGAACTGGTGGTCATACAGGAACAAAAAGGGGTGGATTACAACACCGAAATTATGCGCTTGCGCGATAACCTCACGGCGCTGATGAAAAAAACCTATGACAATCTTTCCGCATGGGAAACCGTGCAGGTGGCCCGGCATCCGGGCCGGCCGCAGACGCGCGATTACATTGATCTGATTGTCAAGGAATTTGAAGAACTCCACGGCGATCGCCGGTATGGCGATGATAAAGCCATCGTGACCGGCACCGGTAGAATCAGCAGTCATAAGGTGATGCTGGTGGGCCATCAGAAAGGCCGAAACACCAAGGAAAAAATCGCATGCAACTTCGGCTGCGCCCATCCGGAAGGATATCGCAAAGCCTTGTTAAAAATGCAATTGGCGGCAAAATTCAAATTGCCCATCGTGGCCTTTATTGATACGCCCGGAGCCTACCCCGGCCTGGGTTCTGAAGAGCGCGGGGTCGCGGAGGCCATTGCGTTGAATCTGCGGGAAATGGCCGTTTTGCCTACGCCCATTATTTGTATTGTCATCGGCGAAGGCGGCTCGGGCGGGGCCTTGGGCATCGGCGTGGGAGACCGCCTGGCGATGCTGCAATATGCATGGTACAGCGTGATATCACCGGAAGGGTGCAGCGGGATATTATGGAAGGGGTCCGACAATGCCGCCGAGGCCGCCGAGGCCTTGAAGCTTACCAGCAAAGAACTTAAGCAGACCGGCATTATTGATGATGTCATACGCGAACCGCTCGGTGCCGCGCACCGCAATCCACGCGCCGCGGCCGAAGCCCTGGAACGTTACATTGACCGGGCATTAAGGGAACTTAAAACCGTTTCCTCGGACGATCTGGTGGATCAGCGCTATCTGCGGCTGCGTCAATACGGCTCCGAAGCCATGACAGGCACCTGACCGGGGACAACCTCAATACTGTCCGGAAAATGGTAACACAAAACCCGCGAAGATTTAACACAATCTTAACTTGCGCATTTGCGCCGGATATGTTCTACTGTCAGTCATGA
>JAJZGH010000013.1 GCA_021798635.1 Planctomycetota bacterium | reverse complement strand
CGCGTCCAGCCCAAAGACGGCGCGGACCAATTCCGTGCGGCCTGCTCCTACGAGTCCGGCGATTCCCAGCACTTCACCGCGCCGCAATGCCATTCCAGCCTGAACGGGTTTTTTGATTCCGCTTAGGTTGTTAATTTCTAAAATCACTTCTCCGGGGTTATGGACGGAGCGGGGATATAAATCATCCACCTTGCGGCCCACCATCATGGAGATAATATTGTCCGTTGAGGCATCGGCCGTGCGGCCGCCGCCGACGCTTTTTCCATCGCGCAAAACGGTATATCGGCTGGTAATTTCCTTGACTTCCTCCAGGAAGTGAGAGATGTAAATAATTGCATGGCCCTGCTGGCGCAGCCGGCGGATTAACGTGAACAGCCCTTCAATGTCCCGGCTGGTCAGAGAACTGGTGGGTTCATCCAGGACGACCACTTTGGAGCCGATGGCTGTAGCGCGGCCGATTTCGACAAGCTGCTGTTCGGCAATGGACAGCCGACCGACCGGGACATCCACTGGAATGTCCGGCCTGCCTAATTGCTCCATGGCGCTTTGGGCGATTTTTCGGATTCGGCTCCAGGCCATCAACGGGCCGTGAAGCGGCTCTACGCCCAGCACAATATTTTCCATCACGGATAAATGCGGTGCCAGGGAAAGTTCCTGATAAATCATGGCCACGCCCAATCGGCGGGCGTCCATGGGATCGCGTGGGCGATAGGGTTTTCCCTCGAGGAATATTGAGCCTTCATCGGGGTGGTAGGCTCCGGAAAGTGTTTTCATCAGGGTGCTTTTTCCGGCACCATTTTCACCCACCAGAGCCAGAACTTCGCCGGCGTTAACAAATAAATCCACGCCATCGAGTGCCTGCGTGGCACCAAAGCGTTTGCGAATGCCCTGCATTTTCAGCAGGCAGTTTCCTTCCGGAGGTGACGCATGGTCGGGCGGCATGATTCACTCTGTATAGTCATGCGTGTTCCTGCACGCACACGTGTGGTCTCATCACAGCCATGGATATCAGTGGATGGCCGGCAAGGTGATGAGTTTTTCAATTTGCGGGCTGTTGATATTTTTCGGGGTTACCAGTGCGGCGGGCGTGTCAAATTCCAGGGGCGGCGTTTTGCCGCGAATATCGTTTACCAGATAGGTCACGCCCAGATAGGCCATGCGGAAGGGGTCCTGCACCACCACGCCGTTGATCTGGCCTTTTTCGATGGGTTTCTTGAAGTTGGACTGCCAGTCAAAGCCAACGAATTTTTTCTTACCCAGCAGATTCAACTGCTTTAATGCCAGATACATGCCAAAGCAGGTGGTTTCATTGGCGGCAAAAATTCCATCTGCCTTCTGCAGGCTGGCGGCCATGCTTAAGGCGACCGATTTGCACTTGCTGGGCGTTGAGCCGCCGCGATGGCTGGCAATAATGGTTATGCCGGGGAATTTCTTAAGTGCTGCCGCGCAGCCTGCGGCGCGTGCATCGGTGGCGGCGGAACCGACGATAAAGCGCAACATGGCCACCTTTCCTTTGCCGCCTAAAAGCTTGGCGAGATAATTTCCGGCAAGCTCGCCGGCCTTGAAATTATTGGTGGCCACAAAGCTGACATAATCCTTGCCGGCCTTGGCACGCAAGGCCGAATCAATGATTACAACGGGTATGTGGGCGGCTTTTGCGAGTTTTACGGGGGGTATCAGCGCGCGGCTGTCTACCGGAGCCAGAACGATTCCGGCGACGCCCTGGGTAACAAAATTCTGCATCAGGGCGATTTCCGCGGCCCGATCACCATCTTGTGCAGGTCCCTGGAACAGAATTTTCACGCCCAGCTTCCGGCCTGCGGCATCGGCACCGGCGTGGACATATTTCCAATACACATCGGTGGTGCCCTTGGGTATTACAGCGATGCGCAGCCGGGGCGTGCTTGCCGGGGGAGTTCCGGCGGCGGGTGATTTGGAGGATGAATTTTGTTTTACGGATTTTGCGCATCCCGCCAGGGCCGTCAGTGCAAGGGCCATTGTCATGGCAAATATCATGCGGTTCATTACCATTCTCCTGAAAACGGGATCCTAGGAAGCTCTTGTTGTATCAGAAATTACAGGTTTGGCAATCATCATTTTTCATCAAGGCCCTGCCGGTATTGGTCAAGCCGGCGGGATAGTGCACCAATCGCAAATTTCCAGTTCCCGGATATTGTGTTACCATTCACGCGGCAAGGTTTTATACGCCATCGCGCAACGGGCTGTTCGTTGGGTGTATGGGCGTATCGGTTTGTTGGTCATGCGGCTGATGCTCGTGTCGGGTGCAGGCAGGGCCCAATGGAGAATCAATGCAAACGCCTCCGGAAATGCTCGTTTTTCAAAGCCCGCTGGTAACCCGTAATGCTTCGGCTGAAATGCTGGAAGTGTTTTCCCCACAAAGAAAATTTTCCACGTGGCGGAAAATCTGGCTGGCGCTGGCGGAAGCCCAGCAACAGCTCGGCATGCCCATCACGGCGGAACAACTCGCGCAGATGAAGGCGCATATCCATGATATTGATTTTGAGGAGGCCGCCCGGCAGGAGGCCAAGTTGCGCCATGATGTCATGGCCCATCTGCACACGTTCGCCAAGGCTGCCCCGGCGGCCAAGGCTATTTTGCATCTGGGCGCAACGTCCATGGACATTGTGGACAATACGGATGTGCTGCTGCTGCGCGATGCGTTGGATATTATTGCCCGCAAGCTGGCGATTGTCATTGATAACGTGACCAGCTTTGCCCGGCAGTGGCGTGATCTGCCCGTGCTGGCTTATACGCATCTGCAACCCGCGCAGCCCACCACGCTGGGCAAGCGGGCGGTGCTGTGGTGCTACGATTATGTGTTATGTCTGGCGGATATTGAATTGCGCCAGCAGACGCTGATGCTGCGGGGTATCAAAGGTACAACGGGCACACAGGCGTCGTTCCTGGAGCTTTTCGACGAGGATCATGAAAAAGTCAAAAAGCTGGAATTTGCGGTAGCCGAGAAGCTCGGCTTTAAGCGTGTGCATCCGGTTTCGGGTCAAACTTATTCGCGCATTATTGACGTGCAGATTGTTTCCAGCCTTGCGGCCCTGGGTGCCGCCGCTCATAAAATGGCGCAGGATGTGCGTTTGCTGGCGGCGTTTAAGGAAGTGGAGGAGCCGTTTGAGGATCAGCAGGTTGGGTCCTCGGCGATGGCTTATAAGCGCAATCCTGTGCTTTGTGAACGCATTACCGGCCTGGCCCGCTGGCTTATGGGTATTGTGCAGCAGCCGCTGTTTACGGCCGCCCAGCAGATGTTTGAACGCACACTGGACGATTCGTCCAACAAACGGCTTTCCATTCCGGAAGCGTTTCTAACGGCGGATGCCATTCTTGACATGCTGGTGCATGTGTCGCGCGGATTGGTGGTCAATCAGAATGTCATTGCGCAGCGACTGGCGGCGGAATTGCCGTTTATGGCCACTGAAAATATTCTCATGGCGGCGGTGAAGGCCGGCGGGGACCGGCAGGATTTGCATGAACGAATTCGCCGACATTCCATGGCGGCAGGGGCAGAAGTTAAACAGCACGGACGTCCGAATGATCTGATCAGCCGATTGAAGGCGGATGCGGCGTTTAAATCTGTGGACTTTGACGGCGTGCTGAATCCGCAGCAATATGTCGGGCGATCACCGCAACAAGTTGATGATTTTGTCCGGCAAATTGTGGAACCCATTCGCCAGCGCTATCATGGCCGCCTGGAGCATGATGTAGTCTTAAAGGTTTGATCTTTAGCCATGGCGGATAGTGTGCACACCGGCGAATCCATTTCTGTTTCCCGCATTGTGCGCGAGGGTGCTGCGGTAAAATTCTGTCTGCCTGCGGGAACGTATAAAGAACAACGTCTGGAATCTGAATCTGTCATTATTCCCATGAAAAACTTTCATGGGGACCAATGGTTTACCCTTTGTGTATCCTCACAGGTGGGATGCCGCATGGGGTGTACATTTTGCCAGACCGGCATGATGGGATTGCTGGGACAGTTGACATCAGAACAGATTTTACAGCAGCTTAGAACCGCCAGGGAATTGTTGCGTTCGGATGCAGCGGATGGCATGGCGGTGCCGGATATAAGCAACATTGTATTTATGGGTATGGGCGAGCCTCTGGATAATTTTGACGCCGTTACGCAGGCGATTGCCGCAATAAGTTCGCCGGGGGAATTTAATATTCCGCTGTCGCGCATCACAGTATCAACGGTTGGAAGGGTGGATGGCATCCGCAAGCTGGGAGCTATGAATTGGCCGTCATTGCGATTGGCTGTTTCCCTGACCGCGGCCACGGATGCGTTGCGCAGCACGCTTATGCCCATAAACAAAGCGGTTGGGCTGGCGGAGTTGCGTCAGGCATTGCTGGAGTATCCGCGCACGCGACGCACGCGATTCCTGATTGAATATGTGATGCTGCAGGGTGTTAATGATTCGCTGGCGGATGCCGGGGAGTTGGCCAAGTGGTGTCAGGACCTGCCGGTGATTGTGAATCTTATTGCGTATAACCCACAAACGCCGGCGCGGTTTTCACCCAGTGATTCCGAGACGATTGTCGCATTTCTTCAGCATCTGCGCGGCAGGGGAATTCTGGCCAAGCGGCGTGCCACGATTGGACAACCGCTGATGGCGGCGTGCGGCCAACTGGGAAATCCGGAGTTGCGGCGGCGGTCGGTCAGCGTTTCTGGGGGGCCGCAATCGTATTTTCAAGAATCGTCAGCAATTGTCGTCCGGAATGTTCCCATGTGAATTCACTGCTGCGTTGCAGGCCGCGGTGGCGCAGTTGCCGGCGGAATTCCGGATCATCGGCCAGCGATGAAATGGCCTCGGCCATGGAATCTTCTTCATCATGTGAAAAATAAAGTACCGCATCACCGGCGAGTTCCCGCAGGGACATCATGTCACTGCATGCCACCGCGCAGCCGCATGCCATCGCTTCCAGAACGGACAATCCAAAGCCTTCAAAGCTTGATCCGCAACAGGTTAACATCGCATCACGGTAAAGCTGGGCCAGCACGCGGTCGGAGGGGGATTCGATAAATGTGACACGCCCAAGAAAACCTTCCGCGCTGATCCGGTGATATAACGTGGTTTGGTTCCAGCGGTTTCGCCCGGCCAAAATCAGTTGCAGGCGGGGGTGGGCGTTTAGAACCCGCACCATCGCCGGCCAGACCCGCTGATAATTACGTCGCGGAATGTCTGACCCCACCATCAGAATATAACGGCGATCGGTATGAAAATGCTCAATAAGCTGCTGATGCAGTTCGGTGTCGGGCGTGGAGGTAAAGGTGGGATTAATGCCGTTATGAATAATATCCACACGGGTTTGGGGTGCTTTATACAGGGCGATGATGTCATCGCGGGTCTGCTGGGATACCGCGATGGTACGGCTGGCCCGTTGCACAGCATTGCGGTGAATTTCCCGTTGGCGGGCACCTTCATGCGTGCGCCGGACCCGCGGATCAAGCTCGCAGGATAAATCATGAACGGTGTGGACCATCGGTGTGCCGGAAGAACGCGGGAGCCAGGGCGAAAAGCTGTGCAAAATATCCCATGGCTCTCTTCCGCCGGGGCGAGCCGCGTCTCGCCGCCAAAGCCCTTCGATGCTTTCCATGGTGGAAAAGCGGCGTTCCGGATGAATGCGGGTAATCTGGAAGTTGACGGGCAGGGCATCAATAAGGCTGGAATCAAAATCGCGCTGATAGGGGAGATGATCTTCTAATAAGATGAAAAAAGTGTGATGAGTTGCCAACGCGACCCACTGGGCAACAATATTGCGGGCAAGTTGCTCAACGCCCGTAATATGTCGGGTGACTAACGGGGCGGCATAAATGGCAATTTTCACGATCTCTCCTTGACGCTTGAAAAGATGTGATGCGGAATCCTAATATTCAACCGCCTGCAGCATTTGAACGCTTTGTGCCACTGTTTATGCAAAAGTACGCAAAGTCACGAGGGCCGGGCCATCTGGCTTTTGGCAATGGCTTCCTTTGCGGCTTTATCCGTTTCTTCCAGCACCTCATCCACCAGGCCGTAAGCCTTGGCTTCTTTGGCGTCAAAATATTTATCGCGCTCCTGATCTTCGGCGACTTTTTCACGTGGTTGGCCGGTGAGTCTGGCCAGAAGATCCGTGAGTATTTCTTTTGTTTTCAGAATTTCTTCCGCCTGGATGGCAATATCGGCCGTTTGGCCATAGATACCGCCAAACGGCTGGTGGATCATCACTTTTGCATGGGGTAACGCATGTCGCTTGCCCTTGGTGCCGGCGGCCAGCACCACCGCACCGCCGCTCATAGCCTTGCCCACACAGAACGTGGCCACATCGCACGTCAGAAACTTCATGGTGTCATAAATCGCCAGCGTATCATCCACTGCACCGCCGGGGGAGTTTACATACAGATTAATATCCTGATCTTTGCGGATGGATTGCAGATATAGCAACCGCATAATCACGCCGGTGGCGGAGGCGTGATCAATTTCCCCAACCAGAAACACGACGCGGTTCTCCAGCAGCATTTCATCAACCGTCATCTGCCGCCAGCGCTGATAATCCGCAATTCGCGGGCGCATGGGCATGTGATCCGATGGCGTGACCATCTCCGGGGAAAATACCTGCTGCACCGGATTGGCAATCGGGGAGACCGGGCGACCCTGTGAATCAAAAAGCGTCATCGTGTTTATTTCCAGTTACTATCTTATCCGTGGCCATCTACGACCGTTTCCATCATACGCGCCGGATTGGCTCTCGGCCAGTATCCTCGTCGTAATACAGCAGTGTTGCCGCAATCACCCGCGTGCGCCTGCCAAGCCGACGGTTAGTTTATGTTCCGGCCCGGCAAATGGCAGGGTGGGAGCACTTTGGCCTTTCTGGTAGCTGCTGCGCGCAATACCGGAAGCGGATATGCTGCTTTTAACGTCACAGGCATGGGCGTCGGCTCCCATGCCGAAATCGCTTTCCACCAGGTCCTGAATTTCGCGCATTTCTTCGCTGGTAAGTAAGGCCCCATCGCAGGCGGCCACAAATTCATTGAGTTCAGCTTCCGTGGCGATATTCGGTTGCGCGCTAACGCAGGCCGGCCAGGTTAAAAGCCACTTCAATGCCAGTTGCCCCATCGTGCAGCCGTGACGCTTTTGAATGTGCCGCAGTTTTTCAACTTTTTTCAACCCGTAGACCAGCCAGTTGCGATCGCGGAACTTACGGTGATCGGTAAAGGTTGAATCTTCCGTGTACAGGTCCTGCAAAATGCCTGAGCTGTGGGGCACGCGGCTGATAATGCCGCCGACGCCCAGTTCCTGTGCCAGTTCACAAAATTCTCTTCCGGGGTGCTGTTCCAGCATGTTAAAAACGGTTTGCACCGTTGCGACTTTCCAATCTTTCAATGCCACGACGCCCTCTTCCCGCCAGCCGATGGCCGGCCCTAAAGCGATCCCCCAGTGGCGGATTTTTCCCTGTTTTTGCAGGTTATTCAGTGCGTCAACAAGGGCATCATTCATCTGCGGCAGCTTGATGTTATGCGCCTGCCAGAGATCAATATAATCCGTTTGCAGCCGCTGGAGCGATTCTTCCAGAGCTTTTTGAATAAATGCCGGGGAAAAATCCTGTTTACGTTCCTTGTGAGAGCCTTCAGTCCCCGGATCGGCATAAAAGTCGTAGCCGAATTTGGTGGAGAGGATAATTTTTTCCCGCCCCGCAAAACGCAGCGTTTCCGTCATGAGTTTTTCTGCCCGGCCATTATCATAAGCGTCAGCGGTATCAAAAAAATTCACGCCCAGTTCAAACGCCCGGTTTTGCAGGCGAATTCCCTCTGCCTCATCAGCCGGCCCCTTGCCCCACATAAAACTGCCGAAGATAAAATTACCAAAGGAAAGTTCGGAAACGCTAAGTTCTGTACCCGGAATTAAACGATAACGCATAACAACCAACTCCTGCATGTCGCGCACGCCAGTAGCGTGTAATCAAGTAGTTTAGCCGAAGTAAACGCAGGATTAAACCCCTGCGGTCTCACCCTGCGGTCTCCCCACTTGAGTTATGAGTTAGGACTTGGGAAGTTTCAATCCGGGTTAGGTTTTTATGCGACTATCAATTTGATTTCATGGTGGCTCGGCCACTCTGTTTCTTTTGTGAGAGTTTTTACGGACTTTTCGATTGGATATAAATATTTTCGTAAAACATTCTTGTCGATGTCTTGATACTTGACCCACTGTGCCGGTGCAGCGAGGTAACGCACCTTGCGCGATAAATCGTAGAGCGGATAGTAGTGTTTCCAAATGTGCTCATAGCGGTTTGTTTGTTTGAGTGTGGTATTGCGTACGTCATGACTATAGGCTGTCACATTGTCGTACGCCAGCAGGGCGTCCACCGCTTGGAGCGCGGTATAGAATGCAACCGTCACAATCCAGTCCGGGTACTTCGCAGGAATATGTTCCAGAAGGGATCGGTTATGAACCCACTGGCTCATGTGCGATTGGATGTTCGCCATAAATCACAAAACAGAGAGAATAATTGACGAAGCGATCTACTTCGTTCCATGGAATCTGCCCGGCCTCCACCAAGCCGACATTCTTATAATTGCGGCACAAATAACTGTCCAACTCGGCAATAGCGTCAGCCAAGTCGAAATCGAATTGCTCGCCTGCTGGAATAAAATGCAACATCAGGCGCGCCCGCCGGGGTTCGCAAATACAGGTGCGGACGTGGTGCGGGGCTTTCGCACACCATTCTTTGACGTAAGCGAACATCAGATCAAGTTCCTGCTGCCACAGTTCGATACTGATGTTCAGCTGACAGGCCTCTATGAGCTGCCGTCCGGTGCGAACGAAAATATCGTTATCGGACAAATGAAATACAAAACTGCGTTCTCCATCACGCGATTCATGCACGTGGGTGGCCTGGTTTTGAGTGGATTCTGCAGTCATAACCGCGACCTTCGCATACAATGGGGGCTTCCTAAATTCCCAGTAATAACATGATACTTTCTCTTCCCACGCGTAGCAAATCGCCAATCGGTATAATAGGACTGTGGGTTCCACGGATGGGGAACTCGGCTCATGGTACGGGATAATATATGGGGAAATGTTGCCTATGAAATGGCGAGATGTTGTGCGTAGCGCTTTGCACCGGTTTAGTGTGCGTCACGGAACGCGAATGGTTGATCGGCAAGGCTTCCTCGCTGAAGAACGCGATGCTATGATTTTTGAAGTGAGCAGTCTTGGCAATACCCCAGATCAAACGGTCAGCAGAGTTATGCAGGAGCTGCGCGAGGAGAAACTCATTGAATTTCTTGGCAATGGAAAATATTTGCTCTTGGACGCCCCATTGCAGGCGGAGACGGAGGACCTCCCGGATGAAGCTATTGATCTTGCAATCAAACACGGCAAACTGAGGTTTGGCGACATCCATGCGGATAACTTTATTGCTTTAAGACGCTGCCGCACAGGCCAAGATCGGATCAGAGCGCTGGCGCTGGAAAACTATCAAGGTGGTTGTGCGCTTTGCGACGTGCAGGAGCAGGGTTTCCTTCGGGCAGCGCATATTGCGCGCTGGGCGGACAATAATGAAGCCCGCGCTGATCTGCATAATGTGATCAGTATGTGCCTGATACATGATGCACTTTTTGAACAAGGTTATTTTGTCCTGATGGATGACAACCGGGTGTTAATTAAGCCTTCGCCAAGCCAGACTTTATCCATTGTCTTAAAGCAGCACACACAATTTCGACCGCCGATAGAAATTCAGCCGGGGCCGCAGTTTCTCAGGCAACACCGAGATCGAGTTAACTTCCATTTGAAATCGTATACGTCGCCATAATTTGTCCTGTTCCGGTGCGCATCGTTTTTTGCTTTTAGCGGCAATGCGCCGCTGCTGAAGCCGAAAGCGTTTCAGGCGCAGCCGACAGGCCACAACATTCGCAAGCAGTCGCACGCGAGCGGGCTTTAACTCACTTCCCCGCGCCATCCAGCAGCGGGGTTTCGTCGTCTTTGTCTTCGGGGGCGACGCGGGCGACGTTGACCAGGATGTCGCCTTCATCCAGGCGGATCAGGCGGACGCCCTGGGTTGCGCGGCCCATTTCACGCAGTTCGCCCGTAACGCCGATGCGCACCACCTGTCCATTGCGGGTGATCATCATGAGTTCATCAGCGTCATTGACCGGCTTGACCGAGACTACCGCGCCGTTGCGATCCGTGGTGCGGATGTTGATAACGCCTTTGCCGCCGCGATGGGTCAGGCGGTATTCTTCCACACGCGTGCGTTTGCCGTAGCCGTGTTCGCACGCTGTCAGCAATGTAACCTGATTGTCGCCATGATCCAGCCCCTGCGGCACAATGACCATTTCCACAATGGCGTCGTCTTGATCCAGTTCCACGCCTTTGACACCACCGGCCTGCCGGCCCATGTCGCGCACTTCGGTTTCCTCGAAGCGCACCGCCATGCCGCCGCGGGTGGCCAGGACAATCTGATCCTTACCGTTGGTAACACCCACGCCGATTACGCTATCGCCTTTATCCAAACCAATGGCAATAATGCCGCGCTTCATGGGGTTTCCATACGCCTTTAGAAGCGTTTTCTTGATGATGCCCTTGGCGGTGGTCATGACCAGATGCTTGGCTTCATCCGAGAAATCGCGCACGACCAGAACCGCAGCGAGTTTTTCATCCGCCTGCATTTCCACCAGATTGGCAATAGATCGGCCTTTGCTTTGCCGACTCATCTGCGGTACGTCATAAACCTTATGCCAATAGCACCGGCCCAAGTTGGTGAAGAACATCAGGTAATCATGTGTGGAACCGATGAAAAGATGTTCAATAAAATCGCCTTCCTTGGAATCCGCCCCCACAATACCGCGCCCGCCCCGGCCCTGTTTGCGGTACGTATCCAATGGCATGCGCTTGATATATCCCTCGTGGCTGATGGTGACCACCACCTGCTCATCGGCGATGAGGTCTTCGATGTTAATATCGGTGGCATCGTTGGTGATTTGTGTCCGGCGTTCATCGCCGAACTTTTCTTTTAATTCAATGGTGTCTTCCCGGATAATATCCAGCACACGTTTTTCATCGCTGAGAATCAGTTCAAAATCTTCAATTTCACCCACGAGTTTGTTGTATTCCTCGGTGAGTTTGTCAATTTCCAGACCCACCAGGCGTTGCAACTGCATGGATAGAATCGCATCGGCCTGTGCCGACGACAGCAACATGCCGCCCAGTTCCGCTGTGGTTTGATCAATGCGTTTCTTAAACGCTTTGGGAATGGCGGCCTTCCAGGTCAGCGCTTCATCAATGGTAAAGCGCTTACGCATGAGGTTCGCTTTGGCGGTGGGGACATCCGGGCTGATTTTGCGGTTGCGCAACAGCTCAATAATGCCCATGACTTCAATTTTTCCGCCGGTGGATTTGCCGTTGACTTCTTCCGTGTGAATATCCGCCAATGCCAGAATCAAGCCTTCCAGAATATGGGCGCGTTGCCGGGCTTTTTTCAGGCGAAACGCGGTTCTGCGGCGAATGACTTCCTTGCGGTGCAGAATAAACTGCTCAATCATATCGCGGATGCTTAGCGTGCGCGGCTGCCGATTCACCAGGGCAATATTAATAATGGAAATGGTGCTTTGCAGCGGCGTGTACTGGTACAGCTGATTGATAACCACATTGGGGTCCGCATCACGCTTCAGTTCCACCACCACGCGCACCGCGTGCTCCCGATCCGATTCATCACGCACATCGGAAATGTCTTTGATCTGCTCTTCTTTTACGCGTTCCGCGATCGATTCAATAATGGTTTTCTTCAAAACCTGATACGGAATTTCTGTAATGACAATTTGTTCTTTGCCGCCTTTGAGCTGTTCGGTATGCACTCTGCCGCGCACGGTTACCTTGCCGCGGCCGGTCTCGTAACCATCGACAATGCCGGATCGCCCGCAGATTACGCCGCCGGTGGGGAAGTCCGGGCCTTTAATGATTTTCATGAGATCGCGCACAGTGGTGGTGGGTTCATCAATCATTTTAATGATGCCGTCACACACTTCGCGCAAATTATGCGGCGGCAGACTTGTGGCCATGCCCACCGCGATGCCCTGCGATCCGTTCACCAGGAGGTTGGGAAATTTGCTGGGCAGGACGGTTGGCTCCATCCGGACTTCATCATAGTTGGGGATGAAATCAACAGTATCTTCCTTCAAATCCTCCATCATTTCCGCTGCCGCTTCGGCCATGCGGGCTTCGGTGTACCGCATGGCGGCCGGTGGATCACCATCCAGTGAACCAAAGTTTCCCTGTCCGTCCACCAGCAGGTGCCGCATGTTCCAACTTTGGGCCATACGCACCAGCGTGGGATAAATGACCGCTTCACCGTGGGGGTGATAATTTCCCGAGGTATCGCCGGCGATTTTGGCGCATTTACGATGTTTCGAGCGAGGCCCAAGCTGTAAATCATTCATCGCCACAAGAATTCGCCGCTGCGATGGCTTGAGGCCATCGCGAACATCCGGCAGAGCACGATCCATAATCGTGCTCATGGCATAGGTCAGGTAACTTTCGGAAAGTTCCGTTTCAATTTGCAGATCCGTTATCCGGGATTCATTTTCGAGCATTCTGGTGTTCCTCTACCGTTTATTTTGCGTGGCGTCCGTCGCCGTGGGGGCGGCCAACTCCAGCCGCAATTGAATATCATTATTTTACCATAAAATTCTCTCTTGTGGCCACTGGCGGGAAGGTGCGCAAGCGTCATCGTTTGCAGACAATGGAATTGCCGACTCTTGCCCCCTGGCCCACCCGGCATTGACAAGCTTTTTTTTTCCGTCAACATGGCGGGTACCTGAATCAGGAAGTATGACTTTACGCCCGCATCGGCAAGGGATGAATTGGAACCCGTCGTAATAGATCATCCGCATCCGAAAAAGTGGTTGTACACCGATCCTATGGTCCTTGTGGCGGCACTGTTTATCGGTGGAATTATCTTCGGGCGATACATCAATCCGCCGATGGCTGCGGTCTGGATTACCGCCGTCGGATGTTTTACTGCCGCGATATTACTGTTTCTGGGAACGGCTTTTGTCCCGGCCCCGCGCACGGGCCTAAAACAGTCGGTACCCGGCGGAACCGCTATTTCGGCCAAGACCAACCGGTTGGGGTCTCAAGGGGCGTATAATTATCCGCAACTGGCACGGTACCTGGCATGGCTATTAATGGCTTTAACTCTCGTGGCCGTCGGAGTGGCCCGCTGGCAGATCAATCAGCACCGACTGGCAAGCAACAGCATCGCCCGCGCCGCACCTGTGCACGGACGCAGGTTTATCACCGCCCGGATGCTTATTATTTCCGAACCGGAATTTCATCCTGCTCCGCCGCGTGGCATTTTGTTTTCCGCAGTGGGGCCTTCCACCACATTTTTCGCCCGTGTGACCGCCACGCGCGTCAAGCATCACTGGTTACCGGCCACCGGAAATGTGGTTGTGCGCGTGCCGGGATATCTGCCGGCGTTGCGCAATAATCAGTACGTTGCATTGACCGGCTGGCTGTCGCGACCGCCCATGGCAGAAAATCCGGGCGGCTTTAACTATCGCCAATATCTAAGTGCATTTAGAGTCTTTGCGGAACTCTCGGCATCGCAGGTGGAACAAATCCATGTCCTTTCCAGGAAGCAAACGCTATTTCCTCTGAGCGGTTGGCTGGACGCCTGGAGATCGCACCTGCGCAAAAGGTTGATCGCGGATCATCCGAAAAATCAGCGCACGGACGGTTATGCACTTATTGCGCTGCTGCTGGGGTATCGCGATCCCGCTATCCGTCCGCTGGCCAGAGCCTTCTCCCGAGCCGGTGCGGCTCATCTGCTGGCGCTGTCGGGGATGCACGTTGTCATTATTGCCGCCGCGATCTGGTTGCTGTTAAAGTTCTTTATTCACCGCCCGCGCTATCGCGCTTTAGCCACTCTTCTTCTCGTATTTATTTATATGCTTATGACACCGTGCGGGCCCCCTGTTGTCCGCGCTGCCGTCGGAACCGGTCTGGTGCTGATGTCCTGGATGTTGGGGCGACCGGTCCGGGCATTGAATATTCTGGCCACGACGGCGCTGGTTGTCACGCTGTGGCGGCCTGCGGAATTATTTCAGCCGCCGTTTCAGCTTAGTTTCATCGTCACACTTGGACTTATTCTCCTGGCCCACCGGGTGCATCGGGTGCTTTTTCACTCATGGCTTACGCGCCAGGGAGATATTGCCCGAGCGATCGGCAGTCGCTGGGCACTGGTAAAAGTCAGTATCCTGGCGTGGCTGGCGGCCATTACCACCGCCAATATGGTGGGGTCGTTTGTCGCGTTGCCGCTGGTCGCGTACCACTACAATCAGTTTAATCCGCTGGCGATCATCAACGGCCTGATTCTGTTGCCTCTGGTGGCGGCGGCACTGATCGCCGGCCTGATTGAAATGGCGGCGGGCTTCGGTTCTTCAACGCTGGGTCATGCCGCCGCGATGATAGCGGGCCCGGTCGCCCACGCATTGGCCTGGACGGTAACGCATCTGGCGGCCTTGCCAGGCAGTGAAATCATTGTGCGATCTCCACCGATTATCCTGGTTCTTTTGTTTTTTGCGATTCTCCTGGCGTGGATGTTCCGCCGAAATATGCGACTGTCGCGCTGGGCTATCGCCGGCGCGTTGGCATGTTGGGCAGCGGGCTGCGGCGTCTGGTATACCGCTGCCAAAAATAATAATGTACATATATTGATATTAAATGTCGGCAGCGGCGATTGTGTTGTTATCCATGCGCAGCGCACGGTATTATTAGACGCCGGTTCACTGGGTTCTCCGGCCCGGATGGCGGAAACTGTCGATAGTGCCTTAAGGAGACTGGGTTGGTGGCATATCGATACAGCAATTATCACCCAGATTGATTCAGCACACGTGGCCGCGCTACCTGATATTGCAGTGAGCCATGGCGGTTTGAGCGGTTGGTGCGATGCCCGGGATTTTCACGGTGCGACGAATGCATCGGCGAAGTTTTTGAAAGCCGCCGGTGCCGCAGGGTTTATGCCCCAACCGGCAGAGGCGGGACAGGCCATGGGGCTTGGTCTGCATTGCCGAATTTCCGTGGTCTGGCCCAAACCGGGAAACAAAATAGCGCGAAAATTCCGCGGTTTAATTTTGTTGCTGCACCATCGGAACCAACGCATCATGTTGATCGGGCGAACACAGGCTGTCGTGTCGGTTCTGCGGCAAAATCATCTCGCCAGACCCTTGACGGGCATCGTTTTACTGGGGTCAGGCTCCATTCATCCGCCGCTGGTGCATTGGTTGGTCAAGGAACATCCGCAGTGGGTGGTCGCTACCGGCGAGACGCGAGCGGCAAGCATATCCGATAAAAACATGTTAGCTCCTACGGGGCTGCGATTTTTCCAGACGCGCTCTGCGGGCGCTGTACATATTGTTTTGCGTCGCAGTGCCTCGCTGATCCGCGGTCAATTTCAGCAAGCGGCACAGGCGGCAGATATTGGCACGCAAGCCGCTTCGCCCGGCGGTGGGCGTGCGCAAAAGTGAAGGGCGGACATATGTATCCCTCTGATTTTTTGCTGCTCCTGCCGTGCTTCTGATAACAGACTCGAAAAAGTCGCCGGATCACGTATCATACCGCTGTCGATTGCGGCTTATTTTGGAGTACTGTTGAATGCTGGAATTGCATAAGCTCATAAGGGACGTGCCGGATTTCCCGAAACCGGGAATCCTTTTTAAGGATATTACGCCCTTATTGCGCGACCCCGCCGGACTGGCGCTATCCGTGGAATTGCTGGCTAATCCATTTCGGGGAAAGGGTGTGGAATTGGTCATTGGTGCCGAATCGCGTGGATTTATTTTTGGTACGGCCCTGGCGCAGGCGTTATCCTGCGGGTTTGTACCCATTCGCAAACCCAAAAAACTGCCGGCCCGCAAAACCTCGGTTACCTATGACCTGGAATACGGGCAGGACACACTCGAGATTCATTTTGATGCCATCCTGCGCGGGCAGAAGTGCCTCCTCGTGGATGACTTATTAGCTACGGGCGGCACCATGGATGCGTGCTGCCGGCTTGTGGAAAGTCTGGGCGGCGAGATTGTGGGAATTGCGGTGCTCATTGAACTAAGCTTTCTTGCCGGCCGGAAGAAATTTGAAAAATATGATCTCCACAGCGTCATCAATTACGGGCAGTAAGGACGAGCGGAGCGATCTGAAAATTTATGTATTGAAGTTCCGAATATACATTCGTATATGCGTTGGACTATTTTCAGGCGGCCACCTCAAGATATTTCCATGGCTGCGCTCCCCGTGGCCATGTACATTAGTTGCAATCCCGCGACTGCTGGAGCGTTGAACCCCAAGAGGGTTTAGGTTGGCATTGTTTCCAATGGCGCGGAGCAGTTGCCTTAAAGCGTATTTTTTGGAGGATTTAGCTGTGAAGAAACATCTTTTGCTCTGTTGCGTTGCTGCCTCTTTGGTAGTTTCAGCTCCCATGGCGTTTGCCGACGGTGTCTCCGCAAGCAGCCCCACGACCAATCCGGCACCCCCGGCGGCGGCTCACTACACAGACGCCCGTTACGACAGTCCAACGGCAGTAATCAAAACGCTGGCTCTGGCGATTAAATCAGGAAATGGCACATCCATTTGCCAGTGCCTGACAATTCAAGGCCGGGCTGGACAGGCTGCGGTGGCGGCCTTCGCGAATATCTCATCAGCAAGCGAAACTTTTACAAAAACCGCAGTCGCAAAACTAGGGACTCCGCCTTCCGGCATGGCCCATGCTTTTGGTTCTATTAAAGCCGGCATGGATCGCCTCCTGGCTCTTTTACCAAAGGCCATTGTTACCATTCACGGCACCGCGGCTCAAGTCACATTTCCCCCCAGCGCTACGGGACATGGCCAGACTATTTTTGTACGACAGTCCTCTCATGGATGGCAGGTTGACGGTGCCCGGCTCCTGCATTTGAACCAGACGGGTATGGCAGCCACCGCCGTGCAGCGGCGTGCTGCCCAACTCAATTCCCTTGCCGCAGCATTGACTCAAACCACGGGTGATATTAATTCTGGAAAAATAAAAACGTGGACGAGTCTGGAAAAAGATATGGAATTGCATATCCTTGAAGCGCAGGCGGCGATGGAATCCAGCCAGCAGGCCCAGGCCGCAACGCCAGTTATGACGGCGTCGCCGCCGGCCAAATAATGCCGGCTCTGCGCTGAAATCTGTGCACTGGAAGTTACGGTTTTAATCCGGGGAATCTTCAGGTTCCGGAGTGTCCAAATCGGATTTTAACCTTTGTCCCGCAAGGGTCCACGCATCAATATGCGCGGTTTTCTCATGCCGCCGGCCGCGCGTTGCCAGCATAATTCTTCGTATCGCAACCAGCAGGCTGACCATAAAAATAAAAAACAGGATCAGGAAAATGGCAAGAACCAACAGTTGCACCAGGCCTGACACGGTATGGGCGGATTTTATTATCGGCGATATCGGCTGCCCCGGAGCCACTGCTCCGTCCACGCGCATCGCGGGTAGCACCACTGGAAGCATTCCGGCACAAAGACTGCTGCACCATCGGGCATATACTGTGGACTTCACGGAGACATCCCTTCCTTAACAACGCCGCCAAACGGCCCGTTTTCCGGCCCTTATGCGCTGACCAGCTCGCTTGTCTCAAGCCGCCTGGCGAGGCACAGGCTTTTAGCTTACGCCGGGGAATTTCCACGGCACTGCGTGTCGCGCATCAAAATGATGAGCCTGGTCCATTTCGGCTAAGGCTGCCTTTTCCGAATCCGTCAGTGAATCAGGAAGTACAACCAGGACGCGGCATAACTGATCACCTTTCTTCCCATCGCGCCCGGAGATTCCCCGTTCTTTAATTCGCAGTTTTTTCCCGGAGTTGATGCCCGGCGGAATGCGTAATTCCACCGGACCATCCAGTGTAGGAACACGCACGGTGGTACCCGCGGCGGCCTCTGACGCACTAAGAGGCAATTCCAGTATGACATCCTGACCCGAACGCGTGAAGTAAGGGTGGGCCGCAACATGCGTAGTAATGACCAGATCACCTCGACTGCTGCCCATCATGGAGGGCTGCCCCTTACCGCGCACGCGGACCTTGGACCCTTCGTCCACGCCGGGGGGAATTTTTACGCTGATGGTCTCCGAAAACGCCCTGTTGGCCGTGTCAAAACGCAAATCCAAGGTTATCCCGCGAGCCGCCTGTTCAAAACTCAAGGTCACCTGATGTACGATGTCGGTCCCTGCGGTTTCCGGTACGTCCGTGGTTTCAGCGGCAAAGGGTGAAGCGCCTGTGCTGCGCCGAGTTTTTCGTCGGCGCGGCCCCATGGAGGCAAAGAGATCCTCAATATCCACATCGCCAAAATCCACCGTCGCGCCGCCCGGTGTACGACGCGAATAGCGAAATCCGGAGCCGTCGCGCGGCGCACCTGCGGATGCTGCGGCAGCGGCAGCTTCGGCGGCGGCCGCACTGCTGACTCCCGCATGGCCGAACTGATCATACGCCTGACGTTTTTTACTGTCGCTTAAAACATCGTAGGCTTCCTGCACTTCCTTAAATTTGGATTCCGCCGATTTGTCATTTCTGTTGACATCAGGATGAAATTTACGCGCCAGCTTGCGGTACGCAGATTTAATCTGATCCGGCACCGCAGATTTGCTCAGGCCCAGTATGTCGTAGAAATCTCTTTTTTTATCAGCCATCGGTTTACACCTGTCTTTGCTTTTCTTTAATTATAACCAATTCGCCGGGACTATCGACTCTCAATTTCCCCTGCTATAGTATGCTTGCGCCAAGCGCGATGAAAAAGACTCAATACAATGACTGCCGGCGGGGGAATATTTCCTGGCAGCTTGCAAAGAACAATCGGCCGTATATCCTGCCGTCTGGTGACTATCTGGCCCTATGTACAAAGGTTAAGTGATGAGTGATCTGATTATCAGCGTGTCGGGGGTACGGGGAATTATCGGTGATTCTTTAACGCCCGGCGTGGCCATGGAATTGGGGCAGGCGTTCGGCGAACTGTTAAAGCAGACGGCCTTGGATGATCAGACCGTTACGCCGGTGAAAGTCGTCATCGGGCGGGACTCACGTATTTCCGGACCTATGATCCAATCCGCGTTTTCCGCGGGGTTGATGTCGGTGGGCGTGCATGCGGTGGATTTGGGAATAACCACGACACCCAGTGCCGCGCTGATGGGCCGATTTCTGAAAGCCGATTCAGCGGTGGTTATTACCGCATCGCATAATCCGCCGGAATATAACGGTATAAAATTTATTTCCCATGACGGCATCGCTTATCCGGGCGATATTATTTATCAGCTTCGCACGATGTATCAAGCGCGGTCATGGACTCTGGAAGCCATTGACCATATCGGCTCGCAGACTACCGACAGCCGCTCCCATGCCAATCATGTTCAGGCCATTCTCCAACTCGTCGATACCAAGGCCATCAGCAGCCACCGGTACCGCGTGGTGCTCGACAGTATTAATGGCGCCGGCTGCGCGCCGTCACCGATGCTGTTAGGCAAGCTGGGTGTAGAGCTGGCGCACGTGAATAATCAGGCCACTGGCCGCTTTGCCCATCCGCCGGAACCGACCAGGGAAAACCTCATGGACTTGTGTCATCAGGTAACGCGCCATCGGGCGATGGTTGGCTTTGCCCAGGACCCTGATGCCGATCGCCTGGCGGTGGTGGATGAACGCGGCACGTATATCGGAGAGGAGTATACGCTGGCTCTGGCGGCGTTAAGCCGGGTGATGGTCAAGCCGGGGGTGATCGTCTGCAATCTTTCCACCAGCCGGATGGTCGATGATATCGCCGCTAAATTTCAGTCCACCGTGATTCGGACACCGGTGGGGGAGGCCAATGTGGCGGCGGCGATGATGGAACATCGGGCGGTGATCGGCGGGGAAGGTAACGGGGGCGTTATTGATCCACGCATTGGACTGATTCGGGATTCGTTGATTGGTATGACACTTATTCTGGAACT
This sequence comes from Planctomycetota bacterium, assembly GCA_021798635.1. The sequence goes on along the minus strand of JAJZGH010000013.1, from coordinate 14,152 downwards.
CATGAACCGTACGGGAAAAACGATCTCCCAACTCGTCAGCGCTATTCCCAGATATGCCATGATTAAAACCAAATTTTCCGCCACGCGTGCTGATGCCGATGACCTGGTGGAAAAAGTGAAGGCCCGGTTCGCCGATCAAAAACTGGATTTGCAGGACGGGGTTCGCATCGACTGGCCGGAAGGCTGGGTGCACGTGCGCCCCAGCAATACCGAGCCTATCGCGCGGGTCATTGCCGAAGCGGCGGATGAAAAAACAGCGCAGGAACTCATTGCCCGTGTACAGAGCATCAGCAGTGCCCGTTGACCCCGGTCAGTCGATTGCGGCCCGGCGGTGACGGGGATTTGTCCAAAATGCCCATTTTTTTCGGACATTTGGACATATTCCGGCCAGTAAAAAAATATTAAAGTTTTTTCTTTCTTTTGCCGCACGGGTGTGCTACGATCACCTGACGGTCCGAAGCCTGTTATCAAGTCGGATCGGGAGCAAGAGCGAGACGAGGAGAGATATTATGGTTAAACGTCTGGGCATCAATCGTTCTGAACTGCCGGTCATTCTAGCCGCGGTGGTTATCATTATTGGTGTCATTTCATGGAGCCACAGTGAACAAAAGCGTACCAATGCGATGACCAATACGCGGATCACCCTGGCTTCTCTGCAGGTGGCATTTCAACAATATCAGGAATTTGGCGGCCCTATGCCCAAAATGCTGGCGGGGCGCTCCAGTATTTACAGTTTCCTTGCCGCTTATCAGCAGTTTTACGCCCGCCGTAATGGGCAGGGACACTGGAAAAACTATCCGCACCTGCTGATTTATCTGCGGCCGGCACTCACAACGTTGGGTTGGATTCCCATGCCCAGGGGTGAGAAAATGCGGGGAATGGTTTGCGTACGCGACGGCTTCGGCCATCTGATACATTTTCTCAATAATCCGGCCAAAAATCGGCACGCCCCCTGCTTTGCCGTCCAGCTCCCGATGCAAGCGGGATTGCGTAAATGGATTTATAGTTCCGATGAAGTGCGCTAGAGGCAAGCACTACCCTGTTATCCGCCAAAGGAAGGTGCTTATATCTTTCCGATGAGGATACTGGTGTTATGACCGCCAAAACCAAAGCTGTTGGTCATCGCGTAGGAGACATCAGCCTGACGCGCGATATTCGGAATGTAATCAAGGTCGCATAAAGGATCGGGTTCAACGTAATTGATAGTGGGGGGCAGTTCGCCGCGCTGCAGCGCCAGGCAGGTAATGGCCAACTCAATACCGCCGGATGCTCCAAGACTGTGGCCCAAAGCGCCTTTGGTGGAGCTTACCTGAACCTTTTTAGCCGCCGATCCAAACACGCGATGCACCGCCCGTGATTCCGCGAGGTCCCCAAGTTCAGTACTTGTACCATGGGCATTGATATAACCAATTTGATCCGTGCGGACATTGGCTTCACGCAAAGCTTTTTCCATGGCTTTGGCGGCACCGGTTCCGTTTTCATCGGGTGCTGTGATATGGCAGGCGTCGCCCGTGGCTCCGCAAGCGAGAAGCTCAGCGTAGATGCGCGCTCCGCGGGCCTTGGCGTGTTCATACTCTTCCAGTACTACCACGCCGGCACCTTCCGCCATGACAAATCCATTGCGATTTTTTTCAAAGGGACGACTGGCCAGTTGCGGCTCATCATTCCGCGTAGATAGCGCCCGCAAGGCGCAAAAGGCGGCCAAGCCTAATTTCGTCACCGCCGCCTCAGCTCCGCCGGCGAGCATGATATCAGCATCATTGTATTGAATGGTTCGCAAGGCATCGCCGATGGCGTTGCCCGATGTGGCACAGGCGGTGGCGGTGGCGGATACGGGTCCGCTTAATCCCCATTGGATGGAGAGATTTCCCGCCGCCGCGTTGACCATTAATTTTGGAACGGTAAATGGAGAAACACGGTCCACTCCCCGGGCCAGCATTTTATCATACTGTTGTTCCATTTCTTCAATGCCGCCAATGCCGGAACCGACGATAACGCCGGCCCGATCACGGTCGCATTGAGAGAAATCAATGCCGGAATCCTTAACGGCATGGATGCCCGCCACCATGCCGTAAACCGAAAAGCGATCCAGTCGTTTGATCTCCCGGTGGGGCAGGGTCTTCTCCGGATTAAAAATTGCGGGGGTAATTTCCCCGGCAATCCGGCAGGGGTATTTGCTGACATCGAAGCGGGTAATAGGACGTATGCCGCAGTTCCCCGCCAGAAGAGCGGCCCAGAACTGTTCAAGGTCATCACCCAGGGGCGTAACCACTCCCAGGCCGGTAATAACAACTCTGCGTTTGCTCATTGTGCCGAGCAACTCCAAAAAAGCTATGGGTCCATCATACGCCAAAGGCATGAAGACGTGTCTATAAGGACAGGCAGAACCGGAGCGTTACTCCTGCGATTTCAACTTCGCGGCAATTGTCTTAATGTAGTCAATTGCCTGCCCGACCGTCTGAATCTTTTCCGCTTCTTCATCCGGGATGGACATCTCGAATTCATCTTCGAATTCCATAACCAGTTCCACGGTATCAAGACTATCAGCGTTCAGGTCATTGACAAAGCTGGTATCACGGGTGATTTCCGCTTTGTCGACGCCCATCTGCTCAGCGACGATGTCGATAACTTTTTGTTCAATCTGCTGGGATTCGTCCATTTCAGCCATAATTACAGGCCTCCAATAAAATTAACAGTGGGTTACAACCTTAAAAGCACCCGGATTTCCTGCCGGGCGAATAGAGTATCGCAGACTCCGGGAATTCGCAACGTCCAAACCGGTTTTTTACCAAGTTCGTTTATCCGGATCACCTTATTATACCGTATTTGCGCCGGCCGTCACGTCTCCCTTATTGCGCCGCGGGGCGATTACATGCACATCCCGCCGTCCACGACCATGACCTGCCCGGTAATATAACCCGCCGCATCGCCGGCTAAAAATCCGACCATGGCCGCAACCTCTCCCGGCGAGCCAAAGCGCCGCAACGGGATCATTTCAAGAACTTTGTCTTTAATTTGCGGCGGCAGGATATCGGTCATGTCCGTGGTGGTAAATCCCGGTGCTACGCAATTGGCGGTAATCTGTTTGCCCGCCAGTTCCCGTGCGATTGACTTGGTCAGACCAATCAACCCGGCCTTGGAGGCGGCGTAATTCACCTGCCCGGCGTTTCCCATGATCCCGGACACCGATGCGATATTAATAATGCGCCCGAATTTAGCTCGAATCATGCTGCGCGACGCGGCGCGGCAGGCCACGAACGCCGCCCGCAGATTGGTGTTGATGACATCATCAAAATCTTTATCTTCCATGCGCATAAACAGGCCATCGCGCGTGATACCCGCGTTGTTCACCAGCACATCCAGGCGACCATGTTTTTCAATGGTGCTTTCGATGGAAGCAGCCAAAGCTGTGGAATCCGCAATGTCCAATACCGCCGGTTCGACACTTTGTCCCAGATGCCCCAGTTCCTGGACCAACGCCCGCAGCTTTTCTTCATTGCGTGCCACCGCCACCACATGATGTCCGTCCAGTGCCAGCGCTTTCACGATCGCCTCACCAATTCCGCGCGATCCGCCGGTGACATAGGCTACTTTTTTCTGATTTTTTAATTCGACCATCTTGACTCCTGATTCTTCGTGTCCCGCAGCTTGGTTTCCCGCAGACCAACACCCTGTATTTGCAGCATCCAGTTGCTTTTGCGATCTACTTTTTAAACTGTGGGCAACGGCTTAAATGCGTCAACGGTTGACACATTGGTGACTGCCGCACGGCGGTCTATCCGCTTGTGCAACCCGGTTAATACCCGCCCCGGCCCAAGTTCCATATAGGAATCAACGCCTTGCCCCTTGAGGTATTCCATGCCCTGATACCAGCGAACCGGGGCGATAATCTGCCGGACTAATAATTCTTTAATTTCCTGACTGTCCGTGCCGTGCGGCTGTGCCGTTACATTGCTGATTACGGGGCACATAGCAGGTGTGAATGTTACGTTTTCCAATACCTGCCGCATTTGATCTGCGGCACTTTGCATAAACGGTGAATGAAACGCTCCAGCCACCGATAGCAGGACGGCCCGTAGCCCCCGCGATTCCGCGATCGTTGCCGCTTCCTGACATGCCGCCACCGCGCCGGAAAGCACAATCTGCCCCGGCGCATTAAAATTCGCCGGTACGATAATGCCTTTACCGCCGGCCAGGCGGCAAATTTCCTCCGCCGTCGGCTCGTCCGCTCCCACCAGCGCCAGCATGGTGCTGGGTGTCGCCTTGGCTGCGGCCTGCATGAGTTGTCCCCGCGCCCGCACAAGCTTGACCCCATCTTCAAAGCTAAATACCCCGGCAATACATAACGCGGTATATTCCCCAAGGGACAACCCCGCTATGAAATCCGGATCTGCCGGCAACTTCTTTTCCGAAATCAGGGTTTGATAAATCGCCATGCTGGTGACAAAAATCCCCGCTTGCGCGTTGTCTGTCGCCTGGAGGATTTCATCCGGGCCGTTAAAGCACAAGTCGGAAAGCCGGAATCCCAAAAGGGCGTCCGCGGCGTCATACACCGCCTTGGCCTGTGGATACTGATCACAAAAGTCTTTGCCCATACCCATGGCCTGCGCGCCTTGACCGGGACAAAGTAATGCAAATGTCATAGTTTAATTCCAGGGGACCCAGGAAAATTTCCTGCGATAAAAACACTTATAATTTAATCGTAGCCGACGCCCAGGTGAGACCCGCGCCAAACGCCACCATGATGATCCAGTCTCCCGGCCCGCAGGCCCCGGACCGCAAAGCCTCGTCCAGCGCCAAAGGTACCGAAGCCGCCGACGTATTGCCGTAACGGTCGATATTGACAAATACCTTCTCTTTTGGGAATCCCATCTTCTCCGTGGCACTGTCAATAACGCGCTGATTGACTTGATGCGGCACAACCAGCTTGACATCGGCGGCGGTCAGATGACACGCATCCATAGCCCGTTTCAGGCTGTCGGTCATCTGGTGAACCGCAAATTTATAAACTTCGCGGCCATTCATTTTCAGGTAATGCTGACGGTTGGCAATCGTGTCGGCGCTGGCCGGCAGGCGCGAACCGCCGGCAGGCACATAAAGTATTTCACCATCCATGCCGTCGGCACCAAGTTCAAAGGCCTGAATTCCCCGCTGCGTATCTTCGGTGGCTGAAAGCACCACAGCGCCGGCTCCATCGCCAAATAAAATACAGGTTCCCCGATCGGTATAATCAACAATTCTGGTCAGCGTTTCCGCGCCGACCACAAGAACGTTTTTGTACGCGCCGGTTTGAATAAATTGTGACGCCGTGGCAATGGAATACACAAAGCCCGAGCAGGCGGCCCCCATATCAAAGGCACCGATGTGCCGCTTGACGCCTAATTTTTCCTGCAACAGGCAGGCGGTGGAAGGGGTAATTAATTCGGGCGTGAGCGTGGCGACAATGATCAGATCCAGATCATCGGCGGTAATTTTCGCGCTGTCTAATGCTTTTTGGGCAGCCTCCAGGGCCAGCGTAACCGTGGATTCACCTTGACTGACAGCCCGCCGCTCCCGGATGCCGGTGCGTTGAACAATCCATTCGTCGCTGGTTTCCACCAGTTTTTCGAGATCGGCATTGGTTAAACGCCGCTGGGGAACACAACTTCCGGATCCGGCGATACAGGCTCCAAATCGGGCCATAAATACAACCACTCCTGATGACAGAACCAATCCGCCGCCATACTGAAACAAACCAGGACCATCCGCGGATTGCTCAAAACAGGTTAACGGGTTCAGTAGTTTTACGCCACCCGTTCGGACAGCCGGGCGGAAATTCGTTCATTGATGTTATGCACAGTAGCCTGTTTGGCGGCATGGACCGCATTGCGAATTGCCTTATGACCCGCTGAGCCATGCACCTTGAGAAACAAGCCCGACACGCCCAGCAGCAGCGCTCCACCATATTCTTCATGATCATACAGGCTGAAGGTTTTTTTAATGATCGGCGAGAGTTCCGCGGCACTTTGGGGCGCCAGTTGCGCCAGTTGGCCCTTGAGTGTACGCAACAGCGACCCACCCATTCCTTCAATGACTTTCAGCACCACGTTGCCGGTAAAACCATCGGTAATCACCACATCGCACCGATCATTGAAGATATCTCTGCCCTCAATGTACCCGATAAAATTCAAGCCATTATCTTTTTCCAACAGCAGGCGAGTTTCCTTTATCAGCGCTGTGCCTTTTTCCTCTTCGGTGCCAATGTTCAAAAGTCCCACCCGCGGCGCTTCAACATTATAAAGGGTTTGCGAATACACCGAGGCGAGAATTGCATATTGATGCAGATGAGCCGGTTTGGGTTGGACATTGGCCCCCGCATCGCACAGCAGAACGCGGCTATGGCCGTTGGGGATTGGAATGGCGATTCCGGGACGTTCCACACCCGGCAGCGCATCGAGTATCAGCACACCGGCAGCCACTAAGGCACCAGTATTGCCTGCGGATATGATGGCGTCCGCTTTGCCGGCGGCGGCGAGTTTTACCATGCGTACAATCGAGCTGTCGCGTTTCTGCCGGACCGCCTCCACGGGGGATTCGTCCATCCCAATAATCTGGGATGCCGGTTCTATGCGCACGTTGGAATGGGCCGCCAGGACGGCGGCCATTTTTTCGCGCAGCAGCCCTTCCGGGCCTACCAGAATCATTTCATCATCGGCGTTTAAAAACTCCAATGACTCAATGGCTCCCTGAATGATTTTATCCGGAGAGTGGTCGCCGCCCATGGCGTCTATCGCGATGCGCATCGCCTGACTTGCCTCAAAAAATTACACAACAGTCCAACCGCGTAACTTGGAAAAAAGCATAATGTCTCCCGTTACTTTCGGGGCGGCTCATGTATGATTAACGCCGCAGGGAGGTGAACTATTTCCTGGTGGCGGATTCTTCGAGATCCAGACTTAGTCCGCGGTTCACATAGCCGCAGTTGCTGCACATGCGGTGCGGCAGGCGGCTTTGCCCGCATCCCGGACAGCGTGAGCTGGCGATTTCCGTCAGGGCGTGATGGGCGCGGCGCATACCTTTACGGGATTTGCTGGTTCTTGCAACGGGTAACATGTCGTCTACTCCTTAGCATTGCGCCAATCTTGCCGCGCAGTGGCTGTTTTCAAATCCTTGATGATCGGGACATCGCTTTTCGTGTGGGCATGAATATCACATGCCACTGCTCTTCTTAGCGAACCTTCCGACCCAACCGGCTTTACATTCCGGATCTATCGAGCCGAATAATCTAAGAAAAAAGCCTGAATAAGTCAAGAGAATACCGTCATTAAACGCTTATGCGAATGTCCGGTTAGCCGGTCCAGCACTCATCAGAGATCATAAGCCCGGCGGTCGCGTCACATGTAAGTGGCCAACGATCACTTAAATAGGACCGCTTGCAAGGCTGAGGAACGATTCTCAAATAGCTTCCTCGCGCATTGACCTTCATACTGTATCAGCGATTACATTTTGCAACCAACCGGGATGCGGCCGCCTCCGGCCATCCGTGAGTTCTCAAGTCGATGCGGCAGCGGTCGAGTTTCCCGGTGGGGCGCTGTTTGCAGTTCGCTTTCAGGATTGGGAGCTTGCACCGGAGCGGTTACATGAACTTGGGTTCGAGCCGCACCACTGTGACGAAATATCGCTTATCGGCTATTGTATACTTTTATACATTGCGCTGCGGCGATGATGAATTGGTTGAAAGGAAATGCCTATGTCCCTGCTGGTTACCGGATCCATTGGTATTGATAGCGTCACAACACCGCATGGAAAGCGGGAAAATATCATCGGCGGATCAGCGGTTTATTTCAGTTGGGCGGCGGCAAACTTTTCCAAGGTACGCCTCGTGGCGGTGGTGGGCGATGATTGCCCAAGATCCTTTGATAGTGCTTTTAAACATCCTGATATTGATATCGCGGGTTTAGAACGGCGGGCGGGAAGCAAAACATTCCGCTGGAGCGGCAGCTACGATCCCACCATGAATGAGGCGACGACGACGGCCGTGGTTCTTAACGTACTGGCGGAAAAAACGCCCAGGGTTCCCAAACAGTTCATCGATTCAAAAATCGTTTTCCTGGCCGCGACGCATCCGGCTCTGCAAATGGAACTTCTGGCGCAGGTAAAATCGCCCAAGCTGGTGGTTGCCGACACACGCGATCTCTGGATCAGTCAATACCGGAAGGAATTAATCGCCAGTCTGAAAAAAGTGGATGGACTGGTGCTCAATGATCTGGAAGCACGGTTGCTGACCGGGCAGGTGAATTTGCCGGCGGCGATGAAACAGATCCGTAAAATGCTCAAGCCGTCCGGCCCGCGTATGGTGGTGCTGAAAAAAGGGGAGCACGGCTGCTTAACAATATATGACGACATGCTGTTTCCCATGCCGGCTTATCCAACCGAAAAAGTCATCGATCCGACGGGTGCCGGTGACAGCTTCGCGGGTGGAATGCTGGGATATCTTGCCGGTCTGCCGAAGTGGTCTGCCTTGCAGGTCAAACAGGCGGTGGCGGCGGGGACGGTGATGGCCAGTTTCACCATTCAGGGTTTTTCGCTGGACGGCCTGAAAAAAGCGAACAAGACCCTGATTGAGGCCCGAATGGCAGAGTTTAAGAAAATGCTGACCGCCGGATTGGAGAAATAGAGTATCGGGCGCGGTGCCAGGGAAGGGGGGAAACCGGAATACGGAAATTATTTTTGTTGAACATTCCGTTGTTGCCGGTAAGATGGCGGTGTTTACTATCGGGTGGTAAGGCCTGCATACGGTTTCTGAAGCTGCGAAATATCGCTGGGCATTCAGAAATAGTGTGAAGGGATCGGTAAATGCCGATAGCTGAAGAGAGAGGGGTCGCGAAATCGCAGTGGAGTCGGTAATTCTGCTGCGTATAACGTTGAAACGCTCGGAATTGGTTGCTATGTCGATGAGGAGTTTGTGAATGAATCGCACAGGATGGCGGCTGGGTTTTATGGCGATTCTGCTGGGGCTGGCGATGGGTTTATCCGCCGTGGCCCAGGCAGCGGTGCCCATCAGCAGGGCGGCGGCAAAAAAGGCCGGCTTTGAGCAGCTTTGGGAACTACCCGTAGGCATCGGTGCCCGCACGGGTGATACCGTTGCCAAATTATGGCGACTGGGAAACAACCTGATTGTTCTCACACGTCATGGCTACATGGTCTGTATTCGTTCCGGGGCCGGTACGATTCGCTGGACCATTAAACTTCCGGGCACCGCCGACAGCACGTCGCAGCCCAAAGCCTTTGCCAAAAATCAGTTCATGCTGCTGGTCAGCGGACACATGCTGATTATAGATTCGCGCAATGGTTCAATCATTCATAATCAATCGTTACACATAGCACCGGGCACGAATCCGATCATGAAAGGCAGCACGATTCTCATCGGATCGTTACACAACCGTATGTATGCCCTGTCCACCAATTGGCCGCCGCGTCAGCTCTGGTATCAGCTTGACCGGGGCGATTCGTTCATAACCGATCCGGTTCTGGTGGATGGATCCGTGGTTTTCGGAAGTCGCAACGGAGTTATTTTTTCCCGCGACCTTGCCGACGGCACCGGCGGATGGAAGCGCCATGTTGGCGGCCACCTGCGGGCCAACCCGGTTGCTTTGCACGGTATCGTCTATTTCCCATGTATGGACAGCAATGTTTATGCGATCGATGCGGAAACCGGAGTATCTCCGTGGATTGCCCGCCTGCCGGGTGAGCTGGAATTTTCACCGGTGATCCTGAAGAATCAGTTGCTGGTTCCAACGGGCGGGGCTGGCTTATTTTCGATTTCCATGAAAACCGGCCTTAAGCAATGGGGACCCATTCCCAACGGATTCCGTATTGTGGGCCGCAAGGGCAGCGAAATATTTGTCGCTACGACCAACGGCACTATTGCGGTAGCCAATGTTCTGACCGGCCATGTCCTTAAGTCCATGGCGTATAATCAGGCCACGGTTTTTATGCGTAACAGCAAAACATCCCTTATTTTTCTGGCCTCCGTCAGCGGCGAGGTGGAAGAACTTAAGCCCCTGCGCAGGCAATGACACTCTTAGCTGAAAAGTAAGTTTAATGAATCCTGATTTTGTACCCGTGCGCCGCGCGCTTGTTTCGGTTTCTGATAAGACCGGCCTGGCCGAACTGGCCGCTATTTTGAGCCGTGAATTTTCTATTGAGATTATCTCCACCGGTGGAACCGCCCGCGCCCTGGCGGCGGCGGGCGTGAGCGTCAAAGACATTTCTCAAATCACCGGGTTTCCGGAAATGATGGACGGCCGCGTTAAAACGCTGCATCCCGTCGTCCATGGCGGATTGCTGGCGCTAAGGGATAATCAGGAACATCTGGCGGCCATGCACGCGCACAACATACTCCCTATCGACTTGCTGATTGTGAATCTGTATCCCTTTGAGCAGGTTACCGCACAGAAAAGCTGCACGCTGGAACATGCCATCGAAAATATTGATATTGGCGGCCCGGCCATGATCCGGTCGGCAGCGAAAAATCATCGCAGTGTCGCGGTTGTAACGGATGCGTCGCAATATGAAAGTCTCATCAGCGAGCTGCGCCGTCAGAATGGTGCAACACAATTATCATTCCGCAATATGCTTGCGGCTGCGGCCTATGCCCGCACCGCCCGCTATGACGCTGCCATTACCAGTTATCTCAATGGTCATTACGCCCCTGCCCCGGCATCAGCCTTACCGCCGGTACTGGCCCCTGTGCTGTGTCTTGAACAGACGCTGCGGTACGGCGAAAATCCGCATCAGCCTGGCGCTTTATACGCGGCCGCCGGGGAAAAACGCGGTTTAGCAGGTGCGGTGCAATTACATGGCAAAGCCCTGTCTTATATGAATCTGCTGGATGCGGATGCAGCCATGGCGCTGGTATCGGAATTTTCCCAACCTGCGGCCGCGATTATTAAACATGCCAATCCCTGTGGATGTGCGGTTGCCGAAACGCCGGCCGGCGCATTTGATCTGGCGTATGCGGGCGATCCGGTGGCGGCGTTCGGCGGTATTGTGGCATTTAATCGCCGCGTTGATAAAACCACAGCCGAAAAAATTGTCGCGGGAAAGCGCTTCATTGAAGTGCTGCTGGCACCAGGATTTGACGCTGCGGCGTTGACACTTTTGCAGCAGCGCTGGGCAGATTGCCGCGTGCTGGCTGTGGAAAAGCCGGGGCATGAAACATTGACTTTCCGCACCATTTCCGGCGGCGTGCTGGCCCAGAAGGCCGACGATGTCGGCTTTGATCAAAATTCGGCGAAAGTGGTTTCGCGCCGGCAGCCTGATGCCGCGCAATGGCGCGATTTGGCTTTTGCCGCCGTGACCTGCAAACATGTTAAAAGTAATTCCATAACGCTGGTGCACGATGGGCAGCTTTTAGGGGCCGGCGCCGGGCAAATGAGTCGGGTGACCAGTTGTCGGCTGGCGGTTGATCTGGCCCGTCAGAATGGCCATGGCGAAAAACTGACCGGTTCCACCGCGGCGTCGGATGCGTTTTTTCCGTTTCCCGATGGACCGGAAATTCTGATTGCCGCAGGCGTTAAAGCAATAGTTCAGCCTGGCGGATCCAAAAAGGATGATCTGACGGTTGAACTTTGTGATCAACATGATGTGGTGCTGGTATTCACGGGCGTGCGGCACTTCCGACACTGAAAAGAAGATCACGGATTCTGGGTCAACACTCATTTGCCGACGTGATAAGGGTAGCCGTAAACATGCTTAGTTGCTCGCCTGGCAGGGCTTTGCGATCGGGTGCACCCATCCACTCGGTTCGCTGATATTGGTGTGACAGGGTAAGGATTGGCGCGATTCGGGCATCGGTTTGAAATAGTGCGGTTAGCTTGATCGGGCAGTTGCATTGGCGGCTGCGGTGCAACAGGACAACGTGGTGCGGCTGATGCTCCGGGCCATATTTCTCCAGGGTGCGATCCAAAATATTTTGAACAAGCTCCAGCGCGTCGGGATTCGACATGTGGCCTGCTCCGCCCATGATGCGTTTTTTTAACCGCTCCGGGCGGCGGCTTTGCAGTTGCATTTCCGGGTCATAGTTGCTTTCAATGGCCAGGATGCCCGCACCGGCAAATAATTCCACAAGTTCCGACGGTGCGCGTCCGAAATCGGTGGCATAACCCAGGCGCGTTTGCTGACTTTGCAACAGGAATCCAAAGCTTCCCTTCTTATCATGCTCCAGACGAATGGGCGTGCAAGACACCGTTGATACCGGATAAAATACATCCTGATCAAACAGTCTGGTCAACTGCATAACCGGCTTGAGAACGTCTTCCAGCCGCGCCAGGCGGCGCAGAAGTTTTAATTGATTACGGGGAATAAAAAGGGGGACTTTTTGCCGGAGCATTACTCGGAACCATGCAGGGTTAATGTGATCGCCGTCGAGATGTGTTAAAACAATGGCGCGAATGCTGGAGATGTCCAAGCCTGTCCCCGTCATGCGACGGTCCGCGGTCTGCGGGCCGATTCCCGCGTCAATGAGTATCGCCTCCGGTCCGGCTCGCACTATGGATGCGTTGCCGCTTGAACCGCTGGCCAGAACGCATAACTCAAGATTCATCGCGGGATAATCCAAAAAGGGTACTACAGGCTTTGCGCGGCAACGCCGCGGCGTGGAAAAACACCATGATTATGATACGCCTTTCCAGGAACTTGGGGCAAATTCCGCTTTTGCCTTATCCCCTGAGAATATTATCTTGCCCCCTGTAATCGTGTACGCCACATGACCCGTTACCTCCCGGCCGCCAAATGGCGTGTTGCGGCTGCGACTGAAGGATTTTTCCGGGTCAATCGTCCACTTTTCATCTGCCTGAATAATAACGATATCCCCCAGCGAACCGATGGCCAATGTGCCACAGTCCTTAAGGCCTGCGATGCGCGCCGGTTGCGAGGTCATTTTTCGTATCAATTCCAGCCAAGTCAGATGTCCCGGTTTTACCAGGGCTTCAACGTAAAGAGGCAACGCTGTTTCCAGCCCGAGAATCCCAAAGGGGGCACGGTCAAATTCCAGCTCCTTTTCTTCACGTGCGTGCGGGGCATGGTCCGTCGCCAGGCAGTCAATGGTTCCATCGACTAACGCTTCAATGCAGGCTTGCACGTCCTGCTGAGAACGCAGCGGCGGATTCATTTTGAAATGCGTGTCATAATTGGCGCAACAGGTATCGGTCAACAGAAGATGGTGGGGGGTTACCTCGGCGGTGACAGTTTGTCCCTGTTGCTTGGCGCGGCGGATTAATTCGCAGGCCCCGGCGGTGCTGATGTGCTGAACGTGGTAACGCGCCTTGATGCGGGCATTAAGCTGCAGGTCGCGCGCAATCATTAATTCTTCCGCCACTGCGGGCACTCCGCCCAATCCCAGGCGCAGCGCGGTGAGGCCGGCGTGCATGGCTCCGCCGGAAAGCGTAGGTTCTTCGCAGTGCTGGCTGATAAAGCCATCAAACATTTTGACATATTGCAGGGCCTTGAGCATCACCGCCGCCGAGGCTACGCCGCAGCCGTCATCACTGAACCCCACCGCCCCGGCATCGTGCATTAACTGCAACTCCGCCAGCTCTTTTCCTTCGCGGCCCTTGGTGATGGCACCAAACGGCAACACGCGGCACAGGGCGGTTCGTGCCGCCTGGGTGAGAACAAATTCAATCTGGGCGTCAGTGTCAATGGTGGGCGTGGTATTGGGCATACAGCAGATGGTGGTAAACCCGCCCGCCACGGCCGCCGCGGAACCTGAGGCAATGGTTTCCTTATGTTCCTGCCCCGGTTCCCGCAGGTGCACATGAATATCAATGAGGCCCGGTGCCACATAACCGCCCCTGGCATCCAGCACCGCAGCCTGCGGGGCGGTAGCCTTTAACCCCGTACCGACGGCTCGAATAAGCCCATCTACAATGAGCACTTCCAATTTTTCCGGTTTTTGCCGCTGCGGATCCAGAAGTACGCCGTTGGTAATAAGCAAAGCGTTATTTTTCATGCCCCAGAGTATAAGCTCCCGTGGAAAAAAGTTGAACCGGACGCACTGGTGGACGTATCAGGGAGCGGGCACCAGATAACTTCCTGGAAACCCGATCCCCCATCTCACATAGCCGCCGGCTTTGCCGGCGGTGGCGTTTCCGACTGCATTGCAACCCGG
>JAJZGH010000217.1 GCA_021798635.1 Planctomycetota bacterium | reverse complement strand
CAATGACCCGGACCTGATGATTGAGCACATTGACATTAAAAGTGGGAGCTTTTTTGGCATAATCCGGCGGGGCGATGCGGGCCGTCATCGCCATAATGCGCGGGCGCGGCATCAAATGAATCGTCAGCCAAGGTTCGCGATGATCATCACCGGCCACGGGGCGAACTTGAATTGATTTTCCCTGCGGCAAAAGAACCTTCTCATACAAATGCCCATGCGCCGCACCCTGCCAGGTCATCAGTTGGGACGTGGCAGCGGTATGTTCCGCACGCACCTGCAGCCACACGCGTAAATCCGGACGAAAGCCTTTTTTCACCACCGCCCGCAACATCAGTGCCTGTCCCTGCGGCCACATGGTCGGTGCCAGATGATCCATGGAATTCCACACCAGTTTCACGCGCTGACGCAACGGCCAGGGATGACTCGCAAACGGCCCGGTCCAGCGCAACATGGAAAGTGCGGCATTGCCGGGATTTAATCCAATGACACAAGCCGCCACGATCATTGCCAGAACAACGCTGCCCCACAACTTCAATACCGGCCGCCAGGACAACGCGGTATTCACCTGCACACTTTGCGCGGTTTGATCAGCGTCCAGAATGGCTTTGGCCGCCAGCACATTCAGCCGATCAGTGCGGTTCTCCATGAATTCCACAGCGGATTGTAATTGTTCATGCTGCAGGGCCGCAGTCTTTTGCAAAACTCCCGCGAGAAACTGATCAGGAATGGGCCGCAGCAGTCGGGTAATAACATCCCGCCAGAGCAAATAAACCGTTCCGCCCAGCACCGCAACAAGCAAGATCAGCCGCAGGATGCCGGGGAAGTGGAAATAATAATCTCCCACGGCCAAAACCAGAGCCGCCCACAGCAATGCCGACAGCACCAGCGCAATGCCATGCAGCAGCAGGGCGCTACGCAGCGTTTTGCGCAGTTGGCTGATGCGCTGCAGCAGAGCCGGGGCTGTGGCGGGATTCTCCATGAGTGATGATTCTCCGTACTACTATTCTTTTATAGCGCCGTCCCGGCGCACCGAGAGGGTTGATCCAATGACGCCGACATACCACCCGATGTGTTATCCGGTGCTCTTAAAACGCCCGATCAAATCAACCCCGCCCGCTTTCTTAGTATCCATTCTACCGTCAGCAGGATTACCAGCAGCGCCAAGGCCCAGGGTTTATTCCATATCTGTCGCGATTGGTGGATCGCCACCTCTATGCTGCGATCCGGAATCAGCCCGGCCAGCGCACTTTGTCTGGTCGGCAAAATCACCGCCCCGCCGGTCCCGGCAACCAGGCGAGCCAGGGCAGCCGGATCGGCGGTCAGGCTGGCAAATTCCCGCATGGACGCTGCGACATCCATTTCCACCGGCTTAACCGTTCCCGGCAAAACTCCCGGCTTGGCCGCCAAGGTATAATGCCCCACAACCCAGGGCGTCACTTCTCCCTCATATTGCCGATGACCCGCACTTACCGCAGAAAGCGTGACGGTCTGGCGTCCGTTGCTGGAAGTCATCACAATGGGGACAGATGCCGGCATCTGACCGGTTAATTCCGGATCACGCACGGAAAGAAAAATGCGATTGCTCTGTCCCACCTGCACGCGCCGCGCTTCGGTGCGCAATACCAGGCCATGCGACCCGCCGAACACGCGCTGGCGGGCCAATTCTCGCATCATTTCCAGCCAATAACTTTTATACAGCGGTGCCCCATGGTAATACCGCCAGCGCCAGGTATCTTCCACGGCAGAGAACATCGTGCGACCGGCACCATAGCGCCCGAAAACCAGCAACGGAGCCGGGCGACCATCGATGCGATGGCTGGGCAAATCCGCCAGAACCGTGGCGCTGGGTTGCAAACCCGCGACCGGTTCAAACCAGTACAGCGGCGGCAAATTGGCAACCTGCCGAAGATTTTTTTTCATGCTGCCAAAAAAGTGAAACAACATACTCTGCCGCCCCAGAGCCGTGAGATGCAGTTCAAAGGGTTCGTCCGGTGGCGGTGCCAGCATGGGGTTATTCGGGTTGCCGGCGATAACCGGTATCAGCGGTGCAAGTGCGGTATGGCGATAAGCGTCCGGGGCGTAATCCGGCCCGGCGATCATGCCCATGCCGCCGCCGTAGCGCCCGACAAAACGGAGAATGATTTTTTCCTGAGCGGCGGAAAAATAATCCGGATTCACATCGCCCAGCACCAGCACGTCATAACGATTCATCTCGGCCTGCGTATCGGGAAAGCGGTTGATGGGAATGTTGCCTTCCTGCGCAAAACGATTGTCAGCCGATAACAGCAGACAACTTAGCAACGTGGTTTTTTCCCGCATCAGATCATTTTTCAGATACCGGTATTCCCACCGTGGATAACCTTCCACATACAAAATTCGCACCTTGGCCCGCACCACGCGTGTCCAGACACCCCGGGAGGTGTTGCCGCGATGCGTTAATTCATGGGGCAACGGGTCGGCCATTAGCACCAGATGATAGTCTCCCGGTTGCGACGGATGAAACATCAGGCTGACCGTTTGCTGCGATGCACCGGGATGGATCGTGATATGACGCACAGCCAACGCTTTGCCCCGGCGATGGTTTTTGGTTTCCTGGAATAAGCGAATGGTAGCGCTTTGCACCGCCGTTGCCCCGGTGATGTGAATATTAGCTGTTACCGCAACGGGATCCTGCACAAAGGCATGGCGGGCCACTTGCGCCCGGGCAATTTTTAAATTAAAGGGCGGTTGAACCTGTCCAAGCGGGACAGCCAGTATGGGTGTAGCGCCGGCTTTGGCCAGATGATGAACCAGACTGACCGATCCCGAATCAGTACTGCGTCCGTCAGTGTAGACCAGAACGGCACTGACCGGGCGGCCCTGCAAGTCATTAAAAATTCCCGCTACGACACCGGGCACATCCGTGGCGTCCGCATTTGGCTTCATCGCTGCCAGCCTTTTTAACAGCGGTGCCAACTGCGCGGGCGAATCCGCCATTCCCAGCAGATGGGCGTGCGTGCCCCCGGTAAACACCGCGACGCGCTGATTTTTCGCCAGTGATGCAAGCCATGTTTTGGCCGCCTGATTCAGACTAAAGCACGCGAGATTAAAGCGTGTGGGACGTTTTGTTTTGGAATCCGCCACCGGCAGGGCTTGCCGCACCTGATCAATGAGTTTGATTTTAGCCGAACTGGTATACGCATCCCGCAATGACATGGACCGTGACGTATCCACCCAGATGGCCACCACCGCCGGTCGCCGCAGCGTGTGAATCATCACAAAAACCGGTTTGGCCAGCAACACCACGACGACCACCAGAATAGCTACGCGGATAATCGCCATGGCAACCTTTAACCGCGGAGTTGCCGTCTGATGCTGATAGCTCCACCACCCCACCACCGCCACGATCGCCATCAGCAGCACCATCAGCCACGGATGCCCCGTGCCCAAGGCCCAGCGACCGCTGCTGATGGCCGCCAGTGCTCTGTTTCCATGCAACATATCAACGCCCGTCATGTTTTGCTCTCCGCCTTGGCGGCCCTGCCGGTCTTGTGATCATAGCGCGAAAACGCCCGGGCCAAAAGTGTTTCTCCCAGCAATACCATCAACGCCAGAAGCAACAATCGTTGGCCGGCGTTGCCGCCGATGGAGGCCTGATGGCTGTGCTGCGGCACCAGCGTTTTCGGTGCGCTGACAACATCCGCGACTGGCAGGCCCAAAATCGCGGCAATGCGGGACGCGGAAAGATGCCGGATATCCGCATCCGTGGAGTCCACATTCACCGCCGCCAGTCGCGTGTTGGTGCTGTTGCGATATAAGCCGGTAAACCAGAGCGCCGGACTGTTTGCGACCGTCCGTGAATCTATCTGCTGATCCCGCAGGGCAAAGGTTTTTCCATGCGGGCCATGCCAGATATCCGTTGCGCCCGCGGCCAAGGTAAAGTGCCCTCCTGCCAGTAAATTCCACCGGGCATTGCGATCTGGAATGCCGAAATACATGAGCTGATAGACGAACGGCAAAAAGGATGGCTGGGCCGGAAAATCAGTCCAGCGCGTGTCACAGGTAAAGGCCGCCGCCATCACGTCCCCCCGCCCCACCCGCCGACTCAATAAAGCCGGTTGCCCATTATTAAAAGAAAGCAGCGTTTGCGACAGGTCCGTATTGATAACGCGCAGAGCCAGATAATGCGTTATAACCACAGAACTTATCCCGGTGTGGATGCCGCTTTGCCGCGCCGCCAGAAATGGCCCGGTGATGGCATTATCTGATCCGCCAAAATTAAAATGCAGGTCCTTCACCGGTACCGTCATGCGCCCCATCACCGCAGGCAGCAACCCCTTGCGACCGGTTTGCAGCGCGGCACTCCACGTGCGGCCTGAAACCTGCGGCCCGGGGAATATCAGCAACAAACCGCCGGCTTTCACAAACGCGCGTAACCGTTCAACCGTGTGCGGGCCGGGCGCTGACGCGTCGCTGAAAATAACCGCTGCGTAACGTCGCAAAGACTGTCCGGAAAGCTCAATAGCACTGATCACATGCGGATCAAACGTATTGCCATGCGCTAGAGGAGCCAACGCGGTTGATAGCCACGCGGTACTGGCCAGGCGGCCGGCCATGGGATCACCCGGTGCGCCATCCACCAGCAACAGCCGCATTCGCCGATGGGCCTGCACGACCAATCGGCGGGTGTTGTCAATTAATAATCCGTCCGCGGGGAGTTTGGCGGTAATGGTGTGCATACCGGCAACAGTAATATCCGTCCCCAACGTCGCATCAACGGTTACCTGAGATCCCGGATTTATTCGCGGCAGCGTGACCGAACCCGCCGCCACCTGATCCAGAAAAATCCTGACCTTGACCTGCGCCTGCGGCATCGCGGTGGCGTTGCATACGCCAATGCGTACCCGCAAAGGCCGGTTAATAAGGGCAAAATGCCGGACGAGTTTCAGTTGCGTGATGGCCATGTTTTCCGCGTGCGGGTCGCCGACATCAAAAACCCGCACGGTTGCACCGGTCTTACGAATTTCGGTAATTAAGGTTTTCAGCCGCTGCGGAGTTCCTGCAGGAGTGACAGCACCGGCGATGGCACGCGGAGCGAAGGCGGCCTGGGCATCATCGGTAATCAGCCAGAGGCGTTTGCGGCCCGTCCGCTTTTTCTGTTTCTGTAACACCGTCAAGGCGCGTTGCAGCCCCGCTGCAAGATCAATCGCCGCATCCGAAGGTTTTTGGTCGGCGACCATCCGGCTGACGGTCGAGAGATCAGCAGCAGGTGTAACCAGCAGGCCATGCGGATTGGTGGAACCACTGATGATGGCCGCGCGCCCCTGAGCATTGGATCGATTCAGCCAATGCGTCAACAGCGACTGCCCGCGGCTGAAAATTGTTTTTTGTCCCGCCGGGCGGTATTGCGTGGTGTAGGCATTATCCCAGACGACTACCGTCAGCCGATCAGCCTGTCCCAGAATCTCGCCCAGAACCGATCCCGGCGGAAGAAACTGCGCGATTCCCGCCGCCAGCAGCAGCAAAGCCAGACAGCGCAACAACAGCAAAAGCCAGCGCTGTAATTTCAGCTTCCGGACATTACGCCGATGGGCGGCCAGCAGAAATTCCATCGCCGCCCAAGCCTGAATCCGAAACCGCCGCCGATTCAGCAAGTGAATCACAATCGGTATCGACACCGCCGCCGCCCCCGCAGCAAACAGCCACGGCGTAACAAAAGGCAAAACCGCAATCAGCGTTACTAAACGCACTACAACTCCGCTTGAGGGTACCAACTCAGGATTCAGAAGTTAGGAGCTAGGAGTTAGAAGTTTGCATCTGGCATCTCGCATCCCGCAGGCAGTTAATCCGCAGGTTTACCTGCCAAGCAAAATCGCAGCGAAGCGCTTCCAAAACCTTCTAACTTCTAACTTCTAACTCCTAACTCCTCGCCTCTATTCACTACTCATTACTCACTAAGCGGAAGCGCCAGCGCTTCCAAAACCTTCTAACTCCTAACTCCTAACTCCTCGCCGCCAACTCCTCGTTAATGAATTCGCGCCGCACGATTGGCCAGAAATCCCGGCAACGATATATCCAGCGGCACACTCGTATCAATCTGCAGGAAATCCACCTGCAACTTGTGGCACGCGGTGCGCAAAGCCTCTGTGTGTTTCTGAAATTCCTCCAAATACGCCTCCCGTAATGCCTGCGGTTCTACCACCACCTCGGCAAGGTCTTCCATGCCTTTGAACATGGTGGTATTGCGAAAAGGGAAATCCAATTCATCATGATCCAGCACCTGCATCATGATCACGTCATGCCGCCGATACCGTAGATGCCGGATTCCCTTGATAATGCCCACCGCATCATCAAAAAAATCTCCGATGACAATAAACAGGCTGCGGTGGCGGATTTCCTCAGCAATTTCCTCCAGCACCTGCCCGGTACTGGTTTTGGGGCCGCCGGGCGAATTGGAAAGTTCCTCAATAATGGTGCGCCAGTGCCGCGGGCTGTTGCTGGGGCGTAAAAGCTTGCGAATCTTCTGATCGAACACCGCCAATCCCGCACCGTCCTGCTGATGTATGGCCACATACGCCATACTGGCGGCAATGCTGATGGCGTGATCAAACTTCCGCCACTGCGGATTGCTTTGACCCGCGTAATTCATAGAATGCGAGGCATCCACCACCAGCATGACCTGTAAATTGGTCTCCTCCTCATATTGTTTAATATAATGCCGATCAGTGCGGCCAAACACTTTCCAATCCACATATTTAATATCGTCGCCGCTGGTGTAGGGCCGATGCTGGGCGAATTCAATGGAAAAGCCCTTATACGGCGAGCGGTGCATGCCCGTGATGAAACCTTCCACAATTAATCGCGCCCGCACGTCCAGCGCGGCAATCTTGGCCAGCGTGCGCGGATCAAGATATTTTTTATAATCCGTCTTTTGCGGGGTTTCCACAGTCACCAATGCACACGCTTTTAAACTCTTAGATTTCCACTTACAACCATTCTACACGTTCCGCCATTTCACGCGGTGTGCAGCACCTTGGGCATACCTGCGGTTACCTTCGCGCTTTGATCATCCTGATCAGTATGCTCAATGAGCATGCGAATAATATCATCGGAATGTATGCCCTCGGCCTCGGCATTAAAGTTGGTCAACACGCGATGTCGCAAGGTTGGATACGCCACCGCACGGATATCTTCCGTACTGACATGATACCGCCCCTGCAACAGCGCCCGCGCTTTGCCCGCCAGCACCAAGTATTGTGAGGCCCGCGGCCCGGCACCCCAGGCCACATAATTTTTCACAAATTTTGGCGCATCCGGCTGCGACACCCGCGTCTGCCGGGTTAAACGCAACGCGTACCGCACGACATGATCCGGCACGGGCACTTTCCGCACGAGCTCCTGCAACTGCAAAACTTCCTGAGCCGTCAGAACATGTTCCACCTGCACATGGCGGGGGGCGGTGGTGAGGCGCACAATGTCAAATTCCTCCTGCTCGGTCGGGTAGCTTACCAGCACATTAAACATGAACCGGTCCAACTGCGCTTCCGGCAGAGGATAGGTGCCTTCCTGCTCAATGGGATTTTGCGTGGCCATGACAAAGAATGGTTCAGGCAATGGCCGCTGCACGCCGCCGGCGGTCACCTGATGTTCCTGCATGGCTTCCAGCAGCGCCGCCTGGGTTTTGGGCGGCGTGCGATTAATTTCATCCGCCAGGACAGCGTTGGCAAAGATCGGGCCTTTCACATACCGCAACGACCGCTGGCCGGTGGATTTGTCTTCTTCAATAACTTCCGTGCCGGTAATATCCGAGGGCATGAGATCGGGTGTGAACTGCACGCGGCTAAAACTTAGATTTAATGTTTTTGATAACGTCGATACCAGCAGCGTTTTAGCCAACCCCGGCACACCGACCAGCAAACAATGCCCCCGGCAAAATAAGGCGATCAGAAGTTCTTCAATGACCTGATCCTGGCCAACCACGGTTTTGGCCAGTTCCCGCCGGATTTTTGTAAAGCCGTCCTGAAGCTTCTCCACACTCTGAAGCTCCTGCGGCGACAATTCCATAGTTTCAGTCGAATTGGATTCTGCGCTCACGTAAAATCTCCGGAATAAAAGACCCCATAAAAATACCACATCCCCGCCATTGTGCATAACGCGATGCCGTGAAAGATCATGCAGGGGGGCGACGAGGACGCAGGAGTTAGGAGTTAGAATGCTTGGGAATCGCTGGCGCTGCTATTTTGCTTGCCCGTGGGTAAACCCACCAGTGCTCTGTCACGCCCCCGCTGGAGCCTATAGAGCACCGGATGGTAATCCGGTGGTTGATCCAGCGCCGCCAACCAACCACCGGGCTATCACCACGGCGCTCTCTAACCACGACCCGCCCGCCGAGCACCGGATGGTAATCGGGTGGTTGATCCAGTGCCGCCAACCGACCATCGGCTTATCACCACGGCGCTCTCCAACCACGACCCGCCCGCCGAGCACCGGATGGTAATCCGGTGGTTGATCCAGTGCCGCCAACCGACCATCGGTTGCAAAATCATTTCTGCAAAGGCTCGTCGAACCGACGATTGTCACTTTTTCGCGCGCTCGCTTGGTGCCAGCGCTTTCGAAAGGCCGGAAAGGTTTACCGCCATGGCCGCAAGTTGTGCTGGTGTACGCTGACCCGTTTTCCAACTTTGGTGGCCGACGCACCACAGCCGCCCGCTTTTCGTGAAACAAAGATAGTACTC
>JAJZGH010000216.1 GCA_021798635.1 Planctomycetota bacterium | reverse complement strand
CCACCAGCAATACCTGGGCGATCTGCGCAATACTTTCTTCCCAGTGCGGCCTGCTGAAGGTCAGCAATCCACTGAAGACCAAAGCCATTGCCCAGGCCAGTGTCAAGACCGACAAGGTAGACGCCCAGGTATTGGCCCAACTGCTACGCTGTGATTATCTGCCCGGCGTGTGGGTAGCCGATGACGACACCCGTCGCCTGCGGCAGCAAGTCGCCCGCCGCACGGCTCTGGTGCAGGATCGCACAGCAGTCAAGAACCGTATCCATTCGCACTTGGCCGGGGAACTGGTGGCCGCTCCGGTTGACAAGCTCTTTGAAAAAGCCGGTATGACCTGGCTAAAGCAGGTGCCCCTGAATCCGCAGGTGCGAGACTATATCGACAGCGACTTACGAATTCTGGATTCTCTGGAACGCGAGATCGAAAAGCTCGATAAGCAGATCGCCGCCGTCGCCTGGAAATGCGATCAGGCCAAGTTACTCATGACGCTTCCGGGGGTGGATTACCCTGTGGCTATGACCTTGCTGGCGGCTTTTGGAGACATCCACCGCTTTAAGGATGGAGACCACGCCGCCAGCTATCTGGGCTTGACGCCATCGACACACCAATCCGCTGAACACTGCTACCACGGCCCGATTACCAAACAGGGCAACAGCCATGCGCGGTGGATGCTCATTGAAGCGGCCCAGCACCTGGATAAGCATCCCGGACCGCTGGGCGTATTTTTCCGCAGGCTGGCAAAAAAGAAGAATCGCAACGTAGCGGTGGTAGCCACAGCACGCAAACTGGTGACCATCGCATATTTGATGCTCAAAACCCGGGAGCCGTACCGTTACGCCCAGCCGGCGACCGTGCAGGCCAAGCTTGCACGCCTGCGAATTCGCGGCGGCGGCAGACGGCGAAAAACGGGCACGAAGAAAGGTTCCACCCAGCATCCCAACTACGGAACCGGCAACCGATCCAAGCGGATTCCCCCGTTGCAGGAAGTCTGCCGGAAGGAAGGCGTCGTGGAACCCAAGCCGCTGGAAGAACTCCCGGCCGGAGAGCAGCGTATGCTCGCAGACACCGGGCTGCTGGCGGTGATTGCCGGACAAAGACAAGAGACCTTCCGCGCCAAAGCCCTTGGGGGCGGGCCATCAGGCCCCAAGCCCCGCCCCCAAACCCCCACCGGTTCCCCTTCTTCCCCTGTAAAAGCTTTGGCGGAGGTTGTAACGTGAAGACTGGATAAAAACTGAAAAAATGAAAAATCCGCGGCAAATCGTCGCACTGAGGTTGACAAGATCAGAGGTAAGAGTAATTGTTGGTGTAATTTCTCGCGGTATTGCCGCTATCGGTGGATGTTTCCTGTATCAGGCGATCCAGAGCATCGTATTGCCACGATAACGTTGCGGTATCGGTTGCTCCGCTGTGCAACAGTGTCGTCTCTGTGGCCCCAGTCTTCAACCCATCCGCACGATACGTATAGCTGTAAACAGCTAAGGTTACAGGTGACAGGTTACGGGTTACAGTTTCGGTGCCGATGTAGTTGGTGTTCGGTTTGTAGGCGTAACTGGTTGTGATGCCGGTGGCGGAATCGAAGGTGGTTTCCAATCTGCCGCCGGCATCATAGCTGTAGACCGTGTTGGGAAGATTCGTAGTGCTGGTGCCGCCGGTGGCGTTGTATTGCGTGCTGGATGTTACTGCCGCCGGGGTTTGGCCGTTTTCCTTCAGGACGGTCACACTGGCGAGTTCACCCATGGAGTTGTAGCCATATTTGATGTCCGAGACGGCGTCGGCATAGTCAGCGCCCGTCCAAGTTTCGGTATGACGTTGTGTGGCAAGATCGTACACGTAATTTATTGTACCTGATGGGCCGGATTCCTGCGTCAAATTTCCGTTATTGTCATACTGGAATGTTGTGACATTCGTATGCGCACTTCTGGGATCGCCATTGGCGCGGACGACCAGATTGTCATGAGCGGCGGGACAGGGGGGACATTTTGGGACTACCCCGTGGGAGGGTGCGCTTGGCCACCCCTGTGACTGTGAGGGGGCGGTGTGGTAAAATCCGGTTATGTTGATTGATACACATTGCCATCTGACTTATGAGGGTCTGGAAGGGCAGCAGGCGGAGGTGGTGCGCCGTGCGACTTTGGCGGGCGTGCCGCGGATGATCTGCATTGGCACGCATCCCGCGGATCATCCGCGGGTGCTGGAAACGCTGGCCGCGCATGGACAAGTTTTTGGGGCACTGGGTATTCACCCGCATTATGCCGACGAGGCGGCGGAAACTTTTGTCGAGGAATTGCGATATGCGATTGGCAGTTCGACAAAGGTGCTGGCGGTGGGGGAATGCGGGCTTGATTATCATGGCAACTCGGCCTTGCCGCCGGTGCAGAAAACTATTTTTCAGCGGCAGATTGCCCTGGCGGAGGAGTTACAGTTGCCGATGATCCTGCATGTGCGCGACGCCCATGCGGATGCCCTGGAAATTATGCACCGGCACGCGAATATGCGCTTTGTGGTGCATTGTTTTACCGGCACGCCGAAGGAATGCGGGCAATGGCTGGAATTGGGGGCGTATATTGGCTTTACCGGGGTTATTACATACAAAAATGCCCCGGATGTGCGAGAGGCGTGCAAACTGGTTCCGGAGGATCGTATACTCATTGAAACCGATTCGCCTTACCTGACTCCTCAGGCGGTGCGAAAAATAAAACCCAATGAGCCGGCATTTACCGCGTATGTGGCCGAACGTGTCGCCGCCGAACGCGGATGGACGCTTGAACAAACCGCTGAAATTACTTCCGCCAATGCCGTGCGACTTTTTGGCCAGGCGTTATTAGGATAATAAAAACTGCTTAAGGAACAGGTCCGAAATAAATTCCCGATTTGGCTTGCACTCTCATGCGGCACCACCGGCAAAGCCGGCGGCTATGTGGGGGATGGTAAGCCGGATTGTGAGGTTCCGAGGAAGTTATTTGAGATCTATTGCTATGCCGCCGGCTTTTCCAGGAGGGCCTGGATCTGCTCCAGAGATGCCGCGATGCCCTCCATCCGTGGATTGAGTTCCAGGGCTTGGCAATAACATTGCCGTGCGTCGGAAAAATTTCCCACCTGGGCGTGGCAATGGCCCATGCCGGCCATGGCTCCGAAATGCTGGGGAATAATGGCCAATGTCCGGCGGCAATCCTCAATGGAAACGGCATAGCGCTCCGCTAGATAACCGGCAATGGCTCGCTGATTATACGCCTCGGCAAATCCTGGATCGACCTGAATGGCGAGGTTGAATTTTTCCACCGCCGTATCAAGATTCCCATGATTGAGATGATGTGCACCGCACCTGAGGTGGCCGCAAGCACGCGCGTCGCCCGCACGAAACCAGATCGCCCATAGCGCATCCTGGGCTAATTCATACACCCGCAAATCCGTGTCATGAAGGGCGGTAACCAGTGGATCAATGGCACGAGTATTTCCCACCAGGGTTAATCCCATGGCCGCTGCGCGGCGAACTTCAGGCTCGCTGTGCGTTAAAAACGCGCACAATTTGCCACCGCACCAGAATCGTTTAACACATTCCGCCGTCCGGTTTAAATCACCTGCTTGCAGCAGGGGTTCAAGAATATCGAGATATTCCTGCCCTTCATCAGGGTTGCGTTGTTGTACACTTACGGTTTTAGCCATACCTCGTCCTGAATCGGCAGCAACACAAACTTTAGCTGCCAAGGGCCTGAGAGCCTGTTCTATCTTATGCGGCCTGCCGGCCTTAAGACAAATGACCGGATTTATTGGCGGCTTCCAGCGATTGATAAAGCCTGCAAATCAGGGGTGGCAAGGCACAAGCGTGAAAGGTTAAAATCCATTCTGACCGCCAAACGGCATCGCCCCTCCGCCGGTACCCGTCTCGGAATGAGACTGCTCAATAGGGTGCGGATCGGGAAAATACTGTGATTTTCCCTGAATATTCTGGTCGCGTCCTGTAAAAAGCTGTTCCTGGCACCCGCCGAGCGTAGGCAGGGAAGCCATTGCCACCACTGCTAATACGCAGCGAAGGTTGAGTTTGCAAGAAAAATTATCGCATAGATTCATGCTTATGAATCTCCTGATTCATTTTTGCCGGTGGCATTATATAGATTCCAACTGCTTCAAGCTAACCGGCGATTCCAGCCGCACGGTCCAGACGGCCAGCAGCACCGCAATAGCCAGCAGCACGGCTCCCGTGGTCTGATGCGCGGTGGTCACCACGGCCTGGGCCAAATCCGGATGCTCCAGAGGACCGCCGCCGCCCAGGGCGATCACCGCGCAGACGCCCAAAAGCACCTGCAGCGACACGACGCAAAGCAAAGCCAGACCGACACGTTTAAGAATCGGTTGGTCCGGATTTATCCCCCACGCGCGAGCGCCGGAAAACAAAGCCAGCAGCAGGACAATGACCGCAACGCTGATATGCAAAAGTAGCACACCCCCAACATGCCGGAGAATGGCTCCCAACGTCAACTGCACCAGAAGTACACCCACAAGTGTCCAGGCGATACCGCGGCCAATTTGGGCGCTTAATCGCGGCTTAGGCTGCAGGTTGCTGGTCCAGCTTGGGGAGCACACCGCCGCCAACACCACCAATACGGCAAAAAACACTTGGCCGAAAGCTCCATGGATAATGGCCAGCGGGGTGCTGGGGTCCATCCCAAGTCGGGATTTGGCCAGTGTAAAATGCCCCGTGACGCGCAAGCCACCCATCAGGCCTTGAAAAATCACCATGATCAAGGCAGTGAAAGAGGTCCACTTAACCCAGCGTCGGCTTTCATGCCGAAATAAATAAATGGTCTGAATGAGTGTGGCCAGCCCCACCAGCGTGCCGAACAGGCGGTGGGTATGTTCAAAAAATACGCCGCCGGTCATATGGGATAACGGAAAAAAGAACATGCCGAAGCGGAACGAGTCCGGCCAATCCGGCACAGATAGCCCGGCGTTAAGACCAGTGACCATGCCGCCGGCCATTATCAAAACCAAGGTGGCAATAACGGTGGAAAGTGTCAATGATCCTTCCGGATGCAGGTATTGCCGCCGCTCCGGATTTAAGCGGGCACCAAAAAAACCTCCGATCCACGCCAGCAGCCCGGCGGAAATTACACTGACAGGTGCCCAGAGAAATTCATAAGCAATAATGCGATGGTCGGTGGTAAGGTCCCTGCCCAGTGAACCCAATACCAGAAGATTCAGCGATCCGCTGATCAGTCCCACCCATAATCCGCCGATCGGCCCGCGCCGCGTGCGCCAAGCGCCCACAAAACCGCCGCCGATGAGTATCGCCACCAGCGCCGCCAATATCAGCGGTGCCGGCACACGATCTCCCGGCATGCGGAAAATGTATCCCACTGACCACATCAAAACGGTAGTGGCCAAGCCCACCGCCAATACATCGCCGGCATCTTTTCGGCGATAAGGGCGCGGGTCAAGAATCGGAGGACCGGAGGTATGAGACGTTTCCTGCAAAATAGAATCCATAGGCATGGTATAATCCAAACAATATCACCAATAAGCACCGCATGATGCTAGTGGCAAGGGCAGGGCAGTTTCAAGTGACAAAGCGACGTATTTTTAGTTTATTGCTGAAATTCGGGCAATTTTGCGGGGCGGTTATGAGATTTCCGGACTTTTCCTCCGGAAAAACCTTGCGTTGTGCGCCAAGCAGTCGTATTCTCATCGCCCTGTTTGTTCCCCGCGCGGGAATATCGGATACTTTACCAAACCCCCACGCCGGACAGAACAGGCCGGGGGCCGGTTATTTTTTAACCGCGCGGCTGCGGATGATCAATAAATTTTAACGGGGGTTTCCCTTGGACGTGGCTATGGATAAAACAATTCTTGATAAAGCCGGCTCGCTTATTGAGGCGTTGGGATATATCCAGCGTTTCAACGAGAAAATTGTCGTCGTTAAACTCGGCGGTTCATTTATGGATTCCCGGGAGGAGTTCCGCAAGGTCCTTACTGATATTGTATTTATGCATGCCGTGGGTATGAGGCCGGTGGTAGTGCACGGCGGAGGCAAGGCGATCACGCAGGCGATGAACGAAGCGGGCATTGAGGCGCAGTTTGTTCTGGGCCGCCGCTATACCGATGACCGCACGTTGGCCATTGCCGAGCATGTGCTGGTCAATGACATCAATACGTTTATTGTGCAGACCATTGGGGAACTGGGCGGCAAGGCCATGCAGTTAAATTCGCTGGGCAGCGCGGTGCTATTTGCCGAGAAACTTTACTTATCCGATCCAACCAATCCACGCATTGATATTGGCCGCGTCGGGCAGATTACGCGCGTGAATTCGGAATTACTGCAGGCCCTGGCGGCGGCGGATTATATTCCGGTCATCGCCCCAATCGCTCTGGATAACGCCGGCGGCAAGCTCAACGTCAACGCCGACACCGCTGCTGGATTTGTCGCCGCCGCCTGCCGGGCGGAAAAAATGGTGCTGGTATCCGATACGCACGGCATACGCCGGAGCAAGGATGATCCGGCTTCGCTTTTGCGCAGTGTTTCACGCGAGGAAATTGAAAAGCTTGTGGCCGCGGGAAATATTGGCGAAGGAATGCTGCCCAAAGTGGAGGCGTGCTTTATCGCCCTGGATGGCGGCGTGCAGAAAACACATATTATTGACGGCCGAATCCCCCATTCCCTGCTGCTGGAAATTTATTCCGATCAGGGCGTGGGCACGGAAATTATCCGATCCTAATGGCATGAGTATCTATCCCAAGATCAGCGGATATGTAATCTGAACTGAGGCGACATCATGAACCAGACCAACAACTCGCCGCCGGGCGGCAAATTTGATTTTATTGATATTCTCGGCATGCCGCGCGCCACGCTGGAACATCTGCTGGCCGTGGCGGCACGGCTTAAAGCACAATATCGCTCCACGGGCCGCAACGACCCCGTGGCCGCGGGCAAGACCCTGGCCATGATTTTTGAAAAGCCTTCCTTGCGTACACGGGTGAGTTTTGAAGTGGCTATGACCCATCTGGGTGGAGCCGCCATTTACATTACGCCCGGTGAAATCGGCTTGGGTACGCGCGAAAGCGTCCCCGACGCCGCTCGCGTGCTTTCGGGATTTTGTGACGCCATTATGGCCCGTACATTTGCGCATGACACCCTTGTGCAACTAGCCCGTTTCAGCAATCGCCCGGTAACCAACGCCCTTAGCGACCGCAGCCATCCCTGTCAGGTGATGGCTGATCTGCTCACCATTCGCGAACACTTCGGATCTCTTTCAGGCTTGACGCTGGCGTACGTGGGTGATGGCAATAATGTCGCCCGATCACTCATG
Organism: Planctomycetota bacterium; assembly: GCA_021798635.1. Next base: position 1,425 of record JAJZGH010000216.1, on the reverse strand, counting down.
GAAGCCTGCGCGGTGTTCGGCTTAAAGTTCCGCATCGCTGCGCCCATCGGCTATGAACTGCAACACTCGGATATTCAAACCGCATCAAGTGTCCCCGGATTTGATTTTCAGGCCACTACGGACCCCACGGAGGCGGTTCGGGCCGCGGATATTATTTATACCGACACCTGGGTCAGCATGGGGCAGGAAAGTGAAAAAGCGCAGCGGATGAAGATCTTTACTCCCTACCAGATCAACGCAAAACTCATTTCCGCCGCCCCAGCCCACGCGGTAGTCATGCACTGCCTGCCGGCGTATCGGGGGGTGGAAATAACCGATCAGGCCATGGATTTCGATCGCAGCATCGTATTTCAACAAGCCGAAAACCGCCTGCATTTTCAGAAGGGCCTGCTGGCCGTGCAAATCGGGCTGCGGCCCGATTAGAGCAGAAAGTAGAGAGGTGATCAGGAGAGCAAATAAGGTTGGGACTAAAAGAGTGGCTGTCGCCGAGACGTTCCAGCCCCTCTTGCGGTCACCTGTTCACCTGATCATCTGTTTCCGGCACGATCGCAGTGGGCGATCAACTCTTCAATTTCTAATTTTTTCCCGCACCGGCGGCTGTCCCTGGCCAGTTTACCAGTTGTCCATGGCGCAGGAATTTTAGCTGACGGTCGTGGACGGGCAGATTGGTCTGGGGTAACAGCCTGCGCGCCTGCGGCCAGGGAATCAGGCGGCCGCCCAGCATTTTCCGCCAGATTCCATAACCTGCGGACAGCCAATTGCCGCTTCCGGAGAAATTGCCGGCTTTGGCACCATGGATAAACAGCGTAAGACTAAGCCGACCGCGCGGTCCGACGATCCTGTTATCGCAGCACAATATATGTGCACCGCTTGCCGACATGACAAATACCGGCCCGGGCCAGGGGGTGCGGATCGTATTATGGATGACAAATAAGGTGCCGTTATGTGGTCCCCCGCCGTCCTGTCCGAAATGGATCACCTCATGATTGCCATTACCCCGCCCTTTGGCAATCACACACCCCAGTATGACCGCATCGCTGCCGGGGGCGGCGGTATTAACCTTGTCGTCCACAAGGTCCACTTCCCGGTTATTCGAGCCATGTATATAGCAATACTCAATCCAGGTGATATGACAACGGCTTTTGATATCATGGCCGGTTAAGGCATGCGAGATATTGCATCCGCGAATCAGTGCGCTGGTGCCGCCCAGATAAAGGTTGTGATTATAGCCTGGCTCTTTATAACTTCCGTTGCGCATAATGTGGCAAAATTCAATCTGCTGGTCGGCACCGGTTCTGCGGTTCAGGTCGCCATTGCTCATAATCCCCATATCGTTGCCATGAATGTAACAATGTGAAATAAGCACATTGTTGGCGGCGTTAATACGTACACCAGCGCCATTAAATGAATGATTGTGTGCACCGT
>JAJZGH010000215.1 GCA_021798635.1 Planctomycetota bacterium | reverse complement strand
CGCGATAAGCCCGAAACTGCATAGCAGAAAAAAGCCCGCCACCAGCAGAATCAGTTCATGAATCCATGCAACTTTATCCGGAGTCATCGCCGTACCTTTCCCCGATCAGGTGGTCATCATCCGCGTCAGCACGGCGGCCACCGCCACCACAAACGCCAGGCCCAAAAACGCGGTAATACGGAAAAGTCGCAACTTAGCCAGCGAACTTTCCACGATCACGATCACCCCTATAGCCATCAGGATTTTGATAAATATCAGCGGTATTGCCAAAAGCACGTCGCCCAAAGCGGTCCCCGATGCCAGCCCCCACGGCGCAATAAGAACATTGAGAAAAATGCACAGAAGCACAATGAACTTCATGCTGCCGGCCCATTTCATCAACGCCGCCCCGGAGCCGGAATATTCCAGGGACTTGGATTCGTCAATCATGGCCAGTTCAAAATGACCCGATGGATTATCCACTGGAATTTTCCCGGTCTCCGCCAGAATCAGCATAAAAAAAGCCACCGCCACAAGAATATGCGCGGGGTTGAAGAAATTGGATTCGGGATGCACCCATTTCTGCTGCACAATGTAGGGAATTGTCGAATTCGCCACGAAGCAGACCGTAAAAAACACCACCATAAACACCGGCTCGGCCAGGAAACCCACCATGCGCGTGCGGCTGGCGCCCATGGCTCCGTAGGGATTGGCGGTGTCCACTGCGGCAATCGTGGCGAAAAATCCACCCAGCGCCAGAACAAAGCCGCCGCCGATCATGTCCCCCATGAACGCAAAAAATAGCGGATAGCTTGTAAGCACGGGAATCAGCATCGTGACCAGAATCGGTGCCGCAAAGCAGACATAAGGCGTTGCCCGGAAAATCCAGGTGCTTTCACTGGAAAGTATCTGGTCTTTATGAAAAAGTTTCCATATATCCCGATAGGTCTGAAAAATGCTGGAGCCTTTTTTGCCGGCCACACGCTCTTTGAGTCGATTCAAAATGCCCACCCCCAAGGGTGACAAAAACATCACCACCGCGACTTGGATCAGATTGAACAGTATCATCCGTACCATAATGTCTGTAGCTTACCTTATCTCGCCGGAGTTGCCTGAACTTTGAACGGATTCTTAAATTTGGCCTTGGATCCTAATTCCAGTTCTATTTCCAGCAGTCGGTTATATTTTGCTACCCGCTCGCTGCGGCACGGGGCACCGGTTTTAATTTGCCCCCCGCCCATCGCCACAGCAAAATCGGCGATAAACGCATCCTCTGTTTCACCGGAACGATGAGAAATAATAAAATTCCAGCCCGCTTTGCGGCATAGTGTAATGGCTTCGATAGTCTGCGTTACAGTACCAATTTGATTGAGTTTAATGAGCACCGCGTTGCTGACTTTGGCGGCGATACCACGTTGGATAAATTTGGTATTGGTCACATAGATATCATCACCGACAATCTGAATCTTTGCACCCAACGACGCCGTGTGCGCCTGAAACCCTTCCCAGTCATTTTCCGCAAACCCGTCTTCGATGGAGACCAGGGGGTACTTATTCGCCCACGACTCATAGAGTCGGCACATTTCTTCGGCAGTGCGGCGGCCTTGACCGGACCGGCTCAAATCATATTCCCCCTTGATGTAAAACGAACTCGCCGCAGGATCAATCGCTATTGCCACATCCGCCCCCGGCTCATACCCGGCATGCGTGATGGCCTCCACCAGCAGTTCACACGCCTCTTCGTTGCTCGTGAGGTTCGGGGCAAAACCGCCTTCATCGCCCACGGCGGTTGCATATCCCCGATTGCGCAGAATAGCCGCCAGAGCATGGTACGTTTCCGCACCGTAGCGCAAGGCCTCCGCAAAGTTGGGTGCTCCAAGGGGAACAATCATATATTCCTGGAAATCGACGCTATTGGCCGCATGTTTGCCCCCGTTGAGGACATTCATCATCGGTAGCGGAAGCGTGCACGCCGACGCGCCGCCGAGATACTCATACAGCGCCTGCCCGGATTGCGCTGCCGCCGCCCGCGCTACGGCCATGGAAACTCCCAGTATCGCATTGGCCCCGAGTTTGCTGTAATTATCCGTTCCATCGAGTTCGCACAGCGTGCGATCCAATTCAGCCTGGTTGTGCGACTCCATCCCCGTAATCCTGGGAGATATTCGGCTGTTGACATTTTCTGCCGCAATCAAAACGCCTTTACCTCCATACCGATGGGCGTCCCCATCACGTAATTCCACCGCCTCATTTTCACCCGTGGATGCACCGGAAGGAACCGCCGCCGCGCCCGTGACTCCAGAGGAAAGCGTGACATACACCTTCAACGTGGGGTTGCCGCGCGAATCCAGAATCTCAACAGCACGGGCATGGGTTATTTTTCCAGTCATGGGAAATACTCCTGTGTCACATCAACTAAATCATTCTTCCAAGTTCAAAGGATCGCCTTAAGCTGCAGTACAGATCATCCGTTAAAGCCAATTCATCCAGGGTGCTGATTAATTCCCGATGGTCATACGCTGCGCGATGCAATGTAATTTCACCATCCTCCCAGATAGCGTAGGCCGCTCGCGGATCACCATCCAGCGGTTGCCCGACGGATCCGGGATTAACCACAGTCATTCGGTTATGCTTTCGTATAAAGGGGAGATGCGTGTGGCCCAGAACCACAAAATCCGCTTCAAAACCCGTCAGCGTTTCGGTCAGGATAGAATGCGGGGCGTTGGGCGTGAGCCGATAGTCGTACAGCGGATCGGGTGGCGTGGCGTGAACCATCACAAACCGCGCCCCGGATATTTCCCATGTAATAATCAGCGGCAACCGCGCCAGCCATTGAATCTGTGCCGCTTCAAGTTTCGTCTGTGTCCAGTCACGCAAGGTCAGCGCCAAATGCGCTTTGGCAGGGGCCGCGCGCGGATGATGATTAAAAGCTACCGCGTCATCATGATTTCCCCGCACTGTAATGGCTCCGCGCTCTCGCAGCCATGCGATTACCTCGGCCGGGCGCGTACCATACGTAACGCAATCACCGGCACACAGAATGTGATCGACATCCCCCGCATCTTCGGCCACGGCCTTTAGCGCCCAAGGATTGGCATGTACATCTGAAATGAGCATAATCCGCATGGACACCCCTGTTCCCTTGGACCAATTCACCAACCTGAGCACAGCCAAACCATGCCTCAGGAGTCATTGGCTTCCAGAACAGAAGCGGTTTCAAGGCGGACTCCACCACCTGCGATGTATGGACAATATCCCCGGATTATCTAATAGTCAAATCAGTCAGTTGAAACGACGACGCCCGGCGGAGTATCAATTCAACCGGGCCAATTTGCTTTGGCACGTGAAACAGATATAGTTGTAATCATGTGACGAACGTTTTCGTCACTCGGCGATGGAGTTCGCCGAAAATGCGGGCTACTTCGCAGGCCGCGCTGATGACTCCTACCGAAACTGACTTCAGGATCGGTGGCCGGCCATGCAGAATTTACCCACGAACTTCCGCAGCATTCTCTTTGAGCCATCGAACGACGAACGCACCCCGATAACAATTGAGCCACCGGCGTATTTCCGTGATCTGAATCTCGACCAAATTGTTGGTGCCATTACATCCGGACGCGAAGAATATAATCTTCTTCCACTTTATTACACGCGCCTGACCAATCCCGCCCAAGTGCGGTATCGTCAAGCGGTTATGCTTGAACTTGAAAATCACTCTCTTTTTACGGGCATCAAATCATTTTCGCAGCAGATGCGTTCTGTGCGTATGCATCTTGCGGCATGGCAAAAACCAACCTACAAGTACTATCAACAGGGCTATTTTCTGCACGCTGTCGAAATTTACTGCCGTGCGGTGTTACAGCTGTGCCGCGATCTGCATGAGACCGGGGTAAATTCACCCGGCCTTCGGGCGTTCTATACGTATCTGCAGCAATATTTGCATTCCGGTGACTTCGAAACGCTTGGCCGCCATTCAGCACAACTGCGTACCGACCTTTCCGCCATCAAGTATAGCCTGGTGCTTGGTGACGGCTGGATCACCGTGCGAAATGATGATTCCGACATTGACTATGGTGAAGTCATTGAGAAGACATTCGAGAAGTTCAAGCAAGGTGCGGCCAAGGATTATAAAGTCAAACTACCGGATTCCTCGGGCATGAATCATATTGAAGCGCAGATACTGGACCGGGTGGCGGCGCTGAACCCTGATGTATTCAAATCCCTGGATCTTTTCTGCGCAAAACACGTCGATTTTCTCGATGATGTGATTGTTGTGTTTGACCGGGAGATACAGTTTTACGTGGCCTTTCACGAATACGCCGAAGTATTCAAACGGGCAGGATTGCAGTTCTGCTATCCCGATGTTTCAGCCACGGATAAGCATATAAGCGGCCGTGAAACATTTGATTTGGCGCTGGCCGGGAAACTTATCCGCGAAGGCTCCATGGTTGTCCGCAATGATTTCAGCCTGAAGGGCTGCGAAAGAATATGTGTTATTTCCGGGCCGAACCAGGGCGGAAAGACGACCTTTGCCCGCATGTTCGGGCAGTTGCATTATCTGGCAAGCCTTGGATATCCGGTTCCCGGGGCCGAGGCTCGCATTTTTCTCTGTGACCGTCTGTTTACCCATTTTGAAAAAACAGAAGATATCGCAACACTGCATGGTAAGCTGCAGGATGATCTGATCCGGATTCATCGGATTCTTCAGGAGGCCACGGGGAGCAGTATTATCATCATGAACGAAATATTCTCCTCTACCAGCGTGGAGGACGGGCTGTATCTGGGTAAAAAGATCATGCAACGTCTATCTGAACTTGATGTTCTGGGCGTTTGTGTGACATTTCTCGATGAACTTTCACGATTGAATGAGAAAACCGTCAGCATGGTCGCGGCTATCGTGACCGAAAATCCGGTATTGCGCACGTATCGCATCGAAAGAAAGCCCGCAGACGGACTGGCCTATGCCTTGGCAATTGCCGAGAAGCATCGGGTAACTTACCAATGGCTCAGCCGGAGGCTCAATCCGTGAAAGTGCATTTGATGTTCCGTGATCGTGACCTCCATGCCGGAGAAAAAAAGCCGCCCAATGAAGATGCTTTGACGCGGGATCTGGAGTTGCCCATTTTGTTTGAGGCCATGGCCGCTGGTGATGAATTCGTATATCAGGCAGCCCGACAGGCCATTGTAACCGGCGTATATAATGATCTGGAAACGATCCTTTACCGCCAGGCGGTTCTGCAGGATTGTCTGCGGCACTATCCCGTTGTCAAATGTATTTATGATCTGGCACGCGAAGCCACCGACAGCAAGCAACAGCATTGGTTGGGGATTTTCAGCCGGTATCCCGGCGGCATTTTATCAGACGCAATTGGCCATTTGCGGATGTTAACCGGTCTGCTTGACAGGTTGAGAGGCTTGGCGGATGGCCATTCTGACGCCTTTAATTCAGAGGGATTTAAGGCTCTATTTGACCAAATAAAAACAGAATTAACGGAAGAATATTCGGGCCGGATTAAAAATGATCTCCAGGATCTTCAATTCAGGCGGGGTGTTCTGGTAAGCGCCGGATTGGGGGACGAAAATCAGGGAATCCATTACGTATTACGCAAAACCCCGGATCCGCGCCGGTCCTGGCTGGGCCGTCTGTTTTCCAAAAAGCCGCGTGCCCTGACCATTCGCATTCATCCACGCGATGAGGCGGGGGCCAGGGCATTTTCCGACCTGCGGGATCGGGGGATCAATCAGGTGGCCAATGCGGTGGCACAGTCGGCCGACCACATCCAGAGTTTTTTTGTCACGCTGCAAACCGAGTTGGCGTTTTATCTGGGCTGCGTGAACCTGCACCGCAAACTTGCGGCAATGGAGGTGCCGGTATGTTTTCCCGCTCCCGCAGCAATCGGATCAGCAATCCGTCAAGCGGTGTCCTTATGCGATATTTGTCTGATCCTGCACACAGGCCGAAACGTGGTCGGGAATGGTTTAGACGCCGATGGAATAAGTCTTGTGATCATCACCGGTGCCAATCAGGGTGGCAAAACAACTTTTCTGCGTGGCATCGGCGTGGCCCAGCTCATGATGCAGGCGGGGATGTTTGTGACAGCGGAAGCGTTTGAAGCGGAGATATGCGGCGGTCTGTTCACCCATTACAAACATGAAGAAGACGCCACCATGGCCAGCGGAAAATTTGCCGAGGAACTTTCCCGTATGAGTCATATCGCCGATATGCTGGTTCCAAATTCGATACTGCTGTTTAATGAATCTTTCGCGGCGACCAATGAACTGGAGGGATCCGAAATCGCCAGACAGATTGTCAACGCGCTGTTGGAGGCTCACGTGAAAGTTTTCTTCATCACACATTTATACGAATTTGCCAGTAGTTTCTGGAAAGGCCCGGAGAGCAACGTCCTGTTTCTCAAGGCCGAAAGAGGAACTGATGGCTCACGCCCCTTTAAGCTGCTTCCCGGCCAACCTTTGCAGACAAGTTTCGGCGCTGATCTGTATGAGCGGATATTTGGCGGACATGAGATCGCCGGCGGCGGAAAAATGGAGCCGTTGACCGTGGGGGGCAGCACTCACGGGAGAACGCCGTGACGTTTTAAGTCGGACTGCCGCGTTACGAAACTCTGCGTCCCGTGGAACTTTGGCGAGATGTTGGCGAGATTTGACGTTGAGGCGCGTCATCGGCTAATATGTCTCTGTGTTTAAGGGTGATGGAGTTCACCTGAACCGTTCCGGTTTTCCGGAACTGATGACTCCTGGCGAATGAAGTCGCTGGGATTATTGTTGTGACCTCGGCGGAGATAATCCATCGGGGTTTTTTTGTTTTCGTGATCCATGGCAGGATGTACGGCGTGAAAAAAGCAGTTTTGATTTGGCTGTCGATCGGGGCTTTCGGATTCTTTGGTGCCATGGCCCGTTATGGTATCGCCCGGCTGTTCGGTCGGTTCTCTGCACTGTTCCCATTTGGCACATTTTTCATCAATATCACCGGATGTTTCATTCTCGGATGGTTTCTGACCTGGGCCCAACCCCGGATGAATATTCCCGATCCGATCCGCCTGGGCATTGCCGTGGGTTTCGTGGGTGCCTACACCACCTTTTCAACGTATATGTTTGAATCGGATCGAATGCTAAGTGAAGGGCAGGCGGTTCGCGGAATGCTCTACATTCTTGGCAGCGTCATGATTGGCATCATCGCGGTGCGCCTGGGTGTTATTCTTGGTCAGCGCATGAGTTAGTGACGGATGTATATTGGCGGATAAACAAATGATCGGCGAAAAAGTTCTCCTGCGACTCTATATGCGAAGTGCGGATCTTTATCATTTCGCACCGGCTTATGAGCGTGTTGTGCAGCAGGCGGCCAAGCATAAACTGTCAGGCGTAACGGTGTTACGAGGCATCATGGGCTTTGGATCCCGCGGCCTTATAAGCCATAGCGAATTCAAACTCGTGGGAGATTCTCCAGTCATTGTTGAATGCGTGGATGACGGCGATAAGATCACGGCATTTCTTCGCGATATTTCCTTAAAAATTGTGCAGCACGGCTTGGCCACACTGGAACGGGCCGGTGTGGTGATGTACCGTACCGGCGAACATGAAGCACACAACCAGAGCCAACTGTTAAGCGGAATTAAACCCTTAAGCACATTGCCTGATATTCAAGGGGTATTGAACATGCACACCGATTCCACCGGCGTTTTGTTGCGGATATTCATTGGTGAATCTGACAGCTTTGAACGCCAACCGCTTCACGAGGCCATCGTTAAGAAAGCACGCGAACTGGGCATCAGCGGGGCCACCGTGTTGCAAGGCTCGATGGGGTTTGGTGCCAACAGTGTGATCCATAATGATCGTGTGCTGGCAATGTCCTCCGACCTGCCGATTGTCATTGAAATTGTGGACGCCCGCGACAAAATTGAAAAATTACTGCCATTTCTGGACACCATGGTGCGGGATGGCATGATCACGATGGAAGAGGTTCGCATTGTCATGTATCGCCATAATCCTGCCGATGAAGCGAAGAAAACCGCACCGTAAATTATTTTCACTCAAGAGTACCCCTGTTAAGCCCCCGCGCGGGATCGCTTCCGCTGGATACTGATTTAATACTGATTTAATACTGCCCAATACTGCCCAATACTGATTTATACTGCATAATACTATTGCCACTGTTAATGTCGGCAAACACAGGAGTTGTACGTGCCTCAATATGCTCCAGGTAAACGTTTTGTGGTAGGGTGCGTTTCTTATCTGAATTCCAAGCCGCTGATTGATCCGCTGGTGGATCGGCCGGACGTGGAAGTTCACTTCGCGGTTCCCGCGCGGCTGGTGGACCTGATGGCCGCCCGGCAAGTGGATGCGGCCCTCATGCCGATCGTCGATTATCAAAATTGCCCGGTACCAGTGATACTTTCCCCGGGCGGTGCGATCTGTTGTAACGGGCCAACCCTGACGGTGCGGATTTTTTCCAAAGTGCCCGCGCATGAAATAACGCATCTGTATGCCGATACCGACAGCCACACCAGTGTTATTCTGGCACAGGTCATTTTGCGGGAACTTTATAACCGCGCTCCCGAACTATTGCCCGCCAATATGTACGACCCGCCGCCGGCTGATGCACAAACGCTACTACTAATCGGTGATAAGGTGGTCAACGGGGCGCCGGCGGAAAAAGATTATCCATTTCAACTTGACCTGGGCGAGCAATGGAAATTGCTGACGGGCCTGCCGTTTGTTTTCGCCATGTGGATGATGCCCCGGGATAATGCGGATGCTGC
>JAJZGH010000214.1 GCA_021798635.1 Planctomycetota bacterium | reverse complement strand
GGAATATCATGGGCACCGCTGCGGTCCCAGACGCTGTACGGCACATACCGCGCGGGCGGCGCTTTCTGATTATAAAAACTTTCCATATACCGGTTCATTTCAGCGCGTGTGCCGCTGCGGGGAAAATCCTCCGGCTGATGAAAGGTGATGTGCACCTGCCGTTTGGGAGCAAAAAATATTCCGCTAGCTAATAAATCCACAATATGGGCCTTAAACGCATGACCAAGCCGCGGCGGTGCGCCAGCGCCCCACCCAAAACTGCTGCCCCATAAGCCGGTGGTTCGCACCAGCACCACGCGCACATCCGGCAACTGCGCCAAGATGCGTTCCACCGCACTGGCACTGCCAAGATCAGTTACCGGTTCCCGCATCAACCGCCCCGCCGGGTACAGCAGAATATTATCCCCCTGCCGCAGCGCTTCCACGCACCGCCCTATGGCCAGTTGCACGCGATCCGCCTTGCCGTGTTCAATGCTGGACATTTCCGGTATGGGCAGAACACCCACCGTGCCGACCAATGCTTTTACCAGTGGATGACGAAGTTGATCTTCCGCGGTTAAGGGGCGCACCGCCAAATATCGGTGCAGATGCGCGACCATAATAATTGGATCAATAAACGCCGGATGGTTGGGCAGAAAGAGTATCCCACCGCGGCCGGCCTTTTTAATCTCAGTCACACCATTCAAGGTTATGCGATAGCGCAGGCGCAAAATCACCCGCGCCAACAGGCACCACAACCGCCCGGCCCAGTTCGTTTTGCCGCCCGTGCGCTGGGGATCGCTGCATGCGAAAGCCACGCCAATAATGGCCGCTGCGATAATCGTCAACACGCCCGAAGCCAGGAACACCTGCGTGGGTGCAAGACCATTTTGTAACGGTATATACAACATACTGCCCATAAGAATACCAACAAATGATGCAAACCACGCGGCGGCAATGACCTGCCCCCGGACGTTGGCCGCCGGCCGCACCTGGAAAAAACTTTCCAGCGGCACCATGATAAACCCACCGGCAATTCCTGACCCGCCCAGGGCCAGGAGCACATACATGAGTTTCACCGCGTGCGGCAACAACGGCGCAGCGCCGATACCGCACAGAAATATTGCCAATACCCCCATGGCCGGCGCGGTGGCGCGATGTCCATTGTCTCTGGAAATAAATTTACCGGCGGCCAGACTTCCGACCACAATTCCCAGCAATTCCGCCAAGGCCAGATAGCTGGTGGTCGCGTCATTGAGGCCAAATTGTACCAGCCCCATTTTGTTAATCACCAGAATCTGCAACGCCGCAATAAACCAAAAATAGGTATTGGCAAGGATGGCGGTTGTTAATAACCGGTCCGTGCGGAGGAACCATAAATCCCGAATCGAATTCACGGGTCCTCCCCGTGGAAACTTTGCGGCGGGGTTCGCGGCGGGCCGACCCGGTACCGCAAAGCTGATCATAAACCCCAGCATGGAAATGCTCACCAGGGATGCGGCCACAATAATTCTTCCAAGGGGATACGCACCGATATGCCCGCGGCAAGTCAGTGCGATTCCCGCCAGCACCACGCCCAAAAGTATCGCGGCGGTCGTGGCGGCTTTGAGCCGGGCGTTGGCCTTAATAACGTACCATTCGGGATAGACATCCGGAATGGATCCCACTAACGCAGGACCGAATATCGTGGCCTGCAGCGCCATGAGGAAAATAACCGCCATGATCAGAAACCAATTTAGCGTCAGAACTCCCACGGCTGCCACCGTTAATAACACTAATTCCAGGGCCTTTGAGCCGATGACCACATGCTTGCGGGAAAAGCGATCCGCCATCCAACCCGCTGGGGCGGAAAAAAATAAAAATGGGATGGTAAAGAACGTCGCGATCCATCCCTGCAAATGGGCCAGGCCATGGGAAACCGCCAAGAGGCTCACCGCCTGCTTCATGAAATTGTCATTAAAATTTCCCAGCGAATAAGCGCCCGCCATGGCGATAAAACGCGAACGCCCTTGGCGGATCTGCTGGGTCTGATTGGCAGTTGTAATCTGGGGTTTGTCACATGGTGATTCAGCAATAGTCATCTTCAAACTCCGAAACTCCGCACGCCGCCATCGACGAGCCATAGATCAGGGAATACAAACCACGTGCCGGATATATTAAAGTACATAAGCCAAGTATATACCATAACTTATGAACTTTTGACTTAGAATGAGTTTTTCCTTTATATACACTGCATGCACAGCCTAAGTACATCTAATGTACATAATTCGCATTGCTGATAAGCTTCACCGGCTGCGCAACGCGCCTCCATTTCCGGACACCATGCGCAGTATCCATGGGCACTGATAGGCGGACCGTGTGTTAATTCACCGTCGGCGATAATCGTAAGAGCATAATCCGGTTGGTCCGCATGGGAACCTGATAAGTCCAGTCACCACTTCCCGCGACAGTAACGATTTTTTTTATCACCGGTTTATTGGTTGTGGACCGGCGCAAAATTCCAAGTTGGCGCTGGGTTAAATGGGCCGGCCTGCCCCATTTCTGATAAATCGTGTAGGCGTCATCATGGCGATATCCGACTTCATGTATTTGAAGGACATATTTACCGGCCTTAAGATGCGCGACATGCAAAGAAATGGTGCGTGCCGGCGCGGATGGGTGCGGTGCCGCGAAAAATACGTCATCGCGCGCGGTTTGTTTGGGCCAACGGTAGCTCCAGGCAAGCAAGGATATGCCGCCGTGCCGCACAACGGCAATCGAATCGCCGTCATGGGTCATAAGTTGCCGCCCCTGAAGATCATGAAGATATTCCAGTGCAAAGAACGTCGGTTTGCGGATGCCTTCCGGATTGAAAATGCCAAAGCCGCCCTCAAACGGCAACGTCTGCGGTCCGTCCTCCTCAAATATGTCCGACAGCGCCCAATAAGACAAAATCGGCGGAGGATTTTTCATGGAATGCATTTGCTCCAGCAGCCATACGGCCTGAAAATAACTATCATGCACCGCATCACGACTGGAGTATGATGGCCCCCATTCGCTTATAAACAGCGGTAACTGCGGCATGGCGGAGCGGTGTATTTTGGCCCATGTTGCATCAATACCGCCGGCAATTGCGTCGGGCCTTCCGGAAACACGCAGCCCTTTGCGCTTGCCCGGCCACGGATGCGGACCCGAGCCATACGTATGGCTGGAAATAAAATCCAGTGGAAGATGTTCTTTATGACACGCGGCGATAAAGCGCGATATCCAACCCAGGCCCGCGGTGGCCGGTCCGCCTACCCGCAGCTTAGGATCAACCGCTTTAATCGCATGCGCCGTTGTCGCATAGAGTTTCATGTACGATTGGAAAGTTCCCTTCCAGAAGCCGATATTCGGTTCGTTCCAGACCTCGAAATACCACGTCTCAACATTCTTGCGACCAAAACGCGCTTCAAGATTTCGTACCAATCCAGTGATCAATTTCCCCCATTGGCTGAAATGCTTCGGCGGAGTCGTATTTCCTTTGTAATAAAAGATGGTCGCCTTTCCCGAGGCCAACGCGTCAGGCATAAAGCTTAATTCAACCAGCGGTTTGACCCCGGCTTTTTGCATCACCGCATACAGCCGATCAATTTTCTGCCAGTTATAAACCAGTTTACCCTGCGGATTGCGGGTAACAACTTTCATGTCGTCATCCAGCAGGCCGTGAAATCGCAGATAGGCAATACCACAGTCCCTGTGTGCCTGGGCCAATTGTCGCATGGTTTCCGGCTTCATCTCATTGGCCGCATGATCGCCGCCGATACATATATTTAATGGTGAACGGAACGCTTTGCCGGCCTGTTGAGTATTCAACGCAATGACGCGCGCTGACGCAGCACCCGCCCTGACCACCCCGGCAAGACACACGGCAATCGTAAAAGCCACTACATAATTGAAAGTGCTATACCGCCAATTCACTATGGGCAACCTTCGCATTCCGCCGCCGTTACGCATACGCACTCCTGTTATGACCATCCCATGCACGAAGCAGAATATTGTAATAGAGTTAAGGAACCACGCCAGCAAGGGGGGATTATAATGTATATTAATGTCTTGGATACGTGCTAGCGATCCTGTTGAAGGGGTATACGATGAGCTATGATTTATATTTCAAGGTTCGTGACTCACAGGCAAACTTCACGCGCGAGTCAGCCCGTAGGTTTTTTGAACAGCGGGAGAACTACCAGCTCACAGATGTACAGGCAATCTATCAAAACAGGGCCACAGGCGTTTACTTCAGTTTCAACTTTGAGGAAACCAGAATTGAAGAATCTCCCAACACTCTGCCAATCGCTTTTAGCCTGAATTTTTATCGTCCCCATATTTTTGGCCTTGAGGCCGAATTGGAGGTACGCGCCTTTGTTAAGGCTCATAATCTGCTTGTCTTTGATCCGCAGATCGGCGGAATGGGTGATGGCGAATACTCGACAGAAGGCTTTTTGGCGGGCTGGAACAAAGGTAACCGTTTTGCCTACAGTGCGGTCTCGCAAAACAATCCCGATCTGAATCCGCCAGTGCTTGCCACTTCCCGAATTGAAGATTGTTGGCGTTGGAACTTTGCGGTGGCCGGCTTGCAGGAGCGACTCGGGGATCACGTCTTCGTTCCACGGTACATGTTTGTGGAACACGAGGGAAAGGTGGTGCGAATGATCGTCTGGCCAGATGGGATTCCGACCGCGATGCCGGAGTCGGATATAGTCGCAATTCCGCAGAAGCCGAATTCGCTCGACAGATTTTTTGGAAAAAAGGAAGATGTCGTATTCATCCCATGGAATGATGTCCAACCACTTCTGGAGCAATTCCCCAAGATAATGGAGCCGACGCCATATTACTTGCTGAGCTACGCGGATGTGCCCGCGTCAGTTGCGGCGTGGATAAGAAAGATAAGGCCCAGTCTCCGAAAGCCAACCGGCGTAGCCGTTGACAAAATTCTGAACCTGGAACTGATGGAAGAGGCAAGGAAACATGGGCAGTAACGCATATCTGCCAAGGGCCGCTGCTTTTGGGAAAATACTTAGAACGTGAACTTTTCGCACGCCCTCCCGGTGCTCCCTTCCGAGGTATTTAATGCTTAAGCCAGCATGTAAAGGGAAGAAGGTGAGGCGTCAGGCTGGATCGAGTCCCTTGAGATTAGGTCCCAAGAGTGCGTGACTATTATTTCGGCCGCCCCCAGGGTGTCAGGAATCGGAATATCCCCGTGGCTACTATCACCGACACCAAGAGTATCTCGACGCCGCTATCCAAACTTGACAGGGTCGCCGCCCCGATCACCATTAATCCAGCGACGACAACGAACAACCCCGCTACAATGCGTTGCCAGCCCTTGGGCAACCGAAACACAATGCAGGCGAGGATTAGCAATAGTGCGAAGCTGACGGCAATAAAGAGTAGGGTTGCGGGCTTCATAAAGATGGCCGCTAGCGTGGCCGCAGAGACAGCCGCAATCAGGCACCCCGCAAAGGTGGAAGCTCGACGTTGAGCTGGGCTAAGCAGGTATCGGCCGTAAGGGCTTGTGCGCATAAGCAGATCAGATAGCGGGTCGATAGTCCAAAATGAAGCTACGAGGAGGCCGTACGCAGCAAAAAGAAGCACTGCGGGTAAATGGATTTGCGACGCAATCCCCGCGACGTTGAGGGCCTGCGTAACGACAAAAAGCCCGATCACAATAGCCCAGCGGCTCCACGCGTTCAGGCGGCTCATAACTGAAAAGTATTTTAACATCCATCGATAGATCATATACCGGGCTTTGAGTGCCGTTAACATGCCTTGTCGCGCCCAGTCCAGGTCGGGTTGGAGCCTCAGTGCCTCGCGAAAGGATTCGAGCGCCTCGGGATATTTTTCCTGGTGCAGGTGAATCCATCCTTGGTTGGCGCGCGTTAACCCGTCTTCGGGACGCGCTGCAAGCGCACGATGCACCGTAGCCACCGCTTCGTTCCTTCTTCCCAATACTGTCAGCGCCGTCGCACGCAGAACTAGAGACATCGCATGGTCCGGGTCAGCAGCCAGCGCACTGCCGGTGCTTTCTAAAGCCTCCAGCGGGCGGTCCTGCTCCAAATATATTTTCGCAAGCAGGGCCAGGCAATCGGCATCTGTCGTCGATAGGCGGACCGCCTCCGTGGCTGATATCTCCGCTCTGCTCAGGTCCCCCTGCCGAAGGCAGACGTGAGCCATTGCATAGTGGCTGAATGAGCTTTCCGGCGAATGGGAAATCGCCCGTTGGGCCTCCGGTGCGGCAGCCTCCACTTCACCGGTGTTTACCAGACAAAGCGCCAACAAGGCGTAGGAATTATCATCTGAGCCGGGCTCCGTGAGACCAGCGCGCAGCTCCTTGGCTGCGTGGCTGTACCGACGCTGTTGAAAAAGTACCCAAGCTCTCTGGTGGTGGGAATTTGGCATAAAGGATCAAAGTCCGAGATATTTTGCAATGCCGTCATATTGACCGCCCTGATTGGAATGAATCGCGTAGTTTCGAGCCGTCGCAAACCAGTCGCGTGTTGAGGGCTTTATTCGCGCTGCCGCCGAGGCAATATCTCGGGTGGTCAGCGGCTGGGGAACGCCGCCCCTCATCGCCGCGCGGATCTTATCCTCCACTGCAAGATCAACGACAGCCTTGAGATCCGCTCCGGAGAAATCGGCGGTCTTTTTAGCAATAAGTTCAAAGTCGATGCTCTGTGCCGGCTTGCCCTTGACCAATACCCGCAGGGTGGCGGCTCGCGAAGGCTCGTCTGGTGGCGGGACAAACAACACCCGGTCAAACCGCCCCGGCCGCCGGAAGGCCGAGTCGACATGCCAGGGCGCATTCGAAGCCGCCAAGATCAGCACCCCGTCGTTGGACGATTTCACGCCATCCATTTCTGCAAGAAACTGGTTGATCACGTGCCGGCCCACCGAGGTGCGCATGTCCGAGCGCGAGGCGGCTAGTGCATCAACCTCATCAAAAAACAGGACGCATGGTGTATTACGCCGGGCTTGCTCGAAGATGGCGTGGAGACTTTTTTCCGAGTTCCCGAGCCACATATCAAGAACGTCGTTGATTCCAACAGAGATAAAGGCCGCCTTGATTTCACCGGCAGTAGCACGCGCAAGATAGGTTTTCCCACATCCCGGGGGACCGTACATGAGGATTCCGCCACCCACGGCCTTGCCGTAGGCCCGAAAAATTTCGGGGTGCGTGAGCGGATGGATTATCTTGACGCTAATTTCCTCCTTCAGCGTGTCAAGTCCCCCCACATCCGCGAACGTTATCCGAGGCCGCTCAATTCGGCCGCCAGTTTCCATTTGTCCTGAATCTGCCGCTGGTGCCCGCAGTTTTCCCTCAACAATCTCGTCGTTCGAATTGTCGTCCTCGGCACCGGGATGAACATTGTAGCGTTCGACAAAGGCGTTATCCGCTGTTGACGGATCCAAGGCAATTCCCTTTTTGTACTGTCGAACTGCACCTTCGACATCACCTCCTCCAGCCAGGAGCTTGGCGTGCAGGATATAGCCATCCGCCAAGTTGTCTCCACGCAATTTCAGAATTTCCTCCACTACTACCAATGCGGAGGCATTCTTCCCTTGCTGGAAGAATGCCTTGGCCAAGCCGGTTGTAGCCGCGCCGTTCTCTGGATCTGCTGCCAACACCCTGCGATATTCAGTTTCGGCCTCAGCCCAATATCCATAGAGGCCCAACGTGTCAGCAAGGTGCTGACGCAAGGCATAATTATCCGGGGCCAATTTAACCGCCTTTCGCAGGGCGGCTACTACCTGGTCAGAAGAATTCATAGAAGCTCCTCAAGGCCTCATCTGCATGGATCGACGACAACTGCCGGGGTCGCCCGAGAATCGACGCGGTTTCTCGGGCAAATTGGCCTAATCCGAGAGTGAAATATCAATCCTCCCGCAAAAGGCTCCAACAAAGCACCAGGAAGTTTTGGAGCCCCCGGCGGCCCGTAAGGATCAGACGATCATATAAGGATGGTATCAGAACCGAGTTGGCAAGTCACGTCTCGAGCGGGTCGGGGAGGCCGCTTTTCGCATCAACCACTACACCAAGGATCAGGGCGATATGAAAGACCCACTTGCAGGGACAGGAGCCGATTATGTTTTCGTGGCTTTTGCAGCAAGTATTTTACCTCGCGGCCGACAAGTGGAGATAAGAGCACAGATAGAAGACGCACTCGATGCCGCTCTCATGAGTTCCGCCAGCGGCCGATTGTTAGGCGGCGCAACTGGAACACTGAACGCATATATCGACCTGCTACTCTTTGACGGTGCTGCCGGCATTGAAATCATTAAGCGCATCATGGGTGAGAAAGGGCTGCCCGCCGGTTCCAGTATCAACTACTTCTCCAAAGAAAAGGGATGCGCCACATCGTTATGTAGGATTAGCATTGATCACGATCGCGGAGCGATCGCCCGCCAATGCGACTTCAGCGCACGTCCCATTCGGTCCACCTCGTCGTCAGTCAGTAAGCCAAAGGTACTGCGGCGTTTGGTGGCTACGTAACCAGCGGTGCGGGTGCTTGTACCGCTGTGAAAAACACTCTTGGCCATGCAATTTCCGTGAAAAACAGACGCAATACGGGATTATTGAGCGCAAATCGGCATTTTGCAAGAAAAACGGGCGCTCAATCAGCAATTTTGCGACGCTACTAAAGCCGCGATTTGCTCTTCTTCCCGAAAATCGCATGGGATTTGTGCCGGTTTCCTTGATGCGCTGGAGTCTGTGGAGACGGATCGCTCATAGTGTTCGGCGACAAGGCCAGTGCTCCTGA
>JAJZGH010000213.1 GCA_021798635.1 Planctomycetota bacterium | reverse complement strand
AGCCCGCCAGATTTTCCGCCGACAATTCCCGATGAATAATGCCGTCGGGCAGCGAACCGGAAACCGTGACCGCGTAATCCGTGAATTTGCGCGTCACCGGCGCTCCCGGTCGCCATCGCCCCCCCCCAGTTTAGCGTGCCCACCCGGCGGGCAGCGCCGGCGGTGGCGCTCATCGGATTACGCCGCGGCAAAAGGCAACGCCAAGCCCGCCAGATTTTCCGCCGACAATTCCCGATGAATAATGCCGTCGGGCAGCGAATCGGAAACCGTGATCGCGTAATCCAAAAATTTGCGAGTCACCGGCGCTCCCGGTCGCCGTCGCCCCCCCCCATCCCCCCAAGTTTAGCGTGCCCGCCCGGCGGGCAGCGCCGGCGGTGGTACATCATACGATCTTCGCACCTTTATCTTTAACATCCAACACCGGCAGAATCCCTCGCATATATCCGAGGAAATTATCGTATTGATCCGGATATAATGCCAGTAGCTCGCCGCCTGCCCCGAGTGATTTAAGGGGTAAATCTGTAATCCGGGACCGCCAGATTTCGACGCTTCCCGTAGCGATGGCCTTCGCGTTGACTGCGGAGATGCCATCTCTTTCGATTCTGGCTATCAACGCCTGATCAACTAGCACGGTTTGCGTGTCGGTGGCGATCAGACGGCACTTTTCTGCAACTTGGATATAATCTCCCGCAATTTCCAATTCCCTTATCTCTTTCGCGAGTTTCTCCGCTTCACCGGTTCCAAAATTCAGTTCTCTTCGCAGGGACTCCGTACAGTGATGGGCATTCGCAATGCCCTCGCAAAACATCTGGGAAAGTACTCGCCGCGAGGTCTTAAAGTGTGGATGGAGGGTGAGGAATTTATCCCCGGCATGGCGAAAATCCCAAACCTCCGCCTCATTGTATTCAAAAGATCGATTGACTCGCCCGCTGATCTGAAGCAGGTTGACAAGGCCGCAGCTTTCCCTGAATGCAGTGCGAAATGAAAAATCCACCCCTGCCTCCACGCAACTGGTCGCCACCAGAGTCCAGGCGTTGTCGTCGCGATCCCCCAAGCGAAAGCGAATGCGTTCGATGATTCGCGCCCGATCGCGTGGGGATAAAGCGGTAGACAGATGTTCCACCTCCTCCGCCTGCGCACAATGTAATCGCAGATACTCCGCGACCACTGCGGCTGACTGCACGGTGTTGAAAATAACCAAGCGGGGGCCCGGTTTGGAACCTACAAATTCTGCGATCTCTCCAATGGACAGCGCTTCGGGATTCCTCATCAGGGAAACGCGACGGCATTCCAAAGCGCCGGCCTCATCACTGAGCGACTTTGGCATCAGTTCTGCGATCCTCCCTCCCTGTTTCGCGGGAAGGAAATCCGGTAAATCCCAAAACCGGGAAAGCGAGCCGCTCGCCAAGACGAGGTGGCATCCCCAATCGTCACAAAGCTCGCGCAGCCACTGCAGCATTTGCGGCCAAAGCGGTATGGGCATCGCAGCATGCGCCTCATCAACAAAAATCGCGGAGCCGGGAAGTTGATGAAGTTTACGCAGAGACGCGGTTTCTTTAGCAGCCAGCGTCTCAAAGAACTGGACCGCCGTTGTCACCACGATTGGTGCCTCCCACCGCTGCGCGAGTTGTCGCAGGCCACGCCACCTATCTCCGGTGAACTCAACACGGTGGTGGTGTGCGGCAACGGCCTCATCGGGTGTTTCACCGTCAAGGATAAGCGACCTGCGGTAAGTATCGACCGACTGATCGATAATGTTCGTGTAGGGGAGCACTACGAAAATGCGTCGCAAGTTCCGGTCTTGAGCAACTTTGAGCAGGTGCGCCATCACGGCCGTTGTTTTGCCAGTTCCGACTGGACTATCGCAAGCAACAATTCGTTCGTCTGAACCAAGAACGCGATGGCGGCAGGCCTCAAAAACCTTCCGCCGGATGGCAAGTCTAAGTCGCTCTGGCTCGGTCAACGCGGCCGAATCGGAACCTAAACCGCTTACGTATTTTTCAAGTTTTGCAAGCCGTTCTGACGCCCGCAAAGGTAGCCCGCGAAGTTCCTCCTCTCGCTGATAGTGTTGGGCGGTGTCACTATGATCGGCGTCGACAAGGCAGGAAAGAGCAAGCCGCCGGACGAGGCCTGAAAAAGGGACGTTGTACACGGCTGGCACTACCGGAAAAAGCCGGTGATGCTGCGCGAGATAAGAATCAAGGTTCCCATCTGTCCGTTCCCACGAGGAAATTCCCAGTCCGGGAAGTTGATTAGTATCTCGCAGGGCCAGATTAAGGCTGTTCGCATTCTTGGCTTTTTCCGCCGGAACAGAGGGCAGGCCAAGATGATGGGAGTAGCAAGCAATGGCGGACTCAAATTGCTTTAATCGCACCAAATGGGCCGTCCCTGCATCGACATGATTAAAATGGTGCGTGTTTTCACCGTTAACGCGTAGCACCTCCTGGAACAACTCGTCGAGCTTCCCCAAATCGTGATAGGTAGCAGTTCGCCCAACAGTATCCAGGAAAGCCTTTCGCAACATGGGCGAATACGCGGCTGCCGTTTCGGCGAAAAACGCGGAATACGCGCGTACATTCCTTACGTGGTCGTGATACGACTGCTGCGGTGCACCATCGCGAGCGCTGTGCGCCAGGGGTTCGGGGAAATTCATCGTTTCCGTCATAGGGCGTAGTCACTATATTTTCCGCACTGGGCAAAGGTTTTTGGAGAGCCGCTGCGAATTGTCTGGCCTTCAATATCAGCCCAAGTTGGCAGCAGGTAGTCGGAAATACTCTCGGACGGCTTTTCAGGGTCAGCTTTCTTCCGCGGCATAAGCGCGTCGATAAAGGCAAAATCGGAAACGGACCCAGCCCTACTTTCATGCTCCAATGTATGGGCGTGCACTACTTCCACCATCGAACGAACAACGGAGCGTGTGCTGGAATAGGCGTGCTTCAACAAGTGGAGCATCAGATCAACATCCAGCTTGGTGCAGCCTGTCTTGTGGGCGGCATTTGGGTTCACGAAGAAAGGCACCGCGTACAGCCCGTGCTTCACAACGCGAAAAGCCATTGGTGCCATACCACGCTCTTTACCAGTTTCGACGTCGGACTTGCTCGTCCATGTAGAAAACTCGATGTCGATTGGTGCAACCGAGACCCCAACACCCAGATGGGCGACGCCGGAGCGAATTGTGTCGCTGCCGCCCTCCTCAAGGAAGGTATTGCCAAAGAGACGGCCATCCCAATACGCATCGATAAACTCTTGGCCAAGCCTTCCATCTGTTGGTTTCAATTGCTTCTGAATCGCGTCACGTTTACGACCACGACTTTCGAGAATCTGGAAGTTGGCGTCGTCGGCAATTCCCAGAGATTTTCTCACCTCCGCCCAGACCACCCCCTCCTTCTCAAGCACGAGATCACGCAGCTTCCGCTTTACCGAAACCGGCGATATTTCACCCTTTCCGTCGGGTCGCTGGCGTGGCGAGCTTTCACGCTCCGGATCGCCATTCGGGTTAGATTTTCGCACCTCCAGAATAAGCAGCCCCGTGATTCGTGGAACGACATTGGCGTTATCACCCGTGCTCATTTGTTTTCTCCAATTTTGGATTCACTGGCCGGTTTTTCCGTCTTCTGGTGGTCTGCCAGATAGCCGAGCAGGAGCTTGGCCTTATCGGCATCCTGCATACGCGGTGGTATCTCCGAAATGTTAATCGAGGAGCAACATGACGACAGCTCTGAAAGGAAATATTTCACAAGTCCTACGCCCGCGCCGGGATCATTACTCCGAAATGTCCGCGCCCAAGCCTGGTAGGGGGCGATGCGTTCCGCCAATCGGGCAAGCGCGACAACAGGCTGCTCCAAGGCGGTATTAAATAGTGCGTTTCCAATCAACTGCGACGGGGATTCATCCTTGCGCACATGCTTGCAATATTGAAGATGCAGGCCGTCCGCCAGGGCCAATACCCGGCCCACGTTTGCGATAGATTCTTGCATAAAACTTTCCTTTTTATGACCAAGCTGACGAAGAAGTATACCCAACAGTGCAATGGTCTTAAGCGATTGCCATCGCGCCTCGTCGCCAAAGGCCGCCCATTTGCGCGTCGCCTTGACCATTCCCAGACCTGCCAGCACTGGCCCCATCCGGCCGACCAGCAGCGCCAAGGCGGTCGCCGCTTTTGCCCGTGACAGTGGACCACTGGCAAGGAACACGTCGTATGCGTCGGAATTCGAGAATGCCCGCTGAAAAGTTGGCGAGAATCCAGCTTTACTGTCGGCGCTCCAAATACGATTGATTGAGGAAGCGAGGTCGAGCGGACATGGTACAACATCCGAGCGGGCGGCGAAGTGCTTGGCCGACTTGTCGTAGAAGGAGATTGAGATGGTCGGCACGTTTCGAGCGCCGACTTGCCATGTTTGCGTGGCATTGAGCAGGTCCGGAACGCGGAATTGTCGGTTGAGGCTGATTTGCTTGCGGCCTTTGTCGATAGTACAAAAGGAAATCAGGCGAATATTCAAGCTGGGGTTCGCCGCAGCCTTGGCCTCGAGCATTTCCAACACGGGAAGGGCGATTGCAGAGAAATCGGCGTCCGAAAAGGTGCCAACCTCGCCGCCAAACATCTCCGCTAATTCTTGGATGGGCGGCGGCTCGCCCTCAAGATACGCAACCAAAAGATCACGTTTTCCAGGATGCGAGCCTGGCACTGGCCGGCACGTCAACCCGCGTTTTTCCTCGCTCGCCAGGTAAAGCAACGTATCACTCATTTTCTGCACCAACTGCGTGGAAACGGGGAACGCCAGTGAGCCTTCCAGACCATACCGACGAAGGGCCGAGACCTCATTGGTGTTTACCGAGTAGAGCTTGAGATTCCCAAGCTCAGCAACTTTCGGAGCCGGAAATTTATCTTGCAGG
Source organism: Planctomycetota bacterium (assembly GCA_021798635.1). The sequence goes on along the minus strand of JAJZGH010000213.1, from coordinate 3,888 downwards.
TCAACCTGTGCCCCAGAGTAAGCGTCAACCCCCACCCCTCCGCTACTATTGGCCCCTGCCGGGTTATCTGCGGCCAGCAACACGCCGTTGATGGCGGCGCTGGTTTCGCGGTGCGCTACACGCTTGAAATGCGGATTAGGTTTATGAAGGTCGAGGTAAACAGGTTGGTTCGTTTTATCGTCGTGCCTTGCTTTTTCTTGCCAGTAATCAGGTGTCCCAATATCCGCCCTACGCTTCTTCCAATCCAATGTGCCAAACAGAATGTCTTGGAACAGGAGCAATTCTTTCCTGCTGAGATCATCGCCGCCCCTGGCAAGCAGCACCGCAAGTCCTTCGGAGAAACTCGTGATATTGGGCTTTCCATCTCCCATGGCCTTGAGCAATTGGCTGAAATTCTCCAACTCGGCCATGCAATTAGAAAACACTTGCCGCAGGTCATCGACCAGTTCGCAACAGGATCGCTCAAACTGCTTTATTTGGTTATCAGTGAACTTTCTTGGGGCGGAGAGATCGAATAGCGGCTTAATGAGTTTGATAATCTCTGAATTCCCCGCACCTTTATTCTTGGCGAATAAAAGAAGACCCTCCACGGCAGGTTTCAATTTCTCCGTCGGTACGTCACTAAGCCGCCTCAATGGCGTTGGGAGATTAAAGCCCGGGAAACTCGATCCTGCAGATCCCTGCTCGACCCGGAATATATGTTGCGCCTTATCGCCCGGCCAAACTTCAACGCTGGTCGGCGAAGCATCCTCTGCGATCCCCACGATTAAGAGGGCTCCGTTCTTTCCCATGGGGCTTATTCTGGAACACCGGGACTCCATTTTTACTCCCTGTCGCTCCATAGCTTCTACAATTTGAGACAGTTCATTAAGCATACAGCAACACCCCTTGATCTACTCGCAGGTTGCGGCTGAACGTGGGCCTCCGTGCCCCGTCTTGCGGCTTGTCGAACACGGTCCGAAGCATCGTCGGCAGTTCGTGGTTCTCATTAGTGCAGACTTGTGTCGCGGACCGAAACCGGCCTACATAATCTGGGGCAAATTCCTTCCAGCCCAGGCACGGTGTACAAAACCATTGGCCGCGCTCCAACGCGCGGTTGAATGCGTCTTGGTACGCGTGAGTAGGCGAGGTGGTGCTTCCGTGATGCTTGGAGAAGGCGGCCTCTGCGTAGAGGCGGTAACAAACATTAACGAGTACGACAGTATAGAACTGGAACGACGCCCCTTTGGCAATAGCGTCACTGGCCCGGAGCGGGCCACCGTAGTTTGTGGTGTAGCGATGGAACTGAACTGGACGGCATATCTCAACGCGAGTGGGCTTGATGTTCACCGACTTCCAACGGAGTATTGATTCGAATATGCCCTTCGCGGCGCTGAAGGTCGGGGCGACATTAAGAGACCGGAGATGACCCCGTGTCCGGACGCGTCCACATTGCGGTTGGGCCCGATATTTCAAGTTCCACTGGATAAGCTTTCATATTTGGAACTCCAAGTGCTTTACACCGAGCGGATTATCCCCCGGTCGGGCTTGGCTGGCAAATTTTGCGGCCAGTTTCGCGACATTTTCCAGGTGCTCACGCAAGGGTTGCCATTGCGATTGATCTTTCCCGTAGGTATGCGCGAAATAATCCATGGCCATTCTTCCTTGGATCGCACTGAACTTGCGCGTGCGCCTCGGGCACACGCGATGGGGCGACTTAACAAAAACCTACCCTACCTTGCCGCGGTAATTTTGGCAATTCGGGTGTCAATCCATGTCAAACTAATGTTAAAATATCCGGTAGACAGCCAAAGTTAAAAGGTCCTCTTTGGTGAGAGCGTGGAAATTTTTCAGTGAGGGCACAAACATTGTCGGCGAACGAAATTGCTTTCTGATAGACGATAAGTTTTTCAAAGGTGAAGGCCATGGGTTATCCAACGATGAAAATAGAGAGTTGAAAGTAGATCGCAGGAGCTGCCTTGTGTCTCGGCGGCAGCCTCTCTTTTGCCCCCGCCTTATGTGCTCTACTCTCTACTTACTCCAAACTCCTGCTCTATTTTTTTGCCTGCTGGCAAAAAAATCGGGGCAACAGGACACCAATAGAACGGTTTGTCGCGGGCATTTGCGGGGCACCTCAATATTTTGTGGCCCGGCTACTGAATTTTCGGAGCAGTTGGTCTCATCCCGAGGCTAGGCATTATCGGGATTATTAAATGACATACACTGGGGGAACACCCGTGACTAATGGGGACGAGGGCGTCGTTCCTGATACGAGAATCGCTAGTGCTAGTCCGAGATGCGGTGCGCAGAATTTTGACCAGATTGTGTTCGCAACTTTGCCATGCTTCTGGCGGCCTTGCGGGGTTTGCCGGGTAATAAATGCTTCGGCAATGGATATCTGCTGATTATATTTTATCTTTGCTAGCTCGCGGTCGAGTTGTTCAAGGAAATGCGTCGCGGCTAAGCACATCACGCCACCGGCTTTGCAATACCAGGGTCGGGTGGACTCGAATGGACCTCGTGGACTTGGGTTACCCTTGGCACTGAAAAAGGCGCTAAGTGGGGCTTCGATCACAAGTATCGGATTTTGCAATTTCGGGATCACACATGTCGCTGTTGTGACCGCACCGCCAAATGTGCGTGTTATGCCTGCGGAGTTCTGGGGATAGCAGAGTCCGCAAGATTTGTTTTTATCATTTGCAAAGCCCATGTCAACCGCGAACATGTCAGTTGCACAGGGGATCCCTCTACTATTCCAAGCTTTGTAGCGTGCCATTAGCAGCACTCCACACAGACATTATTTCCATGCCAATCAAGAATCGCCTGGTTCGCCAGAGCGTTATTTCGGTAGACATCAAAACACCCTGTGTTTGGGTTTCGCGCACAGGTCCAAGTCTGGTTGCAACGCTGGCGTGTTCTGCCAGCGTTCCTCCCATGTTGATGGGACCTCGTGCTTAGCACCATTGCCCGTTTTGTGCCGCTTGTTTGCCGCACTGACTGCGTTGACATACTCAAATACTCCGTAAATCCCTATCCAATAGTAACTGAACCAAATCCGGTGTCAACGGGCGCTCAACGGGCGCTCAGAGCGTTCAAAGTGCAAAGTTAAATGTTGAGGGAGAAGAGAGAGAAGGGGGTTCGAGTGATGGGGCGCGGCAACAAATCCGGGCAACAAAGCAGTGCGGGGAAACTTTACAATAGGGGTAGGGAAGACCGCTTTTATTGCGGTCTCCCCTCCCTCCGAACCGGACGGGCGCAATTAACGCATCCGGCTCTCCAGTCAGTGGGCCACCTTCATGGATTGGCATACCGGACGTGAGCTGGTTCCAGTGCGAACCGCCCCGCCTGGGCAAGGAGTATTCCTTGCGCTCCATTTCCGAGCCGCCAACAAGCGATCCGTCCAGACTGACGCTTGGATCCAGACCCATCTGGCGCGTCGCGCCCCGGGTGCTGTGACTTTTCCGCCTCGCCTAAGACCGGTTGAACCGGCCACTGTGGGCGGTCGTTCTTGCGTACAGTCCTTCCGTCGCACTTCCACCTTCCTGCGACCCTTGGCTCCATGCCCGTTACGGCACTTCTTCGCTACTATGGTCGCTCTGACTCCTGTCCGGCGGCTCTTCGGACCCATTGAAGGGCCTTGAACACCGTCACTACTTCCGAACAGGTCTCATGGGTTCATGTATCAAGCCTTCCAACCATACCGCCTCCAATCACCCCATGCTGTCCCGTTGTCATGTTCGCTTGGTCGAACGGACGCTCCCAAAGTGCGGGAGTTGGGCTTCGCCAGTGGCTAGCAGGCTCGCCACACCATCAGGCCGAATCGAGTTCGTCATCCTGCGGTCTGGTTGTTCGTCTCCGGTTGCTCTTCACCTTGCCTCGCGGCAACGCAATGACCTTCGACTACGGATC
>JAJZGH010000212.1 GCA_021798635.1 Planctomycetota bacterium | reverse complement strand
TCGCACGCGGTTCGATCTTGCGTCATCTGGAACCTGGAATCTGGAACCTGGAATCTGGAACCTGGAACCTGGAATTCTTCGGAAGCGCTGGCACTGCATTTTGCTCGCGAGGCCTACCCGCCGATTCACCATGGCCCGTAATCCGTAAACTGTAATTGTCGCTGTGTTACGGTTGTGCCGTTGTGGTGAAGTTTTTCGTTCGATGCAGCCGTGCTATCTTTCCCGACGCTTTGATCCGTGACCATCGTACCCGGTTCCTTCACAATTCGCTGGGCCGCGACATCCTAATGATTGGCCCACACACGCTCGAATTCCTCACGGCTAATCTCAGACGGCTCAAACTGAGGGTCCGCCGCGATCTCTGTCAAAGGCGGGACAGGCTCGGTGCCTAAACGCGTCCCATCAAATGAACCGGCCGCACTCGCATAACCGCGATGGCCGTCTGGGAACACTTCGACCTTCCGAATTTCCCAACGTTCCTCGTCCAGTTCGCTGTAAATGAGCACAGGTTCCACGGAAAAAGAGTGTTTCCATTTTACTTGTATGTAATTCATCGTCCCCTCACCGGTCCGCAGTTGGCGATTCGGCCTGTCGGATCGAGCGGTGTTTCGTTAGGAATGACAAAGACTCCAGACCATAATTACCCTCCCGCTCAACTCTCTAACTTCACCTGTTCTATTGGGCCACAGTTCGATTCCCGATCTATCGGGCCGCAGCCGTTATTCCATCTCATAATCCAACCGCGATCGCGTTCCCCATGCTTTGGTCATTGTTCATTGTAACCGGTCCCTTCATGATTTGCTGGGCCCTATATGCACCTGGGCTCCTACGTCGCTAAATAGGTGCAAGCTCCTTAACAAGCTTATGAACCATGGCTTTGCGAAGTTCACCTTGCTTTACCATTTGACGAATTCCGTCAAGGGTGGCCATTCTCTGTAGAAAGGGAATTGCTTTGGTCTGCATAAGTTGCGCCACGGCGTTTCGCCTTTCTTCCTCAGGCAGCGAGGAGTCGTCGGCATTAAGTGTCCGCTCCGTTCGGTCCGTAACAACTGCATCCAATCTGATACGGATATGACACTTGTGCTCTTTGGGAAACCGTTCTTCACCAAATTGTTTCACGTAGACGGCAAGGTTTACATAATACTGTTTTCCATAATTCGACTTTTGAAGATTTACAACCAGAATCGTTTCGGCCCCGTTGAAATACCAGGAACCTCGCTTTTTTATGAAGCCAGCTTGTTGCACGTTTTGCTCGAAAACATTGATGATATTTTCGCCCATGTTACCCATCCATCTTCAACAGGTTTCCACATCGCAGGTCCATCAGTCGACCGCACAATTACTCATCATCACGAAAACTTACTTCCCTCATTATTCGTCGGGCCGCCACAGCGTCAACGCGGGAGGTCAGGGCATTTAGAGCAGTTATAATAAAGCAAAAGTAGCCCCGCCAGCCATGCGGCGATCGCCGCGATCCGGGGAAGCGGGATTTTTCCCTTAGCTGAACGAATGGATAACAGTTCAAACGCCCGCCAGTAGCGACCGGACGACCACACCCCAATAGGCTTCGACCCAATCCTGTCCCAAGGGTGCAACTCGCCGGACGCTCCATCCGGAAAATTCTAGCTCACCGATCATCATCCTCGCGCGGTCGCCGTTACTTGAGTGAACTATTACGGGGCATTGCGGCTCTCGTGATGCCAGGAACTTTGCAACCACCAATCCATCGCCGGGGTCACCGGAAGAGTCTTGGCTGTCTTGGTACAGATCGTGATCGAGGGAAATCAAGCGAGATTCCGGCAAATACGTACAGGCCTCACGCACCATTTGATTCGCATCCCGCCAGCACATCAACCTCGCACGCGAATCAACCAAGTTCAGGGCTTTTCTAAAGCGGTCGAGTCGGACCGCATCGTCCTCAAGGATCAGAACAAAATAATTAGAAGTGCTCGCGGACACCGGCTCTGGGCTCATATCGGACGCTCCGCCACTGGTGGTGTAGGTTGGCAATGTTCTGTAACCGCAAAGTCAGAGGCGATCCCCCTTCCCCGAAGTACTCCCTCCCAGAAGGCGCAGTCGCTTATAACTCCGAACTGCTGCAATGCGACGCCGAGCGCTTGATGGTGGCGAATCGTAGCTGCTTCCGAAACTAAACCGCGGTGGCCTAACCCACGGATTAAATCGCTCCAATTAAAATCCAGACGCCGCAAGAGGCGGAAGAAACCAGTAACTCCTTCCGCAAAGGCCTGTCGTTGCTGAACTCGCCGCTTCATTTCCTCGGAGTCCATGCCTGCTCCTTTCAGTGTCCTATATAGGCACCTTTCCCCACCGGGAGAGGACGCGAATAGCGATCCGCCGAGTTGTTTCGTTTCCGGCCTCCCTATCCGCCCTGCCCCTGTCGCCCTTCTGAGCGTATTGTATGCTCCAATTATAACTTTACCACCGGCTGGCGCCGCCAAATGGATGGATTCTTCGTTCGCAGATCTCCAACTGGCTCAAATTCCTTGGCCGCAACCGTAATGCGCACCGGCACGCAGATACGCCCCCACGATGGCCCGCCCGGGGGTCATAGTCGCGGCGAAACGGGCGGATGCCCACCCCCTGATCAAAGCTGCCTCATGATAAACGCACCCGCCGGAACACTTCGCCCCTGCACGTCGCGCTTGGGCCGATATACCGACTTCGCATCACGAACGCTTTCGCCGATGGAAAAAGCCGTAGACGATCGCAACGATTGCTAAGTGACAATACGAGCCAACAATTGCGACTGACCCCCAAAGCGCCAACATTCCAGGAGACATCCATCCACCAACGCGCATTAGGAATGAAAGCCCAATGGCACCGATAAACGGGATAATTTCAATAAGGGGAAATGTTGACCAGCCCCCTCGATTGCCCCGCTCATACGCGCGGATCATCGCATAAGGGAGAATAAGATTCCATACAAAAGCCTTAAATGCGACGATCAGCAGGCAAAGAGCCATGGCAATATAACCAAGCGTGTGAATGATAAAAATAAGCGGCTGTGTCATCTGATGACCCTCTGCCCAAGAAATAAACCGGCGACGGAGCTAGCTTTTGCATTCCAAGCCTAGATTTGGATCTTCCTGGGCCGCCCCTCGGGGCGAATGGTATGCTCCAGGTTTAGGGATAGCGCTGTCTGGCGTAACCATTGCTCATCACCAAATGGCCGGTTGCGATTTTCGCTGGCCTTCAGTTGACTCAATTCTTTTTTCGTCGGCACCGCGTTGACGGCAGCGGTCCATGGCTCCAAGGCGGGCCGGCGGCCTTGTGGGCCAGGGGACAGCATCTTCCTCATGGCGCGACTATGTTCATCGTCGGTGGTTTGATGGCGCAGCCACAAGCTTCCCCAGCGCCACTGCTGGGATCGTTTGACTAACCCCGCAGATAAGGCATTGCGTTCCACATGGCGACATACCGTCCGTAGAGGCTCACCGGATTGAACCGGAAAGGCCTTGAACCTTCCCTGGTACAGAGGGCCGCCTCTCGCCGAACCATGCGCCAGCCGCCAGCGCAGAGAGTGGGTATGCGCTAAGGCGCGAAAATAAGCCGTCACCTCATCATCGCTGCGCGGCCAGACCACAAAATGCCAATGGTTCTTCATCAAACACCAGGAGATGATCCGCAAGGGCACGCGCTGGTACGCCTCCAGCATGACCCGCTCAAACGCGGCATAGTCCTGGTCACCATGAAACAGGCTGATGCGCCCCACCGCCCGGTTCAGTACGTGATAAACATATCCGCCGGGGCAATATCGTGCTTTTCGAGCCATGGTGTCATGCTATCACAGACCACCAAATCCGTCAAAGCAGCTACGTCCCCGTTTCACTTCCCGCAGGGCTGTCGTTCTGCTATTTCTCCGCGTCCCGCCGCGTGGAATTCTGTCCTTGTTCTATCTCCTGCTGCTTCATTTTAAATAAATTATGGCGCCCCATTATAAAGGCTGTCACCAAGCCGCCCACTCCAGCCGTGCCAAAGATTGATGCCGCTATTTGAGCCCCATGAACTGCTGCGTAGACAGCACCAACGGCGTAGGCTAATCCGATCATAAGCCCGAATACCTGTCCGAAGAGTTCTGACCTTCTGTACGCTGCCTGATCGCGCCCCTGGATTGCGACGAACTGTGTCTCAATACTCCGACGGTGGGCAGCTTCCGCTTCCGCCATGGCGATAATTCGCTGCGCCAGGCCCGGTTCGACTTCATTATATTTCTTTAAAACATCAGGCGGTGGAATGGGTCCAGTTTGCATTTGCATTGCAATCTGGGTGCTAATACGTATTTGTTCAGGCACAGATCCTGCAGCATCAGCCGCAGGTTTAACGACATCCGATTGTTTGGGGTTCGGAGCATCAGGTTGGGTGAGTTTTTCGGTCTTCTCCAACTGCGTTCTCCGGATTAAGAGAGTCCATCGCCGAATTGATGGCCCAGCCGACACGATACCAATCAGAAGCCAAGCGCTGTGCATCGGTCGCGTCGGGGCAATGCCTGCGAGCCGTAATGGTGACGGGAAGAGGGTACACTTCCAACGCGCTGCCAATTCCACTGACGAAGAATGAGGCTCTAAAACTCATCATTTTTCTAATTATACGGAAAGCCGGGGTAGGCGTCCAGCGAAATATCTTCCCATTCGCCTTAATCATGGTTAATGGAGATGAATTTTTAGCAGAGCGACTTACAACGTTTTGAGGAGCACAGGCTGATTACATGTCCTCAAATGGAATTATTATGGGGGGTGCCGGTAAAGGGCATCGCCGGCGCGTACCTTACCGGCTGGGCCAGAATAATTTCCCGATCCACTCTGCGCTCCCAATCGGTCCCGTCGGCAGAGCCGGCGGCCTTGTGGGTTTTTTTTTGGGCGGCCCGGTACTTAGTCCTTCATCCGTTTGGCTTGTTCGGCGGCTTCTTCCACGGTGCCGACGTACATGAAGGCGCCTTCGGGCAGGTGGTCCCATTTGCCTTCGGCGATCTCGCGGCAACTGCGGATGGTATCGACGAGTTTTACGTTGGAGCCGCTCTTGCCGGTAAACACTTCGGCCACAAAGAACGGTTGGGAGAAGAAGCGTTCGAGCCGGCGGGCGCGGCTGACGGTGAGCTTATCTTCTTCGCTTAATTCATCCACACCGAGAATCGCGATGATATCCTGCAAATCTTTGTGCCGTTGCAGCGTCCGCTTGACCATCTGGGCGACGGTATAATGCTCTTCACCCAGATAATTTACATCCATGATGCGGCTGTTGCTTTCCAACGGATCGACCGCCGGATAAATGCCCTTTTCCGCAATGCTACGGCTCAAAACAGTAAATGCGTCCAAGTGCGTAAATGCCGTCGCCGGAGCGGGGTCGGTTAAGTCGTCCGCGGGCACATAAATGGCCTGCACAGAAGTTACCGCCCCTTTGGTGGTGGAGGTAATGCGTTCCTGCAATTCTCCCATTTCCGTGCCCAGCGTGGGCTGGTAGCCTACCGCGGAAGGCATGCGGCCCAACAGGGCGGAAACTTCAGCACCGGCCTGGGTGAAACGGAAAATATTATCAATAAACAAAAGCACATCCGCGCCGGTTTCATCACGGAAATATTCCGCCATGGTTAAGGCTGACATCGCCACGCGCAAACGTGCGCCGGGCGGTTCATTCATCTGACCGAACACCATGACGGTCTGATCAATAACGCTTTTACCGGTATCGCCAATTTTGGCTTCCTGCATTTCCAACCACAAGTCGTTACCTTCACGGGTTCTTTCACCCACGCCGGCAAAGCACGAATAGCCGCTTTGGAAGCGGGCCAGACGGGCAATAAGCTCTTGGATAATAACGGTTTTTCCAACGCCCGCCCCGCCGAACAAGCCGGTTTTTCCGCCGCGTACATAAGGTGCCAGCAAGTCAATAACCTTGATGCCGGTTTCAAAAATTTTAGTTTTAGGCTCCAGATCTTTAAATTCCGGTGCCGCCTGATGAATGGATCGACGGCTCTTGGTGACTACCGGCCCTTTTTTATCAATGGGTTCCCCCAGAAGGTTAAATACGCGGCCCAGGGTTTCTGTCCCCACGGGCACAGTCACCGGCGAACCGGTGTCCACTACCTTCATGCCGCGTACCAGGCCGTCAGTGGAACCTAATGCCACCGCCCGCACCCGGCCGCCACCGAGTAATTGCTGCACTTCACCGGTCAGGCGCATCGAAACGCCTTTGCCGGAGCCGGCGTCATGATCCACGCGAATGGCATTAAAAATCGATGGCAACTGATCTTCGGGGAAAATCGCGTCAAAAGTTGATCCGATTACCTGAGAAATTACACCTGTTCCAGCCATGACTAACTCCAACTATTTCTACGTTTGCTTGTTTGCGTTAACTTCAATTTCCAATAAATGGGCCGGGGTAAATATCCGCAGTCCCATACATTTCCAAGGGTTACTTTAAGGCCTCAACACCGCCCATGAGTTCCGACAATTCACTGGTAATCTGTGATTGCCGCGCCCGATTATATTCGCGCGTCAATTGTTTGATCATACTGTCGGCATTTTCCGTGGCCGCTGACATCGCCATCATCCGGGCGATCTGCTCGGAAACCGAGGCGTCCACAAACGCCTGAAAGGCGGCCGCCCGCACCATCGCCGGCACCAGGCTTACCAGCAACTCACCGGCATCGGGTGAATATTCACTGCATGCATCCAGGCGACTAAGCCGTGATTTTCCGGTGGCCGACTCTTCCGTTTCCAGGGCCTGCACCGGCAGCACATCCAGAGCAGTGGATTTCTGCTGGCCAACACTGATAAATCGCATGTAGACAATTTTGATTGCATCCACCGTCTGATTTGCATAATCATCCATCAGCGCTTGAGAGACCGGCAACACTTCTTCAAATGTGGCATTATCACTGATGCCGGTATAGGCGGCCTTAACCTCACGCCGGGCAAAGCGGAAATAAGCTGCGCCTTTTCGTCCCGCCACATGAATATCTACCTGCTGCCCCGCTTCCTCCAACTGCCGGATATTTTGCATCGCCAGTCGGAGTATTTGACTGTTGTATCCGCCCGCCAAGCCGCGGTTACTGGTGACCACGAGGATGGCTGTTCTGCGGCAGGGCGTGCGGCTGATCAGCAAGGGGTGCCGCTTAAGTTCCGCTGATCCCTGCGCGCCTAAGAGTGTGTCCTGAACAATGGCGTTGAGCTTATCCAGATAGGGCCGCGTGCCTTTGGCGCGTTTCAAGGCGCGCTGAAACCGTGCGGTGGCCACCATCTGCATCACGCGTGTGATTTTGTAGATGTTGCGAACCGCCTTGCGTCGCTTGGTTATTTCTCTGGCCTTCGCCATTACAGCACACTGCCTGTCTTGTTAATTACCTGTCTTATCGCTTCGGAGCCGCCGCTTCACGTTGTTGCGGGGCCTGACCTGCGCCCGCTACCGGCTTAATCGGAAGGCCCTCAATTTTCTTGCGCGTCAAAGGCGAGACGTTGGAGAAATTCTTCACCACATCCACAACTTTGGCTTCCAGTTCAGGCGTCAATTCGCGTTTCTGCATTAATTCAGTGCGAACTGCGGCCCCCGAGGCATTCCAGAAATCAAGAAAATCGCGTTCCCAGTGGCCCACATCTTTCAACGCGACGCTATCCAAAAACCCCTGGGTGGCCGCGTAAATAACCACGATCTGATCGATGACATCCATGGGCTGATACTGCGGCTGCTTAAGGATTTCCACCATGCGGGCACCGCGATCCAACTGCTTCTGAGTTGCGGAGTCAAGATCAGTACCAATTTGGGTAAAGGCTTCCAGGGCACGATACGCCGCGAGATCCAACCGCAGCGATGCCGCCACTTTTTTATGCTTCATCGCCTTGATCTGGGCCGCCCCGCCGACGCGGCTTACTGAAATACCCACGTTAATGGCCGGGCGCACGCCTGCGAAAAACAGATCCGGTTCCAGATAAATCTGGCCGTCGGTGATGCTGATGACGTTGGTGGGAATATACGCGGATACTTCGCCTTCCTGCGTTTCAATAACTGGCAAGGCGGTTAAGGAGCCACCACCGTTTTCCTTGGAAAGTTTGCACGCGCGTTCCAGTAATCGGCTGTGCAGATAAAACACATCGCCGGGATACGCCTCACGTCCGGGCGGCCGTCGCAACAGCAGAGACAGTTGCCGATACGCCTGAGCCTGTTTGGACAGATCATCATAAACGCACAGCGTTGCCTTACCCTGCCACATGAAATGCTCGGCCATCGCACAGCCGGCATACGGGGCAATATATTGCAGCGGTGCGGAATCCGAGGCACCGGCCACTACAACAATGGTGTAGTCCATCGCACCGTTGCGTTTTAACACGTCCACCACGCCGGCCACGGTTGATTCCTTACCACCAATGGCCACGTAGACACAGATAACTTCATCCGGCGTGCCGGCAAATTTCTTCTGGTTGATGATCGCGTCAATGGCGATAGCGGTTTTGCCGGTTTTACGGTCGCCAATAATCAATTCGCGCTGACCGCGGCCAATGGGTATCATCGAATCAATAGCCTTGATGCCGGTTTGGAGCGGCTCTTTCACCGGCTGGCGGTCGGCAATTCCGGGGGCGATCACATCCACCTTGCGGCGATCCGAGGTTTGAATGGGCGAGCCGCCGTCAATGGGTTGACCCAGTGCGTTGACCACGCGGCCCAGAAGTTCGCGACCCACCGGAACAGAAAGCAGTTCTCCGGTGGATTTGACGACATCGCCTTCCTTAATGTGCGAGCAGTCACCAAAGATAACCGCACCGACGGTCTCTTCTTCAAGGTT
>JAJZGH010000211.1 GCA_021798635.1 Planctomycetota bacterium | reverse complement strand
GCTGCGCACCGTGTGGGCACGGTATGCTTTAACGTGGAAGGCTTTAGCCCGCAGGAACTTGGCGGCATTCTGGATGAATCCTTTACCATCGCCGTCCGCCCGGGTTTACATTGCGCCCCCTACGCCCATCGCATGCTGAATTCATTTCCTGACGGTACCGTGCGCGTAAGCCCGGGACATTTCAATACCGTAGCAGATATTGATCTGCTAGTTCAAGCCCTGCACGAAATCACGGCGTAGCCGCCACGGCTGGAGCGTCGCCGCTGGAGCGTTCGGGTCAAAGGCGGCCCAGGCTGCGTCGCGAATTAATGTCAAGCCAAAGTTAAAATGTCCGCATCGCGAATTAATTGCAGCGGCCAGAGCGTTGTGGTACCGTTCACGTTGGTGACCATGCGACGCTGGTTGGCACTCGTCTATGGCAGAAAGGATCCTTACGATGGTTGAAATCAGATACAGCCAAAAGGCCCATTTTGTTTTATCTTCGGGATCGGATCGACTTAAGCGGAATGTTTCGAAGGTTCTTAAAGAGGTGCGATCTGCAGGCCTGACTGCACCAGAAGTCCGTCGGTTCGCTAAAACAGGTGCCCTTAAGAAATATTACGCGGCACCGGTCGGCCGCGATTTTCGTCTCATCATGCGGCAGCCAGACCGCACTTCCGTGGAGGTCGTGGATCTTATTGCTAATTCCAAGCCCCGCGAAACAGCCAAATAGTTCAATTCCCTGGGGAGATGCAGGCGTTGCATAATTTTTCACTCAATCGGCAAAGCTTGTCCGAGGAGCTATCGCAGTTCCATACCCTTCTTAACTCTAAAACGGACTTGGGTGAACGCGACGATATTCTGCCGCTATTTCGAAAATGCAAAAACCTCTCCGCGTATTAGGGCATGTTGAGCCGCGAAATCGGTACCCCCGACAAATGCCACGTCGAATACAGCCTTAATGGGAAGTTTTTTAGTGATCTGGTCGTTGGCAATACTCAGAAGAGGTGTTACTGCTTCATAGAATTTGAGGACGGCAGGGAGAACTCTATCTTCAAGGGCCCCGTTCGAAAAAGAAAGTCGCGGGACTGGTCCGGACGGTTTGAACACGGATTCAGCCAAATTGTGGATTGGTTTCGCCTGATGGATGACCAACGCGGAACACAGGATTTTTGCGATGAATTTGGAAACGGACACATCTGCTACTCAGGCATGCTTATTTCCGGCCGCGATCATTTTCTAGGTCCCGGAGATTCAGAGAGACTCCGATGGCGCAGCGACAGAGTTCTTGTTAATAGTAAGACCATCTACTGTGCAACATTTGATCAACTTTATCGCGATATTAACGAGCGATTCGCGCTTGAGACCAACTAACGGGATTATGGTACCGGCCAACCACAACTTGATTTCTTACAACACTGACCGCCAGGTGGACCGGACTGCGGCCCGGATCACGAGTGCACCAGGCCAGTGACGCTATAATCAGTTACTTGAAAATCGGAGGGGTTGGGTTGGGCCGGCAGGAGCCGGTTGATTTGCCGGTAATTGGTGAATAATACTGTCAGGTTACAAGATGACGGAAAGTACGACCTGTGAAAATTGCGGCAGCGCGCTGGCAGAGTCCGAGACGCCGCATGTATGGGAACAGCATGTGGTTTGCCGCACATGCTGGCAGCGACTTTCCGGCACTCCCGCCGCCATGCCGCTGAGTTCCGAGGCTCGGTTAAAAAATACGGAATTGTACTGGCTCGGCCGCCCTGTCCTTACGATTGCCGTGGCGCTCGTTATCCTCGTCGGCATTATTACGGCATTTGTTGTGGCATACAGCCAGGTATCTTTTATGCCTGCCGGCACATCCATGCACAGGCCGAATGTAATCTTAAAAGGACCGCACGGGGTTGGGGCACGCGTGGGTGCAAAACACCGCCTTGCACCTCTTCCTATCGGCATCGGCGCTATATCAAAGATGTCCGCCCGAAATCCCAAAAAATCCGCCCCATCACCAAAACCGGCGGCTCATCCGCGGGTTGTACCGCATCCGCATGTCGCATTAACTCTGCCGCGCCCCTTAAGCTTGACGGCCGCTGATCCAGCAATTGATATCAACCGCACGACAAGCCGGAAGGTGCTTCGGGCTATTATCCGGGGCGTAAACTTTCTTCTGACACGGGAGAAGGGAAAACAGTACTGGAATGTCGGCTTGGATTGGGCCGATGCCCCGGAGCACGGCGGTGAAACGGCTCTGGTCCTGGAGGCGCTTATTGATGTGGATCAAAGTCTGCATCCGCCGCAACTGTATAGCTTTTCGCCGCGGATGCATCAGGCCTTGAACTATCTGGCAACCCTGAATACCAGGGCCACCTATTCCGCGTCTTTTCAAGCCCAGGCGTTAACATTGCTGCCTAATGTAAAACGGAAAAAATACATGGCGGCCCTGCTGCGCGACCGCCGATATTTGTTTCGCGCCATGATTCCCGGTGGAGATTTTTCCTATACCTGGCAGCGGCAGGCCGGCTTTCCCTGGGATAATTCCAATACGCAATATGGCGTACTGGGCCTGTGGGCATGCGCCCACGCGGGGTTGAAGGTCCATAACACCCAGTGGAGATTACTGGCCGGGCATTGGCGCAATACGCAACATATAGATGGCTCATGGGGATACCTCAACGACCGGCTGCACCCCCAAAGTTTTACGCCAGCCGGGGTTGCCAGTCTGTTTATTTCCGATGAGTTTATCAATGCCGCTGATCTGAATATTCATCCCCATCCGGATGTCAATATTGTGCGTGCCTTGCGCTGGCTGAACACGCATTTTGACCCCGCCACGAGCAATCAGTATGTCATGTATGGCTACGAGCGTGTGGGCCTCGCCGGCGGCATAAAATATTTCGGCCAACACAACTGGTACCGAGATTATGTTCGCACCCTGTTGAATGCGCAGAGGGCCAATGGCAGTTGGCCCGCCAATTTTCAAGCTCCGGAGCATGGCAACCGCGTCATTGGCACCGCCTATGCTCTGCTGATCCTCGACCGGGGCTTAAATCCCGTGTTCATCAATAAGTTGCAATATTCCCCCCATTTTTACGGCCAATGGAACGCCCGCCAGCGCGATGCCGCCAATATCACATCCTATCTTTCCCATGAAATGGAAACTCCGCTGAACTGGCAGGTGGTCACAACAGCTTCGCCAGTGAGTCAGTGGCTGGATTCGCCGATTTTGCTGATCACCGGTCACAAAAATCCGCATTTTACGCCCGCAGTTCTTAATAAATTAAAACGCTATATTAACGCCGGAGGAATGGTGGTCTGCTCCTGTGATGGCAATTCCAAACGATTCCGTCGGGCGATGGTGCAGGCCGGACAGTCATGCGTCAATCATTCCTTCGCATTCCATTCCGTTGCGGCCGGCAGTTCGCTGATGACCATGCAACCATGGTTTCATATTGGAACTCCCCTGCTGGCGCTATCGAATGGTGTGCGGTATTTATGGATCATCAGCCCTTCCGATATGGCCGGCGTCTGGCAAAGCCGGCTGCACACTCATAAGCAATACTGGGAATTGCCACTGAATTTTTATCTGTATGCCACGGGAAAAGGGTATCTGGCGAATCGATTTCACAGCCTGACTGTGCCAACGCCAAATCAGCCACCGGTGCGAAAACTGGCCGTGGGATTGCTGGCTTTCCATGGCAATTGGAATCCGGAACCCGGTGCGTGGCCTCGATTGGCCGCGCTGGTTGCCGCGTATGACCGGACCGCGGTCTCCTTGCATCGTATTTCCATGGCACAACTTAACGCCACTTCGGCCGACCAATTTCCGCTGCTTCACCTCACAGGTGTCGGCGGCATATCTTTTTCCCCCTCGGATATCAAAGCCTTACGCGCGTATCTCAACGGTGGCGGAATATTTTTTGCTGACAGCATAGGCGGCAGGACCGCATTCACCAATTCCTGCGCCCTGCTGATTCAATCGCTTTACCCCGACAGAAAGCTTCAGGATATTCCATCGCATAGTACGCTGTTTACCGGAATGATTCCCGGCGGTATCAATGCCCGTAAGGTGGCCTACCGACAATATGGTACGAATGTCAATCGGCCCCGCACCACGCCCCAATTATTCGGCATTCGCCTCAATCACCGCTGGGCGGTGGTATTTTCCTCAAAGGATATAACCTCGGGCCTGCTGGGAACCAGCACCTGGGGCATTCGCGGTTACATGCCAAAATCCGCACAATCGCTGGCGTGTAATGTTCTTATGTATGCGATTGCGCATCGCATTGCCGCGCCGGCGTCGCGGCCAAACCAGTGATGTCGAATCTGTAAAACGTCGTCATTGGCTGGCCAAGTTCCGCTTTGCACGTCATACTGTCGGAGTAAAAAAGGAATCGATTTGATGAGCATGTCTCCCGCCAGCGCACCGCATTTACCGCCGTTACCCGCGGACTTTGATGTCGCGGTTGAGTTTCCCATTACCCGCCGGTGGACTTTTTTTAATCATGCCGGCGTGGCTCCCATTTCAGGCCGGGCCGCAGCGGAAATTGAACGCTTTGCGCGTGAAGCACGCGATGATTCCTATCTTACGGGGCGCTGGTACCAGAAAATTGAACTGGTGCGCAAATTGGCCGCCGAATTCATCGGTGCCCTGCCGGAGGAAATAGCATTTGTAAAAAATACCAGCGAGGGAATTGCCTTTGTCGCTAACGGCCTGGACTGGAAAGCCGGCGATGAAATTATTTCAACCTCTGTGGAATATCCATCCAATGTATATCCATGGATGGATGTTGCACAACGCTGCGGAGCCAGACACATCATGCTGCCGGAGGTGGACGCCCGCGTGGATATTCAAAGCATATTTAATGCGGTAACGCCCCGCACCCGCATGATTGCGCTGTCACACGTTGAATACGCCAGCGGATTCCGCCATGATATTGCCGCCATTGGCCGGTTTTGCCGAACCCGGGGAATTCTGCTGTGTGTGGACGGCATACAGGCCTGCGGCGTGTTGCCGGTGGATGTGCGGGCAATGAACATTGATTTTCTTTCCGCTGATGGACACAAATGGCTGCTAGGCCCGGAGGGAGCCGGCATTTTTTACTGTCGCAAAGACCTGCTGACATCCTTGCGGCCCGAAGTCGGATGGATGAACGTGATTCATGCCAGCGATTACGGCAGCTATGATTTTACCCTTCGTGCCGATGCCCGAAGATTTGAATGCGGATCGCACAACATTCCCGGCATCCTGGCGCTGGGGGCTTCCATGCAGTTGCTTGCCGATATGGGCTGGGACATTGTAACGGGGCGTGTCCTGGGTTTAACCACGCAACTTTGCTCCGGCCTGGCACAAAAATCTTACACCCTTATTTCCAGCCGGCGGGATCATGAAACCAGCGGCATCGTAAGTTTCAAAAGTCGCGACCACAATCATGCCGAGATTATCAGCAATCTGGAAAAGCAGAAAATCATCATTGTCGAACGCGAGGGACGGTTGCGCGTCTCACCGCATTTTTATCAAAGTTCCGAGGATATAGACCGGCTGTTAGATGCTCTGCCGGATGACGCGGCTGCATCTCGCGCATAGCCCGCCCCGGAGCGTGGCCATATTTCCGGATGGGGCTGCGCTAACGGTAAATCAACGGACGATCACACTATTCTATGCTGGTACTGCAGGTGGCCGGTGACGTGCGTTCCACCACCGGCAAAGCCGGCGGCTATGTGACGTTTCCCTGCACGGGCGGGTGGATCGGAGATATTGCCGCAGTTCCCGGGCACGTACCGCGCTGAATTTACATATTCCACAGTTCATCCGATACTATAATTTGAAATTCGGTTATCCGGTTAAGGAATTTTTGCATGATTGTTGCAGATTTAAGTCAGATTGAAGGCCGGCGGTATCCGGCAAGGCGCAAGACCCAGAATGTTGTCGGTGGTGCTTCGCCCATTGGGGCGACCCATTTCGCTATGGGGTTTGTCACACTTGATGCGGACGGCGGCCAGGTACCGTGGCATAATCAGCAGCAGGAAGAAGTCTATTTTGTGCTGGAAGGGGAAGCGGAAATGTGTCTGGGTGCAGAAAAGAGAATCTTGCGCAGCGGGCAGGCCGCGTACATTCCCAGCGGTGTATTTCATCAGATTACCAACATCGGTTCGACTGCGATGAAAATGATTTACTGCTACGGCCCCGCCGGCGATGTTGCGCATTGGCGGCAGGAACTTGACGGCACCTTGCCTCGAGCCGGCATCGAAGCCCCCCCGCTGCCTGCCGGTGCCCGACCACAATGCACCGATAAACCGACGTGAAATCGCGGCGCTTCGTAAAGGATTGGGATGCGTTTACTTATTGCCACAACCAATCGGGGCAAGGCACGGGAAATTAACGCTGAGCTGCTGGCCGAGGCTGTACGCGACCTGGAATTGCTCACGCTCCACGATTTCCCCGGCATTCCGGACGTTGTGGAAGACCAGCCAACGTTTGGCGGCAACGCTATGAAAAAAGCCCGCCATTACGCGGCGCACAGCAACATGCTTAGCTTAGCGGATGATTCCGGACTTTGCGTCGATGCGCTAGGCGGCGCACCGGGAATTTACAGCGCCCGCTATGCCGGGGAACCGTGTGATGACGCCGCGAATAATCGCAAACTGCTGGCGGCGTTGAAAGATGTTCCACCGGAAAAACGCCATGCGCAATTTATCTGTGCTTTGGCGCTGGCTCTGCCCGATAAGCCGGTGGTGGTGCTGTCGGATTACGTCGCCGGCGGCATCGGGTATATCCCACGCGGGGACAATGGCTTCGGCTATGATCCGCTGTTTGTTCTTCCGGAACTCGGGCTTACAACTGCGGAATTATCCATGGAGCAGAAATCGCAGATCAGCCACCGGGGGAAAGCCGTGCGGCGACTGGCCCAGTGGCTGTTGGAAAATCCGATCTTCGCGCCTTGACATCTTGGTTTAGCAGCCTACTATTTGCATTGAGAAATGCGGACGATGAAAACGCTTATTGCCATTCCGGTCTTTAACGAACAGCGCTACCTGCGTAAGGTGCTGGGGGAAATCAGTCTGCACACAACTGCGGATGTACTGGTCATTGATGATGGCTCCACGGACGCCACGCCGGAAATTCTCCGTTCAATGTCCGATATTTCCGTCTTGCACCATCGCCGGAATATGGGGTATGGACAAAGTTTGATTGATGCCTTTGATTATTCATCCCAGCATGGTTACGACTGGGTTATAACAATGGATTGCGATGAACAGCATGAGCCGGCGGCGCTGCCGGAATTTATCGCCGCCGCGCAAGCGGATGATGCCGATATTATCAGCGGGTCACGCTACCTGCTTACCAAATCGCGGAAAGATGAACCACCCATGGATCGGCGGTTGATCAATCATCTGATCACAGAAGTCATTAATCGCAATCTGAATCTGAATCTCACGGACAGCTTCTGCGGCTTTAAGGCCCACCGCGTTTCCGCAATGGAAAAACTGGAACTTTGTGAAACCGGGTATGCCTTCCCCCTGGAATTCTGGGTGCGTGCGGCACAAGCTTCGCTGCGTGTTTCTGAATTGCCCATCCGCCTGATTTACAACGATCCCAATCGGCACTTCGGCGGCCGGCTGGATAATCCCAATCACCGACTGCGACATTATCTCAACGTCTTCTTCCGTACCTTGCATTCCAGCGAATGCCGACAAACACTGGCGGCGGGATAAGATTGACGTTCCATTTAACGGCGAACGATTTGAATTATTCATTGCCGGCGCGTATGTTTCCATAAGAGGAATCAAGATATCGCATGGAAACGCCCGCTGAATTACGCCCTTTTTCGTCCGCGCCGGCAACCCTTGCTCCCAATCCGGCGGCCATCATCGTGCCACGCCGGCATCATGACATTCTTATTGAGCCACCCGCCAGACAACTCGCGGATTTTCTGGCAACCTCTGCAACATTCCACACCCGCGGTGCCGCTGCTTCTGATTCGGAAATCGCTTCCCTTGCACGCCTGGCGCGACAGGAACTGATGCGGGCGATGGTTTGGTTTGCACAGGAGACCGGCTTTCCGGTGCCCCCCGCGGATTCGCAGAACAAGCCATGGGTTATCACCGGGCATCAGGTGGAGTTTTATCATCCCGGCGTCTGGAGCAAGGTCATTTTGGCGCATGCGCTGGCAGCCCGGAGCGGAGGATTGGCCATTGACTTACTGGTGGATCATGACACCGTCGATCATCTGGGATTCGCCGTGCCGCATTGGAACGGCCCCCGCCTGGAAAAAAAGACGGTAACATGGGCTGAGGCGTCTGCCCTGCCGGCTGAATTCCTATCCGCACCGCAAGGCGAACAAAAGACGCAGTGGCTGCACACGCTTGAGCAATTTCCCCTGATCCAAACCGACGCGCTGGGGGATTTTACGCATGTTCTGCGGCAGGATTCTGATTCACATTACGTACCCTGGATGAGCCGCTCCCGGAGAACTTTTGAAAACTCTTTCGGCATAGACGTGCAGCATGTGCCATGCAGTTACTTATGTTCCGGCGTGGCGTGGCACGGCTTTGCGCTGCTGTGGCTGCGCCAGTCTCGCAACTGGTGTAATATTTATAATACCGCGCTGGATCAATACCGCGCTGAAAATCGCATCGTCAATCCCGGCCGCCCCATGCCCAACCTTGCTGTTACCACAAACGAACTTGAACTCCCCTTCTGGATTTATGGCAACGACCAACCACGCCAGCGGCTGGTACTGCAACAGAACAACGGCTTGTATTTGCAGCTTGAATCTCGGCGTATTGACGTTGCGGATTTGATGGATGGCCCATTACCGGCTGGCGGTAAACTTTTGTGTCAGCGGTTGGCGGAGGCAGGCTTAAATCTCCGGCCCCGGGCGCTGACGCTGACGATGTTTGTGCGATTATTGCTTTCCGATGTCTTTATTCATGGAATCGGCGGAGCGTTATATG
>JAJZGH010000210.1 GCA_021798635.1 Planctomycetota bacterium | reverse complement strand
CCGCGCTGGAATATCCCAACGTCACGCTGCTGACGCAGGCCCACGTTTATAAGCTTGAAACCAGCGCCAGCGGACGCGAAGTTTCCCGCGTACTGGTGGAACATCATGGCGAAAAACTGGCGTTTTCGGCCGGCCTTGTCGTGCTTTCGGCTGGAGCCTCCAACTCTGCCCGTGTGTTGCTGCTTTCCGCCAATGACAAACATCCCCGCGGCCTGGCGAATGGATCGGACCAGGTCGGACGTAATTTTATGTTCCATAATTCCGATGCTGTTGTGGCCCTGTCCCGCCACCCCAATGAAACGGTGTTCCAGAAAACGCTTTCGCTTAATGATTTTTATTTCAAAGCGGATGATTTTGATTTCCCTCTGGGCAATATTCAGATGATCGGCAAATCCCAGGGACCCATGTTCCGGGCGGATGCCGGAAAGTATGCCCCGGGATTTCTGCTCAATGAAATGGCGCATCATGCGGTGGACTTCTGGCTGACCACGGAAGATCTGCCCATGCCCGATAATCGCGTCACTCTTAACAGCCAGGGCGAAATTCAGTTGAACTATACATTCAATAATCAGGAAGCAACGCACCGCTTGCGCGCCAAGTTGGAAATGCTTCTAAGCCACGCCAATATACACCCGCATTTAATTCCCAATCATTTATATATGAGTAAAAGCATTCCCATTGCGGGCGTGGGGCATCAATCCGGCACCGTTCGTTTCGGTACTGATCCGGCTACCAGCGTTCTGGATATTCATTGCAAAGCCCATGAAGTGGATAACCTGTATGTCGTTGATACCAGCTTTTTCCCAAGTATTGGAGCTGTCAACCCCTCCCTGACGGCCATGGCCAATGCCCTTCGCGTCGGTGATCATCTTATTGAACGTATGAAGTAGGGCCAAGGCAAAAAAGCTGTGCGGCGCCTGCGGATGCCTGCGCGTTCAAAAAAAATAATTATTTTTTTGAACCGGTCGGTAGAACCTCACGTATGGTTGATTGTCACGGTGAAGTTTCCCACGGCTTCCCGTGGCAAAGTTCCTTCCTTCTCCCCCACGAACGCCGGTGGTTGTCTCCCACGCAACCACCGGCTTTTTTTTATGTATGTACGCCACCCGTTGAAGATTTGTACAGAATGACAGGTTTGCCGTGCTGAAAAACAAGTGATCGCTGCCTGGGGTATTTCACCTTTAAATAGTCGATGAAATGCCGGGGGTCGGCGGCATTGAATTCGAACATGTCATAGTGGATCGGCGCGACGATGCCGGGCTTGAGGTGGCCCGCCAGATCGGCGGCTTCCTGAAATGTCATATTTCCCAGGCAACCGCTTTTGAGCCGCCGTGCATCGCGCCCGTTAATTGGAAGCAGCATCACATCCGGTTTGTAGCGTCGGATTTTCTCCTGAATGCCCTCATAAAGGCACGTGTCCCCAGCGTGATAAATCGTCCATCCATCGGCCTGGATAACATACCCCAGCCAGGGATGCAGACCGGTTTTGCGGTCACGATCCAGAAATTCATGCGCCGCCGGTATTGCGGAAATAGTCACCGGCCCGATTTGCACGGTCTGGTGTTCATCCAACCCCAGCAAGCGCGACTCCGATAATCGCATGTCCCGGAGCAATTGCGGCCGCAGGAATTGCGGAATGATAAAATACGCATCCGGCGATGCGGCCGCCAGCTTCGGCCATGCGGCACGGTCAATATGATCAATATGATCATG
This sequence comes from Planctomycetota bacterium, assembly GCA_021798635.1. Next base: position 7,233 of record JAJZGH010000210.1, on the reverse strand, counting down.
GGTGCCGCAGATAATATCGGCGTGTGTCACACATTCCGGCTTGATAAAACCCGGCACCCGTCGCCCGCGCAGAGCGGAAAAAAACACATCCAGATAAATAATTCGTCCGGCTACTTTAATGACAAAGCCCGATTGCCCCATCCACCAGAAAGCCACCGTTCCAGCTGGCGGCTGGAGATCGCAAATATCCCGAAACAACGCCGCCGATGTATTTGTGCTGCGCTTGGCCGCGGTGATCTTCCCCATAAACGCTATTCCTCCACCGGGGCCTGGTACTGGGCGGAAATTTTCGCCTGAATCATCGGCGGTACAGTTTCATAATGGGAAAACTCCATGGAGAAGCTGCCTTGGCCGCTGGTGGCGCTGCGCAATTGGTTGTCATACTGCCCCAGCTCTGAAAGCGGGGCGGTGGCATGAATCGCCGCCATTCCACCAGGCAGCAAATCCGTAGCATTCACGCGCCCGCGCCGCCCATTGAGATCACCGGTGGCACTGCCAAGGTGCGATTCGGGAATCACCACTTCCAATGTCACCATCGGTTCCAGAAGCGCGGGCCGGGCTTTTTGTAACGCGGCGAGGAACGCATATTTTCCGGCAATACGAAACGCAATATCCTTGGAATCAACCGCATGGGTTTTACCATCATAAATGATCACCCGCACATCCTGTACCGGATACCCGCCGATCGGCCCATGCTCCAGGGCATCGCGAATCCCTTTTTCCGCTGACACAATAAATGGCCCGGAAATCGCTCCGCCCGTTACTTCGTTGACGAATTCAAATCCCCGGCCATGCTCCAGCGGCTCAACTCTCAAATACACCTCACCAAACTGCCCCGCTCCGCCGGACTGTTTTCTGTGCCGGTAATGCCCTTCCGCGCGGGTTGTGATACTTTCCCGGTACGCGATGCGCGGCGGGGCGGCGGTCACATCCAGATTGAAACGATTTTTCATTTTTTCCAGCATCACCCGCAAATGCAGATCGCCCAGGCCGTGAATAATCAGTTCATGCGTTTGCGGATCATGGGACGTGCGAAAGGTCGGGTCTTCCTCGGTGAGTTTGGAAAGTGCTGAAGAAATTTTCGATTCATCGCCGCGAGATTTTGGCGCAACCGCCATGGAAAACATCGGCGTCGGAAAGCGCGGCAAAATAGCGCGAAGGTTGTTTAGCGCGGCTGGCGCATGAACAATTTCATTGACATGCAGATCGTCCAGCTTGGCCACAGCGACAATATCCCCGGCATACGCGATAGAAGATTCGCTGTGATCGCGTCCCTCAAGTTTTAATACATGTCCCGCCCGGTGCGTTTTTTTATCCTGGCCATAGACAAATGCGGTATTGGCATCGAGCTTGCCCTGCAAGAGCCGCATCATGCAGAGTTTTCCGACATACGGGTCCGTGGTCACTTTGAACACCTGCGCCAGCAGGGGCCCTGCGGGGTCGCTTTGAATTTCCAGCGTTTCCATCTGCGAAGGATTTTCCGCCTTGGGCCGTTGCAGCCGCTTCATGCGGCCGGATACCGGCGACGGAGCTTCTTCCACGAGAATATGCAGCAGATCATCAATTCCCACCTCCTGCCTGGCGGAGGCAAACAGAATCGGAATCACATGCCCGGCATTCATTGCCTTGATAAAGCAGCTTCGCAGTTCCGCAGGGTCAACTTTTTTACCCGCCAGATATTCTTCCAGTCGGGTGTCGTCCATTTCCACTACCGCTTCGACCATTTCCGCGTGAATGGAAGCAGCATTGCCAAAATCCGTGCTTCCGGCGTCATGGTCAAAGCAGTCCACCACATCTTTTCCGCCGGCGGTGGGCAGGTTAATACAATGTAACGGCGTTCCAAAAGTGGTTTTCAGCTGCGCAACCAGGCCTGGCAAATCAGTGGCCAAGTCCAGTTTGTTCACGACAATCATCCGCGCCAGGCCCATTTCTCCCGCCGCATGAAAAAGCCGCCGCGTGTTGTATTCCACACCGCGCACAGCGTCCACGACGACCACCGCCGTTTCCACTGCCGGCATGGCCGCCAGAGCGTGCCCGATAAAGTCCGGGTATCCCGGTGTATCAATCAGATTTATTTCCCGCTTTTCAAAATTGGCGAACATCACGGTGGAATTGGTCGAATGTTTGTGTCGCCGGGCCTCGGGTTCAAAATCAGAAACGGTGTTGGCTTCCTCAATACTGCCCATGCGCGTAATGACGCCGCACCGGTGCGCAATGGCCTCCGCCAGTGTCGTTTTCCCCGCGCCGCTGTGGCCGATTAACACAATATTCCGAATGTCCGCCGGCCGATACTCTGTGATCCCCGCTGTGATACCCATGTTCCGCTCCTCATGTAAAAGCTTAATTATGGATGATCCCGTGGCGCCAGCAAGTCAAGGGGTATGTCGGTGTGCAACGCCACGGATTCGTACAGGCGTTCCAGCTTCTCGGCGGTGACTTCCCAGGTAAAATCAGACTGCACCAGTTTTTTGGCGTTTTCCCCCATGGAACTTAGAATTTCATGATTCCCCAGAAGTTCAGCAACCGACGTTACAAACGCCGCCATATCGCCATGTTCAATAATCACACCCGACTGGTGGGCTTCAGCTTCATCAAATTGGCATTCGCGCGTGAGCACCACAGGCAGGCCCGCAGCCATGGCCTCAATAATCGCCGATGATGACGTTGCCTGATGCGCAGGAAGAATAAAGACATCAGAATCCACCAGCGTACGCCATTTCGTCAAACCCGTCAGCTCACCCGTCCATACCACATGTCCCGTTAAATTATGTTTTCGGATCAACGCATTAAGGACATCAATATAAGATTTTTCCCCGGTTCCCGCGATCACCAGAATCACATCCGGTTGCTGCCGCAGAATTACCGGCCAGTGCGGCAACAGGCGTTCGAGGCCGCTTTTTGGTTCAATATTTCCCAGAAATAAAGCCAGGGGGCGATCCGGCTTGCCCAGTTTGGCTTGAATTTCATTGCGCCAGGAACCGCGCGCTGGAAGATTTTCACAAACCGCCGCCGGAATACCGTTGCCGATAATCGTATTTTTAAGATTCGCCAGGGCCGATGAGTGTTTGATTTCGGAAATATTCAGGCACTGAATGGCCGCAGCATGGTGCAGCAGCGCTGAATCCTTGAGCATCCAGTTAATCGACTGCATCAGGCCGCCAGCCTCGGCTCCCGCCTCAAGTTGTCCATGCGGTGCCAAGATGTACGGAATTCCAGCCTGCCGAGCGGCCGTTGCCGCATCGCTTCCCGGGCTGTGGCGCAGGCCATGAATATGAACAATATCAAAATGCCGGACATTCTGTTGCAGGTAGGCGCGTAAATCCCTGCTGGGCATGCGTCCAGTGTTGCTATCGGCGGCGAACCCTCGCACCAGCACCCCCTGTGGCTGCAGGACCGTGCCCTCGCGCTTCAAATAAACGATGCTCACGTCATGCTCACGCGCGGCAACAGCCTCAGCCATGCCGCAAACCGAAAGGGCCGGCACCCCACTGTCGATACGCATATCGGTAAGCACATGAAGAATTTTCATGCAAAATCGTCTCGCAGTCGCGGCATCCTGATGGGGTGGAAGCGAACAACATGATTCCACCAGAGCTGTGGCTTATACCATCTGCAACGCCGGTGAAACGATTCTACAGTCCCAAGCCAACCGAGGCCAGCGAAATTCGCAAACTTATATTCCCGGATGCAACAATACTTCCTGCCCGAGCGCTGCCGCCTGCGCCCAACCTCGCCACACACCTCGATTTCTTGCGATGATACCAACCGCTGATTATTTTGGCTTCTTTGCAAACGGATTTAACCGCGGATTGCGCGGATAACGCGGATACGGGCGGAAATCGGGCGGTCCGATTAGAGCAGAGACAGGAGAGAGTTGAAAATGGAGCATGACACCGGTTGCAGTATTGATCAGTACCTGCAGTAAATACAACAGCGCCGGCGTGCGGCGACGCTTCACAAAGCCGCCGGCTATGCCGGTGGTGGAGCGCACTGCGCATTCCCGGCCAGACTTATCAGCATCGGCACTGCAGTTACGGGCACAGTATTCGGTATTGAAGGGTTAGAAGCGATGAGTAATGCCGAAACGCCTCCTCACGCGTTGATTTTTAAGGTCTCCCACTGATCGGCGATTCGGCGGTGGCGATAGCGCTGATGACCGTTCGAGGCCAGGTGCAGGGCGTCGATCGAATCAATTCTTCCCAGCAGCACTGCGAAATTTGCGGATGGCTCATCGGTGTCCCTATTTTCCGCACCAGCGGTGCCGGGAGGCGCGTGCCAGCGCATGGCTACCGGGCGGCCTGGTTGCGGGCCGGTAAATAAATTCTGTGATTCCAGGCTATGGCTTTGCCACAACTTGTGCCAGATTATAAAATCAGGCTTGGACTGCTCCGCCACGTCCTGTGTAATGATACGCCAGCGTGCCAGCAGGCGCAACTGCGTCGCACGTTCCGGCAGCCAGAGGCATAATTCACTTTTCCCATGGGCCTGAAGGTGCGCCGCTTTCGCACTGCGTCTGTCGATGCTGGCTTGTAAGGTCATGGTTCGAATATCAAACGCACGCACCACCACCGTGCGGACACGGGCGATTTGCTTCCCCTGCAAAGAAGCCAACGCCGCAAACAACGGCGGATGTTGTAATTGCCGCTGAATAATTAAACCCACCCCGGCGGGCGACATGATTAATTGTCCCGAATTTCGCGCCAATTGCGGTGTCTTGCCACGGTGCTGCTGCGTCATAATGGAAGCGCTCCCTCGCTGGTAATTGCGAAAATTGCCGATCCTGCGGCGACCGGTATCGGAGTTTATCCGGGTAATGGCCGCGAATTTCCCGAATTGGCCGCCAAAACGGTTTGACCGCCGGGCCGTAATCCCATACTTTATAGTGCTTGGCTGAAGTTGCCAAACGAGAACTTGGATATTGAAGGAGTGTGATTATGCCAAAACCACGTCGCCGCCGGAAGATCGGCAGTAAGAAACGTCATGCCAAATGGAAGGCACGGCACCATCAGCAGTAATTCCTGCTTACCGGATTTGAGTTATGCAGAATATCATTCGCGGAAAAGTGTTTGTACTTGGCGATAATATTGACACGGATCAAATTATCCCTGCCAAGTTTCTTAGCTATAACCCTTCGGACCCGGAAGAACGCAAATACTTTGGCATGTATGCCATGGATGGTGTGCCGGCCGGCCAAAGCGGCCTGCCTGACGGCACCATCCGTTTTGTGCGACCCAATGAATTTAAAACCGATTTCGCCATCGTCCTGGGCGGGAAAAACTTCGGTTGCGGTTCTTCCCGGGAACATGCCCCCCTGGCCATTGCCGAGGCTGGTGCCCGTGTGGTGCTGGCGGAATTTTATGCGCGCATCTTTTTTCGCAACTGCGTCAACGGAGGCTATCTGGTGCCGTGTGAAACCGTTGATCGCCTGGTGGAAAAAACGCAAACTGGTGATGAACTGATTGTCGATATTGATAACTCTCTGGTGACGAATGTCACGCGGAACACCACGCATCAACTTAAGCCGCTGGGCGATGTCAAACCCATCATTGATGCCGGGGGCGTCTTCCAATACGCCCGTGAGGCCGGAATGCTTAAACCGATGTAATGGCACGCCGGCCGCGTCGCCAACGCACGCCTAATGCCGCTCTGTCAATCCTGATTGGCAGGCGTGACATAGCACCGTGGTGATAGCCCGGTGGTTGGTTGGCGGCACGGGATCAACCACAGGATTAATCATCCGGTGCTCGTGGAAGGCACATCGGGTGAGAGAACACTTGAAACTTTTTTTCAGTCAGGTTTGTTGTTGCCATGAAAATATTACTCATCGGTTCCGGCGGACGGGAACATGCTCTGGCCTGGAAAATTAAAGCCAGCTTGCTTTGCGATGCCCTTCTGATCGCCCCGGGCAACCCCGGCATGGCTGATCTAGGCGAATTAATTCCCATTAAATCTGATGCCATCGCCGATCTGGTCAAACTGGCCATTACCCGTCAGGTGGATCTGGTCGTGGTAGGCCCGGAAGATCCGCTGACATTAGGACTGGTTGATGCGCTGGCGGAAAAAAAAATCCGGGCGTTCGGCCCGCGCCGTGCAGGGGCACAGTTGGAAGGGGACAAAAGTTTTTCCAAAAAAATCATGCGCGAAGCCCTGATTCCCACCGCCGAGGGCCGTAGTTTCAATAATATGCGCTCCGCGTTGTCGTATGTGGAAACCCGCACGGAGCCATTAGTGGTCAAGGCCTCCGGGCTGGCCCGCGGCAAAGGAGTTATTGTCTGCCGTGATCCGGTTGAGGCCATGGATGCGGTCCGCGATATGATGGAGAAAAAAATCTTCGGAACCGCGGGGCAAACCGTCGTTATTGAAGAACGCCTGGATGGCCCGGAAATATCCCTGCTGGCTTTTGTGGACGGCCAAAGTGCGTACATTATGGAATCCGCCCAGGATCATAAACGCATTGGTGACAAGGACACCGGCCCCAACACCGGCGGTATGGGCGCTTTCAGCCCGGCACCACTGTTGACGGATGAACTGCTGGTGCGGGTCCAGCGGGAAATTATTGTTCCCCTACTTGATACGCTCAAACGCAATGAAATCGAATATTGCGGAATTCTGTACATCGGCCTGATGTTGACCCCCGGCGGCCCTAAAACGCTGGAATTTAATTGCCGATTTGGCGACCCCGAAGCGCAAGGGCTGCTCATGCGGCTGGAAACGGATATCGTGGAAGTCATGCTGGCCTGCATTGATGGAAAACTCGACGGCATCACGTTGACCTGGAAGCCCCAAACTGCGGTCTGCGTGGTGCTCGCCAGTGAAGGTTACGGCTGGAAACCGGATGATCAGGTTACGCGCGGCGTGCCCATCACCGGCATTGAACAAGCCGCCGCCATGCCGGATGTGCAAGTGTTTCACGCCGGCACCGCCATGAAAGATGGCCAGTTGGTGACCAGCGGCGGGCGCGTGCTGGGCGTATGCGCCTTAGGTGCAGACCTTGCCGACGCGCAAAAAAAAGCCTACGCCGCCGCCGCAAAAATTCATTTTCCCGGTATGCAGTTGCGGCATGACATCGGCGGGCATTAGCTCCGAGAGCCTATGCCTGCGGCTGGTTTGCGTTATAATTTTCCTTGGCTACTAATACTGCGGAGAATTTCATGCGTTTAATATCATGGCCTTTACAGCGGAAGTTTTATCGGTCGGCTGCCTTTATGGCGATGCTGTTTGCCTCGCTCATCG
>JAJZGH010000209.1 GCA_021798635.1 Planctomycetota bacterium | reverse complement strand
CGCCATTGCCGCCCCGGAACCCGCGGCTGACCTTGGACGCGCCGATACTGCGGATATTGGCCAATGCCAACGCCGCGTTGGGCAAGCTCAGCGTTGCGGCCGACATGGTGCCCAATGCAGACTGGTTTCTTTATGGCTTCGTGCGGAAGGAAGCGCTCATTACGTCACAAATCGAGGGCACGCAGGCGACATTTCAGGATGTGTTGACGTTTGAGGCGGGAGAGCCGGCCCAGCAGCCTGAGGAGGTAGGAGAAGTATGCAATTATATCGCGGCTCTCACCTACGCCCGACGGGAACTCGCCCGGCCCAAAGGGCTTCCCTTGGGAAGGCGGCTTCTCTGCGAAGCTCATCGACGACTGATGAAGGGAGCTCGCGGCAACGATAAGCAGCCTGGCGAAATCCGCCGTAGCCAAAATTGGATTGGTGGCAGCCGACCGGGCAACGCCCGTTTTGTGCCACCGCCGCCGGAAGTCGTGTCAGACCTTTTATCGACGCTGGAAAAGTGGCTACATACCGAGGATCCGCTGCCGCCGCTGGTACGCGCCGGGTTAGCGCATGTTCAATTTGAGACCATCCATCCCTTTCTGGATGGCAATGGCCGGATCGGGCGTTTACTCATAGCGCTGCTGCTGGAGCATTGGGGATTGCTGAATGATCCGCTGCTGTATCTTAGCGTGGCGTTCAAGCGACATCAGCGGGAATACTATGAACATCTCAACGCCGTGCGACTGCATGGCGACTGGGAAGGCTGGACGCGATTTTTCCTAAGTTGTGTGGCAGAAGCAGCAGAGGATGCAATAACCGCGGCTCAACACCTTTTTACCCTGACGGCCACCGATCGAGCCAGGGTGTCCGGTCATGCCAAGGCCACCGTGGCAGCCGTCCGGCTCGCCGAGCTGCTGCCTGCTCACCCCGTCGTGACATTGTCATTGGTGGTCCGACTGTTGAACGTCAGCAAGCCGACAGCTGCTCGGAGCATCGAGTTGCTGCAGGTTATGGATATTCTGCGCGAAACCACCGGCAAACGCCGGGATCGTGTCTACGCATACCATCATTACCTCAAAATCCTCACGCCGGATACCGAGTAACGCCAGCGGAGTTGTTCTGTTGCGGCCGTCGGTCTTATTGCTCGGTTAAACATATTCACCAAAAATTAACACAACACAACCCGAATTAAAAAACTCATCGCGTAGAACTTATATCGGTTATGGTCCGTCGGCCCTGCGAAAGTCCGTGTCGGTTTTTCGGGTCCTGCGGTTTTTGAGGAGTTACTATCATGGCAGTAAACAATGAACTTCACGCCGCGGAAGTTTCGGAGGCGCTGAACGAAGTAAAATTCAGCGGCTTTCATCTGCGGGCGATTATCACTGCGGGCATGGGATTTTTTACCTCCGCCTTTGACTTGACCGTCATTGGCACAGCCTTGGCCCTGGCCGGCCCGGAATGGATGAAAGGCTTTCTCGCCGGTGGCGGTAGCAAAGCTGATTTTGCCTGGACCATGGGGTTGGTAGGGTCGGTGTCCCTTGCGGCAACATTTGTCGGAGCCATCGTATTTGGGATGATTGCCGACAAAATCGGCCGTAAGAGTGTTTACGGCATTGAAGCCATCCTGATGACCGTCGGAGCCATCGGAAGTGCGTTAGCCGCAGGTCCCTTTTCCATGATTTTATGGCGCACGATTATGGGTTTTGGTATTGGTGGTGATTATCCATTATCCGCTGTTCTCATGAGTGAATATGCCAACCGCGAGTCGCGCGGAAAAATGGTGGGCATGGTATTTTCCTGCCAGGCGCTGGGTTTTCTCGCCGGGCCGATTGCGATTTTAACAATGCTGGCCGCCGGCGTCAGCCACGACCTGACGTGGCGCATTGCCCTGGGCTTGGGCGCTCTGCCGGCCATGGGCGTCATTATTCTGCGGCGGACGATGCCGGAATCTCCGCGGTGGCTCGCCCGTGCTAAAGGACAGGCGACAGCGGCGGCGCAGTCTTTAAGAGCCTATTCCGAGGGCGTCGCCCGGCCCGCAGCCCGCGAAGCCACCGCTGTGGTGCGTGAGCCTCTGGCCAAGTACGCTCTGACCCTGCTGGGCACCGCCGGCTGCTGGTTTGTTTTTGACTACGCGTACTATGGCAACACCATCGGCATGCCAACGATCATTAATTCAGTCGCTCCCCATGCGTCTCTGATGACCACGGTAGCCTGGAATGTTTTGATCTTCGGGATATTTGCGGTTCCCGGCTATGTCTTTGCATTTATGTTCAGCGATAAACTGGGGCGTAAATTCATCCAGATGATGGGTTTTGCTCTGATGGGGTTGATGTTCCTGGCGCTGGGACTTATTCCCGCATTAGCCCAGAACGCTGCCGCCTTCATAACCGTATTCGGACTCAGTTACTTTTTCGCTGAATTCGGACCGAATGTCACAACATTTGTGCTGGCCGCGGAACTGTATCCAGTTAATCTGCGCACCACCGGTCATGGAATCTCGGCAGGCATCGCTAAAATCGGTGCATTCCTCGGCGTGCTGTTCCTTAACGGCATTCTTGCGAAGCTGGGCTTCGGCGGCGGAATGCTGCTCTCTGCGGGCATGTCGCTGGTAGGTTTGGTGCTGACTGCCGTATGTATCAAAGAACCCGCAGGCAAATCCCTGGAAGAAGCCGGCCAGGAGACCGGATGGGAACCAACGCCGCAGGAAGTATCCCGGGAATCGCTGCGCACACCCGTCGGCGCGTCAGCCTGACGAATCATTGAGAGCGAGGCAGGTCTACCTGGGGCCAGGCGTCAATGACGCCTGGCCCCTTTTTTTGCACACTCGTGGCGCGGCTACGCCGAGATCAGGTGAAGAGGTGCCCGCAGAAGGCGCAGCATTGTCGCGGCGACAGCCGCTCTAATGTTCCAGCCGAAATTGCTCTGCTCACCTGTTCCACTCTCACCTGCTCCAACCGGGCCGCAGCCCGATTCTGCAGCCCGATGCTTCACGATGGAGATGTGATTCGCTATACTTGGTCGATCTGAGTGTGTCGCTGTTGCCCCGGATGGTTGCCGGGAATAATGTTGTGTCCTAAGTTCAGGCATAGGGTAACACATGAAGCCATCTGAAGCCGTAGTGAATAACCGTGATGCAGTACTAAAGGCTGCCACGCGAATCGGGGCGCGCAATGTACGAGTATTCGGCTCTGTAGGCCGCGGCGATGATACGGACGGCAGCGATCTTGATTTGCTGGTGGATGTTCCGCGAGGCTTCACACTTCTGGACATGGTGCGTTTGCAGACCGCCATTGAACAACAATTGGGCATCGCAGTGGATGTCCTGACCGCCAACGACCTCCCGGCCCGCATCCGCGAACGGGTCGTACAGGAAGCCAGGCCGATATGAACAGAGCCTTGCGTGATTGGGAATACCTGGTGCATATTTGCGGTGCCATTGACCGAATTAATCGCTAACTGACTGAGAAAAGCGAATCGGACTTTATGGTGGATGAATTAATCCAGGATGGCGTTATGCGAAACCTCGAAATTATTGGCGAGGCAGTGACCAAGCTAAGCCCGAGCCTGAAATCAACCTACAGCGAGGTGCCATGGCACGAAATATCAGGCATGCGCAATCGCCTTATCCACGGCTACATGGAAGTGAACCTTGAGATCGTCTGGGACACCGTGCACAAAGTGCTGCCGGAGTTCCTGGCGCAAATTCGGAAAATTCAAGAATCAATTACATAACCCGCGCGCTATAGAGAGCAGAACAGGCGAGCCCCGCAGCGCCGATCAGGTGGTCGCTGGACGGGTTTTCTGGTTTCGGCGATAGCCACTCTTATGCGCCGGCCTTATTTGCTCTACTGTTCACCTGTTCCACTCTCACCGGCTCCAGCGGGGCCGCCGCCGGATTCGCTACTTTTTATTTTTTCGCCGGCGGGCGAAAAAATCACGAACTGCCGATCAGCACACCCACGAGAAATACCAACAGGCCGCCCACCACGCCGGTGAATGCGGCTTGGAGAAATGGGGTGTCCATGTACCGTTGGCGGATAAAGCTGATGGCAAACAGTTCTATAATCACCACGATAATCGCTACCGTCATGGCCATATGAAAATTCGGAATTAAAAACGGCAGCGTGTGGCCAATGCCGCCGGCGGTGGTCATTAATCCGCATACGGCACCGCGAATCAGTGGGTGTCCCCGGCCCGATAAAGAACCGTCATCGGATTGCGACTCGGCGAAAGCCATGGAAATGCCCGCGCCCACGGATGCCGCCATGCCCACCAGAAATGCTTTCATGCTGTCCTGTGTGGCCACGGCTGCGGCAAAGACGGGTGCCAACGTGGAAATCGAACCGTCAATAAGTCCTACAAGTCCGGGCTGCACGATTTGCAGCACAAAAAGTCGGCGCTCGGCTGCCGCCTCTTCATGTTTGACGGATTCGGGGACATGCTCGGCTTCCAGGTTTTCTGCGGTTGTAGCGTGTTTGCGTTCGGCTTCCGCGAGATCAATAAGAAGCTGCCGGATGGCGGCATCGGTAGCGCGGGCGGCGGCCCTTTCATAATATCGTGTGTTCTCCAGTTCCATAAGCTCAGCCTGCCGGCGCATGGCATCGACGCCGGATTTCATGACCAGCCACAGCGGGCGGCGCTTGATAAAACCTTTCACGTCATCGCGTTTGATCAGGGGGATGTGTTCGCCGAATTTTTCCCGGTGCAATTCAATTAACTGATGGCGATGGTCTGATTCTTCCGCCTGCATTTCAGTAAACATTTTGGCGGAAGCGGGAAATGTCTTGGCCAGATTATGGGCGAATTCGCCGTAGATGCGGCCATCTTCTTCTTCCTGCCCGATCGCCAGAGCCAGAATCTCCTGTTCTGTAAGGTCTTTAAAGCTTTTCGCCACACGTAACTCCAACTTAGCAACGCCGATATTTTCAGGCCACCATTATAGGCTCTACTGCTCTGTCACGCCTAAATATTAGGATTGATTGGCCGCACTGGATCAACCACCGGATTATCATCCGGTGCTCGCGGGTGCAACACGTCAGAGAAAAAGGTACCTGACACCTTTTTTTCAGACGCCGCGTGCTTATTTTCCGGTAATGTCCGGCGGTCGCTGCCTGATTCTACTCGCCATTAACAACAGGCCGATAACGCCCGCTGTGATACATGCCGGCCACCACGGCCATAATTTCGGCATGAACGTATTTTGCCCGATCACGACGTGCTGATACATCAGCGGGGCGTGAAACCAGATAAACCAGTTGTAATGAATCCCGGCAGCCAAGGCGTTGATCATCCACAGCGCCGGGGAAATGTTGACGACAATGTCCGTCAACCACGACCCGTGCAATGTCAGATGCTGCAAAAGCACCAGCAGAGGCGTGGCTATCACCGGGGAAAAAAGCAGCATGAGGGCGAACGGAATGGCCACCGCTACCGCCGCCCCGCTGCCCCATACGCTCAATGTCTTTGCCAGTCCAGCACAAAACAGGCCCCACGCGATAAAAACCGCCCCGGTTGGCAACACAACTTTCACGGGTATCAGGCCCACCATGCACCCCAGCAGTTCAGGAATCACCACGGCTAAGGCGGATATTATCCCCACAAGACAGCAGGAGCGAAAACTGCGGCACAAGGTTCCCGATATAATCGCGCAGACACTTTGCACCAGCAGCATCAGCAGCATCCAGCCGACCACCGCTGACGCCTGATGAGCGGGATCATCTCCTGCCGAACGGATCAGAGGCAGAAGAATCAACCCCGTCAGCAATGGGAACCCGGCGATGAAGAATATTGCATTTTTTGCCGCCATGGAAAACGATTATAATAAATCTGGTGCAGGCTGTATGAAAATGGCCCTTCGTTAATTTCGCGTTCAGGCGCGTTTCCCGCTGACATACAGGCCGCCGGAGAAATAAAGCTGATGTTTCGAGTACTTCGACCCGGAAGCTCAAAGAGCGGTATGGATAATCGACGGATCAATTCCATGGCATGGAGAATACGCATGACGTTTCATAAACCGATATGGGCTATGGCTTTGGTATGCGCAGGTATGCTGCTGACAAGTCATGTCAACTTAGCCGCAGGCGCAGTAACTGCCAGTGGCAAAGTGCCGGCCGATGCCAAGGTCAAGAAGATAAGATTGGGTCAATGGACGGATCAAAAAATCAAAAAGGATTTGGCCGCTCTGGTGGAAAATGGTCACTTCCGGATTGCCCGGAAAAAATTAGGCCGTCTGGAGGATCAGATCATTGGCTATATGCCCCGCAACGGTCTGCCCGCGTTGCGCCATGCTGATTTTGCCCGCCGCCTGGTTAATCAATTGTCTTCAATTTCCAACCACCGTCACCGCATGAAAATGCTGAAATTTCTTCTGGCCAACCATGAATTGGCCGCCACCCTGGTATTTCTTAACCGGCCGGGGCAGCAGAATGTGGCACAGGTGTATCATCGTCTGGCGGCCATGCATCGGAAACTCGGTCCCATGGTAGCAGCGTATCCCAACCTGACGGCCGCGATTTGTGCGGTGTTGTATCAGCCGCTGACCATGCATATCAATGAAAATACGGTACATTCCCCGGATCCGGTGGCGTTGTTCAAATATTATGTGCGTTATCAGCGGGCGATGTATTTTGGCATTCGCGGTGTGCCGGCACGATTGCTGATTTATGTCGTGGATTCCTGCTCCAGCGTTCCCAGCATGACCTGGGCGTTAAATCAATATCATGGCGATTCCATGGTGGGGCAACTGTTTTTTCGCGTACCGTATGATTACAGCACCTTCCTGCACGGTGCAAAAAAAGAAGTGGACGTAAAGGGTTACAACCTGCCGAACATTTTGCGATATGGCGGCGTATGCGCCGATCAGGCGTTTTTTGCATCGCAAGTGGGCAAGGCCATTGGCGTGCCGACTGCGTATGATGTGGGAATGTCCAGCGTGGTGGGACATGCCTGGGTGGGTTTTCTCCAGCAGGTGGGTAATCAGGCGGGATGGAATTTTAATGTCGGGCGGTACCGGGAATATCGGGGCGTCATGGGCATGGTGCAGAATCCCATGACGCGTCGCCACGAGCCTGATTCGTTTATGTCTCTTTCCGGCCAACTTATTGGTACCACGCAGCAACAGCGGTGGAATGCGGTGGTACTGACGGATGCCGCCATGCGGCTTTTATCATTTTCCGGCACCCACGGAACCTTTTCCCCTGGGCCATTGCCAGCTTACGTTTTCGGCTGCGCGGCCAAACCGCTGGTCAACAGCGTTCCGGTGCAACTGTCGCTTTTGCAAAGGGCCGTGCATCAATGCGACGGCTATGCGGAATCCTGGATGCTGGTAGGGTATCTGGCATCCAAGGGCAAGCTGACGCTGGCGGAGAAAACGCTTTGGACCGGAGCACTGATGCGTTTATGCGGTCAGCGTTATCCGGATTTCGCCATGGCGGTGATGCAACCCATGATTATGTCGGTTAAAAATCCGCAACAGCAAAACCAATTCTGGAATAGAGCGTTCAGACTTTTCGCGTCCACACGCTTTGATCTCGCGGCCCAAGTGCGCATGATGCAGGCCCGGCTGTGGCGCAAGGCCGGTCATTACAATCGCGCGGGCCGGTATCTTATGGATGTCATCGACCAGTACGCCAACGCCGGACCATTTATTCTTCAAGCGCTGCATCAGGCGGTAGCGATACTGCGGCGGCAGAAACACAACAGCGACATCACCAAGCTTTATGAAGTCACATGGGCGCGCATTCATGCCCCCCCGCGCATGGCGGATCCGTTTATGCACGAAAGCAACTGGTATCAGGTGGGAAAACTTCTGGAAAAGCGCCTGCGCGGACAGGGACAGTCCCTGATGGCCGATAAAGTTCGCCGGGAACTGCAAGCGGCGGGTAATCCAGTGGCGGGAAACTGATTTTCCGCGTGTTGATTTTGTGCGATTTTTGTTTCATGGTATCCATGTTACATTAATGAATCCGCACGGTGCGGAAGGTGCAGCTTAATAGGATGCCATGACCGGAGTTTTAACACCCTCTGATTATATTGCCGTGGCGGCAACTTCCGCCGGGATCAATGCGGCTGCGCGCCCATGCCGGATCGGGCCATTCCAGCTTGCCAGCCCGGCCATGCAGGCGGGTTTGGCCGGTTACAGCGATATGGCCATGCGCGTGGTGGCCCGGCGGCGTGGTTGCCCGTATGCCGTAACGGAGGCACTGCTGGACCGGGTGATTATTACCGGCGGGCGCGGGCGTGAAAAGCGCTCGATTCTCTGCTTAACCGATCATCCGGTAGCCGGACAGATCATGGGCAGCGAACCCCAGGAAATGGCCCAAGCGGCACGGATTCTTCTGGAATCCGGATTTGATGTTATTGATTTGAATTTTGCCTGTCCGGTAAAAAAAGTCATGGGCCGCTGCCGGGGCGGGTACCTGTTAAGTGATCCGGATGAAGCCATCAGAATTATGCGCGCCGTGCGGGCCGTGGTGCCGGGGCCGTTGACCATGAAACTGCGACGGGCGTTGGATGAATCAAGCGAGGCGGCGGAAAATTTTGATCGCATTTTCGGTGAGGCGGTAGCACTGGAATTTGCGGCCATGGCGGTGCATGGTCGCACCGTGGAACAAAAATATACGGGAAAGGCGGATTGGGAGTTTCTGCGGACCGTTAAAGCCCGTTATCCAGGTATGACGCTGTTTGGCAGCGGTGATGTCTTTACCGCTCAGGACGCGGTGCGCATGTATCATTCCACCGGCGTAGACGGCGTTTGGATTGCGCGGGGGGCGATTGGTAATCCGTGGATTTTCCGTGAATTTGCCGCCTTAATGGCCGGTCGGCCCGCATTGGATCCACCCACTGTTTATGAACAGCGCGATGGATTGATGGAGCATTTTGCCCTGGCGGTTGAGATTTATGGTGAAGAACAGGCCGCGCGGCAAATGCGTAAAATCGGTATTAAATATTCGCGCCTGCATCCGCAGGGAG
>JAJZGH010000208.1 GCA_021798635.1 Planctomycetota bacterium | reverse complement strand
GGCGTGATCATTTCCAGCAAATTCACCGCCGTGCCCACAACCGTAGTCAGAATATAGGCATTGCGATAAGGCCGCATCCAACCCAGCACGCCCCGGAGAACCTTGCGGTCGATGGGCTTATGATCCAACTCGGATTCTGAATCGGTGGGTGTAAAAGCTGAGCCGACCCCCGCCGCACTCCGGGACGAAGCGGTGGGTTGGTTGTTGCGGCGGCGCAAAAATGAAAGCAGTGGCTTCATCGTGATCCCTCCGCTGCCACCCGGCGCGCCGTTGAACCAAGCGGGGGCAGGACTCCCGGCCCGCCGCCGACAAGCTGGACTTCCGCAATTTCCCGGTAATGCCCCTCTTGCCGCAACAGCACGTCATGTGTGCCGGCCTGTGTAATAGTTCCCTGCTCCAGCACCAGCACCAGATCAGCGGCTTTGACCGTACTTAAGCGGTGGGCAATGATAAAAACGGTGCGGTCGCGCAACACCAGCTCCAGCGCGCGACGGATGAGGTGTTCGGTCTCGGGATCCACGGCAGCCAGGGCGTCATCCAGTATGAGAATGCGCGGGTTGGCGACAATGGCCCGGGCGATGGCGAGGCGTTGTTTCTGTCCGCCGGAAAGTGTCAGCCCGCGTTCACCCAGCACGGTGTCATATTGTTTGGGCATTTCCATGATAAATTCATGGGCTTGCGCCAGGCGCGCCGCCGCTTCCACCTGCTCCAGTGACGCCTGCGGGTCGCCGTAACGGATGTTGTTGACAACGGTATCCGAAAAGAGGAATGTCTCTTGGAATACAAATCCCATAGCCTGCCGCACCGAGCGCAGGGAAACCGACCGAATATCATGGCCGTCCACAAAAATCGCCCCGGCTTGCGGGTCATAAAAGCGGGCCAAAAGCTGCACCATGGTGGTTTTGCCGGCCCCGGTGGGACCCACCAGCGCGATCACTGAGCCGGGATTAGCCTGGAAACTGATATTGGTTAAGACCGACCTGTCCGGATGA
The DNA here is from genome assembly GCA_021798635.1 of Planctomycetota bacterium. The sequence continues at coordinate 8,043 of JAJZGH010000208.1, read as the reverse complement.
TATCCGAAGGTAACACCGGAAAACTCCACCGCTCCCGGCCCCCGCGGCAACTGCGGCAATGCCGCCGCTTCCGCGATACTGGGATAGGCATAAAGAATTTCAAAAAACCTCCGGGCGGAAACCACGGCCATCTGATACTGATTGGCAATCTGGTTAATTTGTTGCAGGCGTGAGAGAATCGCGCCCATCGCTACGCCAAAGACCAGAATATCACCGGCGTGCAGTTTTCCACTGACCGCCAGCATGGCCCCCAGAAAAAACAGCAGCAGATTGGCCCCCGTGGCGATTCCGCGGATAACCGGAATAAAGTTGGCCCACATGCCCACGGTGGTCATCACCTGCGAGAAATAAGTATCCGCGGTGGCATTGTATTTTCCGGTTTCGGTGGTTTCTGTGGCAAAGGCCTTGACCACGTTTACACCGGCGACATTTTCACTGTACACGTTGACCAGTTTATCCCCGGTAGCCATGAGGTCCCGCTGTACCGGCCGCATTTTTTTTCCAAACCGCAGAATGTACACGATCCAGAAAGGCACCGGGAGCAAAGACGCCAAGCCTACCCAGGGGTTGATGGTGGCAATTAAAATATTATAACCAATGGTATAGCCCACAATTTCCGCAATGGAAACCAGAGACAAGTTCACAAAAAACCGAACATTGTGCAGATCCGACAACGCCCGGTTGATTAATTGCCCGCTGGAATGGGCATCATGAAATGAAAAGCCCACCTGCTGAAGCTGATCATACACTGCGGATCGCATGTGAAAGACCATATCCATGCTTAAGCGGGTGTTGGCGATGCTGCGAAAAAAATTACACACACTGGAAAGGGTGATAAACAACGCCAGCATTCCCACCAGAATCAATGCCACGTGCAGTGAACCGTGATGAAATACGCTGCCGTGCGGCTTGTGCACAGCGCCGGCGGCTGATGGATTCAACGCGGTGCCCACGGTGTTAATCACCACGCGCGTAAGATCGACGGCAGATATTTCTAAAAACACTCCCAGGCCCACCAGCAGACATGCCAGCACCGCCAGCCATTTCACCGGCCGCACGAATTGGAACATGTGCTTGATGAGTTCAAAATTGCTGAATTCGTTGGGATCGCCGACAGGGCTATTCGGGGGAGGTGACCATGTCGCGGCGGATGCAAATTCTGATCGGTTATCACCCGGCGAGGGCGCTGCCGGAGGCTTCCCAGCCGGTCGAGGCTGACCTGAATTTGAAGATTGTCTGTCACGCTGCATAAGTGCCACGAATCCGCCGATGAGCCGCCGACCTTGCGCCAACTCGCCCCGTGATTTCTGGCGGCCAAGGGCGGTCTCCGCAAAGAATTGAAGTTACTTCAAACCGCCCCGCTGTGCAAACCTCCGGTGCCAGACTTCCGGTGCACAACTTCCGGTACCAAGGGGCGTGGCAATATTTCCGGGCGGCACTGAAATAACGCCGAATCAGAAAAAAACTCGCACCGTCCGGTCCAGCGGCAGCGGGGTGCAGATCAAGGTGCATTCCACAACCGGCAAAGCCGGCGGCTATGTGATGTTTCGCAGCACGACGGGTCGCCCGGAAATATTGCCGCGTCCAGCGCCGGGCGCGTTGCACCCAAATAGAAATGTCACCGTCAAGCCTGATGTATACCCGCCTCTCGAATGAGACGGGGACGTAGCTAGTTTTTCGCCCTAACCTTTTCGCCATGGGCGAAATAGATGACCGTAATTCACAAAGGGGCAGCGGAGGAACTGGAGTAGCGTTCACCGACCACAAAATAAAAAACTGGAAGCTCCAACAATCTATTCAGTACTCGTTGACTAATAAAAGGTGTCAGGTACCAATTATCCGCTCGGCACCGATAGTTGTTTGCTACCAGCCACGGAAAAAAGTACCTGCACGAAAAAAAGGTACCTGACACCTTTAATTCGGCCATACGGGCCTACCACCACATTAAATGTGCCGGCTAACATTGCCGGGCGGCGTAAACCCAGCGCTGCGGCTGGCGCGCGGATTCTGTCGGCGAAGGCTATTGCCTTTTGGTAGACGATGAGTTTTTCAAAGGTGAAGGCCATGGGTTATCCAACGATGAAAATAGAGAGTTGAGAGTAGACCGCAGGAGGGGTGCTGTTGTCTCGGCGGTAGCCACTCTTATGCGCCAGCCGAATTTGCTCTACTATCTACTCTCTCCAAACCCCTGCTCTATTTTTGCCTTTGGCAAAAATGCCCGGCGGGAGTCGAACCTGCCCCGGAAAGTCCTGAAAAAGCACATGCTTCTAAATCGCGCGGCACGAAATCCGGCACACTTTCCGCGAATCTCGCGCGAATTATCGCCGCGTGGCCGAATCTTCCGCAGCATGTCCAAGCCGCGATTGTAACTCTCTGTCAGCTTCCCAGTGACACGGGGAGCGTGCCATGAGCCAGAGCGGAGAGAATGCCCCGGCCAAAATCCAGATCAGTGTGCCGGGTTATCTATATCCCGCCAAGAAACGTGGTGCTTCGCCGGAAACACCGGCGGAAAAGAAAGCCCGTCGCCGGGCCGAGGAATGTAAGAATAAGCCGCGTTGCGGCATTGTCAGCGAGCACGCCACCGCCGATTGGGGCCGGCGGCAGGAGCGTTTGAAGTTTTGGGGTTATAGATCCAAGATTGTCTGTCCTGGCAAGCCGGATCGCCACCTTCTCCCCTTGGTCCATCCAGATAAAGTGGCCCACCGTTCCAATGGTTATAACATCGCGCGTATTCACGGCATTGCCGATATGGCCAAGGCCGATGATTGTATTGCCGCGGCACTGCTCACCATGACCCTGCCGGGGCGCATGCACAGTACTTACAAGGGCCATCCCAATCAATTGTGGGATGGCAGCACACCGGAAGATGGGAGATTGTACTTCGCGGCGGTGACCAAGAACATTCGCCAGCGGTTCAAACGATTGCGCCAGCGGGGAGTTCTCGCATATATACCGTGGTTCTACCGGGCTATGGAAGCCCATAAAGACGGTACACCGCACCAACACTGGGTGATATTCTTTCGGCCCGGTGATGAATTATTGATCTTACAGGCCATTGATGCCGCGTATAAGTGGGAAGATCGGGATCATGCCAGGCGGCGGATAAAATTCGAGACCTGCCGACATTTCCAGGGGGCACAGTCTTACATACGCAAGTACGTTACCAAGAATACCAAAGGCCTTTCGCCGGGATTCAAGAATCAACGGGTATGGCGTGCGATCTGGGGTATTCGGGCCTTCGGCACATCATTGGGCCTGCGCGCGGGCATTTACAAGCTGCTACGTCGATTTCTGCCACCGGGTACCGGCAGTGATTGCCCGGCGGAGCTGGAAACTGGGGTTCGGGCGGCCCGAGCCAACCGGATGTGTGAAGCCAGCCGCTGGGCGGATGAAATGGGCCTGCGATTGGCCAATGAGGATCGCATCAGTTTTCGGGGCGACCCATACAAAGCGGTAATCGGCATGGTCAAGACGGATTCGGGCGAAGTGTGGTTGAAGCCAAACTGGAAGATCGAACCGGTGTTCAAGGAAGTGGAGTTTAAAGTTTTGGGTCGGACTTTTCGCACGGAATACAACACCTTGCTACAGGAGGTTACGGATAGTCCGTATTGCATTCCGCCGTTGCGGGCCAAGGTCATTGACGGCAAGCCGGTTATCCCGCGCGAAGTATTCGAGGAACTGCCTGAAGATTGGGAGTTTGATTGGGATAAGCACGATTTCGAATGGGCGGATATCAATCCCGATGACCCGGACGATCTGTGAATTCTGATAGCGAGACGATTGATGAGTTCAGACGGCGAACTGCGCCAAACCATATTACAGGCCAACCTTGAGGACTTGGAGATATTGGAGCGATTTTATTCCGATGCCGCGGATTCCTCCGTCTTTGCGGATGCCCTGGCTACGCTTCGCGCCAAAATTGCGGCGTTGCGGGAGGAACTGTGCGGGCTGGATGATAGGGGGAGTTGAGGGCAAGCGGCCTTCGCGGCCGTAGAGCGAAGCATTGGATTACCCATACAGATCAATATAACATTCATGCGTGCATGTGTAGTGCCGTGAAAGGCTGCCTCCAAAGCCATTCACCACGCCGGATCATCAACAAGTCACCGCACTTAGCGAACCATCCAGCCTGCCGGATGGCGGTCAGACGTTTTTTTGCGCAGCAAAAAACGGCTGGCCCCACCGGCAGCTATGGTGCCTTGGCTACTTATCTCTAACTGTCTCAAGGGGCCAAAACCAATGGTATTGCCCGCTATCGGCACTTTTTCATTCGATTGCCTCAGATGATGCGAGCCGCGATGCCATTGGGCCCGAACTTCTGTCGACAGATAGTTTCTAAGGTTTGCAATCGGGGTTGGTCCAACGAAAAGAAGAACAGGCATATTGATGTCCCATTGATGCCGAAGTAATGCAGCGGTTGGTTGTTCGGCTGTACTGCGTTTTGGATATTGCTGTGATGGTTTTTCAGGTTGGTGCGGATATTGGCTGTATCGCGGTTGGAGTGCTGGTAAATGATGACCACTCGGTCGCTATTCCCAAGAAGTTGAGCAACCTCGGCGGCGTTTATGTGGGTGGCACCGCCCCCCTTGTCCGTAAGCCCCGTGTCAGGGTCAACGAAGAAGTCGGCACCCGCACACCCTATGCTGGAATTGGCCTTGAGTAGCGCGGAAAAATAGCCGTGTATGGGGGAGAGTCTGTTATTCGTAAACTGACTTTGCTGCGCCAAAACACTGGAGGTTGGGATCCCGAAGAGTTGCGCGTACGAGTTCCAATCGGCGGGCGTCCAAGCGTTTGGGTGGTCTGTAATCATTGGTATTACATGGAGACAGCGCAGGTTGGGGAGCAACCAACCGAAAACCATCTTCTTGAAGGCGTCGTTGGCGTCGAGGAGGTACTTTCTTTTCATAGCTGGTGTCCTTTCCTTACAGCCGGTGTAGTAATTCCTTCTGCGGCAGATGTCAAGTCCGTCCTTTGTCCGTCCTTTGTCCGTCCCTTGTCCGGGCGTGGCAATAAATCCGGGCGGGCCACTGGGGTGCGAGTTTCCAGGACGAACCATTCTCTTAGGGCCGGCATTTATGCCGTCGATTTTGCCGCTTGCCCGAAAATATTGCCACGCCCCTTTGTCCCGACTAATGAAAAAGGTGGGGAACGAGGCTCGTCCTTGGCACGTACCTTCGGGGCATTTAGAATATATTAAGCGTAAATGAACTCGCGGCTGTGAATTAAGCGAAGCGAACGAAGGATAACTACAAGCCTGGGGCAAAGAACGCACTTATTACATGATATGCCTGCGACGGGGAATGGCCTGATTCCGCACTGGCAATGTATTGCGGCGTTTTTTCGCGAGGGACATATCATGGCCAAGGAAAAAAGGGTACGCGGTCGGCACCTGCTGGCCGTAGGGTCGCGGGTTGCCGCGTTACTGGTCGGCATAAGCAAGGCTCATTTTTATAAACGTTTAGCTCGACTTTTGCCATTTTTGGGGCTTATTTTTTATGACTGTGGACTTTAATATGCGAGGTTGCCCGCACGGGCGTGTGGCCCGGAAATATGGCCACGCCCGCGTTTTGCTGAGTGGACCGCATTGTGGTGCGGGCCTCCAGCCAGACCGACCGGATCTCCGTGAAAGGTTACTAATTTTTGAAGTGGTGGATTGAGGGACGGTGGCACCATATCTACGAATCAAAGTCGTACACCAACAGCAGCAACAACAACAACAAAACAGACGCAATCGACATGGGCAGGCGGAGAACGCGGAACGCTTTGGGACTCAACGCCCGCCCCGCAGTCCCCGACGCATGCCCTGCTCTCCCACTGATGGAGGCCCGCCTAAACTGCTGCGGCGACCCGCCACAAATTGCCCCGCCGGAAAAAGAACCCGACCATCTCGGTTGACACGTTATATACCACATGCTATAGTTGACATTATGAAAACGGAATGCAGTTATCTAGTGGATGTCCCGAAACACCTGTTGCCCCTTGTCGGTCGCGCCGACCCCGGCACGCGCATGTACCGCACTGAAGGTGACGCGGCCCAGTGCGCGCAGTGGTTCAATGCGTTGGTCGAGGCCTACCCGGAGAGCGTGGTTTCACCGGGCGGAGTGAGCATATTCGCCCCGGTATCGCGGGCGGCTGTGCACAAGGCCATGAAAGAGGGGCGGCTTACGGCGTTCCTGTTTCACGAGGTGAAGCCTCGGCGCACGTTGTTTGGCACCCTGCGGGCGCACCGGAAGGACCCGTTTATCTATATTCCCGTCGCTGAGTGCGAGGGCTGGGCCAAGCAGTTGGAAGCTGAACGCCCCACGGATCAGGAGCTTGAGGGCGAGCATGCCGATTGGAACGGCGGTGATATTGGGTCTGGCCCCAAGGAATTCCGGCGGCGGAAGCCGGTATTGACCGAACAGGCCAAGCGGGAGCGCAAGCGGAGTAGGCGGCTGTGAGTGCGATAGACGGACTAGATTCACCGTTACTGACACTGCGGGAGGCGGCCCGGTACCTACGCGTATCGGAGCGCGAGATACACTATTTACGCAAAGGAACACCGCCGTTGCGGGTGGTGAGAATCGGAGCGCGGGTGTTCATCCACATACAGGAACTGCGGGCGTTTATTCAGACCAGTATGGAGATTGACCATGGCAAGCATCGGACGTGAAAAGAACGGCCACAGGCGGATATTGTTTGTTGGAGACACCGGTCGCCGCAAAACTGTCCGCTTGGGCAAATGCACAGAAAAGCAGGCGCAGGCCGCGAAAAACAAAATTGAAGCACTGATTGGCGCACGCATTACCGGCCAGCAAGATGACGAGGTAAGCCACTGGGTCGCGGGTCTGCCCGACGGAATCCATGCCCGTATCGCTAAGACGGGGTTGCTGCCTCCCAGACAGCACTGCAATGAGACACTGGGAAACTTCCTGAAACATTATATCGAAAGCCAGGCCGACAGGAAGCGCAATACCAAGCTGAATTATGGCCAAGCCGGAAAATGGCTGGAACGGTGTTTTGGGCCTGAGCGGCTGATCAATGAGATTACACCCCTGGACGCGGCGGCGTTCCTGGCGTTCATGGTGGAAAACGGCCTCGCGGCCAACAGCAGTGCCCGGCGCAAAATCGGCTTAGCCAAGCAATTCTTTCGGGCGGCTATCCGGGAAGGTGCCTATCGCGGGAGTAATCCCTTTGAAGGCATCTCGTGCTATGTACGGGCTGACAAATCACGCCAAGCCTTTATTGACCAAGGGACGATCCAGAAAGTCATTGATGCCTGTCCAAACGCCTACTGGCGGCTTATGGTGGCCTTGGCCCGCTACGGCGGACTTCGGGTGAACACTGAACCGCCGGAACTGCGATGGGATGAAATCGATTGGGTAAAGGGAACCATGCTGGTGAGAAGTCCCAAGACAGAGCACCTCGAGGGACACGAAAGCAGGGTTGTCCCAATATTCCCAGAACTGAGGCCTTACTTGCAGGATGCCTTCGATATTTCCGAACCGGGAACGGAGTATGTGATCACCCAGCACCGCGAGAGGAACGCCAACTTACGTACCACTTTTATGAAGGTCATTCGGCGCGCCGGCGTGAAACCATGGCCGAAGCTATGGCACAATCTGCGGGCCAGCCGTCAAACCGAACTGTGCCGGGTGCACCCGGAACATGTTGTCTGTTATTGGATGGGCAACAGCCGATCGGTGGCCAGAGAGCACTACTTGCAGGTAACCGACGCGGACATACAACGAGCCACGCAGGCACTAGGGCATTCGGGACTACCGGACGGCGGCGGAGGCGCGGCACAGAATCCGGCACAGCAACCGGCGGCAAGGGCCTGCACGGGAACGCACACGCCAACGGCGTCGGGCGAGGAAGGGCCTGATTTGCGGCCCTTTGCGGATGCATGCAGCCATGTGCATGAGAATCATATGCGCCCGGCAGGAGTCGAACCTGCAACCTTCGGTTCCGAAGGCAGTTTTTTGAGCGTCACGGAAAAGCTCACGAGTTCCTTCAATTAGCCTATTTTACAGCATAACATGAGTGTTGCAGGCCTTCGCATCG
>JAJZGH010000207.1 GCA_021798635.1 Planctomycetota bacterium | reverse complement strand
TTTCCGGTGTACGGGAATTCCCGGTGCGCGTGAAGTGTGCTACGCTGCCATGGCATACGCTTCAGGCCGCCATTAAAAATCAGGATGCTCCGGTTACAACGGAGTGAAAAAGGAGATAGGAGTTAGTTAGAAGCAATTTTGCTTTGCTGTGGCTTGGCAGTTTACAGATAACGGCATAGCTAATAAAGCCTCGGCCCCGCGGGCCGTTCATAATTCTAGCTCCTAGCTCCTGCGTACTAACCCAAAGGACCCTCTATGCCCATTACATTGACAGAAATTGCGGCCACGGAGATCAAAAAGATTCTCCAGGATCAGGGAATGGGGGCCAGTGCCGTTTTGCGCGTTGGTATCAAGGGCCGCAACGCGCAGGGATTTAATTATCTGCTGGATCTGACGGAAGTTCGGCATGAGGATGACGTAGTGGGCCAGTCGCGAGAGATCACCATTGTTGCTGATCCGATGAGTTTTCCCAGTTTGGATGGCACAGAAATTGATTTTCGTGATGCCGCCTCTGGCCGCGGATTTGTGTTTAAAAATCCCCACGCGGTAAAACTGCCGGTCAATACCTCCGCCGCCACAAGTTCGCCGCCGGCCGCATCAACCGGCACTGCGGAAGCCCATACGGGCACCACGATCACCGACGCCTTGGAGAACAAGGCTTTGGAAGCATCGATTGTGGAAAAATTGCGGACGATTTTTGATCCGGAAATTCCGGTCAATATTTATGATCTGGGCCTCATTTATCGCATTGATATATCCGCGGAAAAGGATGTCATCGTGGACATGACGCTCACGGCTCCCGGTTGCCCCGTCGCCGGCTCCATGCCGCCGGCCGTGCAACAGGCGGTGGAAAGTGTGGAAGATGTAAAAACCGCCAAGGTAAATCTGGTCTGGGAACCCGCCTGGAGCAAAGACCGCATGTCCGACGCGGCCCTGCTGCAGCTTGGCCTGCTGTAATCGTCAGGGGGTGCCGGCACGGGGTATGCAATTCAAATCAAAAGACCGCGGATTGCGCGGATAAGCAGTGGACTTCCATCCTTCGAGACCTCTTTTCGCTTTCGTTACCCGCGTGGCATGTGGCCGGCCAGCCATTGCTCGAAGGCCTTGTGAGCGGCCTGCCACCGCAGCCACACATTGTGCGGCCATGAAATCGGAGAAGGGAATCCATATATGTGCAACCCACAGGTTATCGCGGGCCAGAACGTCCCAATGAAGATAACCCAGATCACTGTCCAGAGGGCGGTTTCCAGGCGGGCCAACCTGACGTACCAAAGCCGCGTGTTACCAACGGCAACGTCAACTTGGCCGGAGCGCCTAAGTGCCAAGGCAGAGAAAGGGACGGCCGTCATCGCAGTAATCCAAAAGGCCAGGGACTCCGCCATTCGGAGGTAAACCGAGCGCACGAGTACGTCGTGGGGCCAGGGCAGGTATCCTGCCGTCGCTTCCAAGCCGAGAATGGACACCACAAACAAGACGATTCCTGTCCCATTGATTAACAGTAAGCGGCGCGCCCGGCACACCGCGTTGTCCGTATAAAAGCTGCTCGGGTTCATCGTGATCACCTCGCCACGCCGTTATGCCCGGGAATTATCGCTGCCCGGACGGGTACACTTGTCGCGGGGCGGCTGTGTCCCGCCCGGCGCGGCGGTGGATCCACTGCAAGGCCCAGAGCCGCCGCAGCCAACGCAACGCCATGGTACCATTGCCAATCCCGGGGAAAGTTCGACACGACTGCCGATGCGAGGAGTTTTCCCTCTTGTGCGAACAAATAGAATCTCTGGGCACCAACGATCTGAGGCCGGGTGTTTGCAGCCCCGCTCGCTGAAAAGAAGTATAAACGCTTATTACCCCAATTTGATTCCACGAGTATCCGCGCCATTGGGAAGCCAAGCGAGCTGACCCTTCCCGCCGCCGCCATGGCTCTCACGATTGTGAACCCCGGATTTGTACGCCTATGCCGTCGCCTTGGCCCAAGCCCTTCCGACGCAAGCATCGCGTCCTCAGGAGAGAGTTTATCGATGCGCCGGGAACATGATGTAATCAGTGATGGTATACCCCAAGGCAACGCACCTGCCGCACCCAAAACCTTTCCCGACAAACGACAATATTCTATGGACATAAGACTCTTGGGCGGATTGTATCCATCGATGCCTTCGCCGTCTGCATACCAGGTAACAGAAATTGATCGAAGGACAGGAAAGGCGTGGTGTGTTCTGGATATCACAAAGCCATGACGATGATTGATGGCGGCGACCCAAACTAGAGAGCTGGGTATCTGGCGCTGTTGCGCCAGATACACATCAACGTGGACCGTCCCCGCCCCCGGCGGTATCGAAAGCTCCACCGGACGTACCAGTTCCTTAGTCCGCTTTAGCCAACGGGCGACACCGCGCTGCGCCTGCGCTCCGATCATCTCGGCCTTCCATAGCACCGTCATATTTCCCATCCTTTGGGGGACAACCACCTCGGGCGATACATCCGCGGAGTGGACCGGTTGCAGCGGAGCGGTATAACGCATAGTCTTCACACCGAGCCTATATCGAATCTGCAGGCGACACCTTCGCAGAGGAATCGCCGTGTTCCACTTTTCCAGGATTATCAAAGCGTTCAGTTGAGGGGAAGGCGCGATTGGCAGGGCAACGCGGCGCCCCGATAAGTCGAACGAATAAACAAGCCCAAGGCCGGCCAACTTGGCCTGCAACCGATGAGCGTTCAGTATTGTGCGCGCTGCCGGCCAGCTTATGCTGGAGCGGAGCTGGTTCTCCGATAGCCAACGCCCGGTCAGCCACCCACCCAAGACAAACGACCGCGCCTGCTCCGCTCGCGCATAGGGTCGGGAGACCACCGCATTAACCGCTCGTGACAAGCCGCCGGCACCAATCTGCCGAAACCAGCCCAGCGCTGCGCACAGAATCAACAACTGCCCGGATGCGAGCACCGGGAGTTTCATTTTTGTTCTCATGGGTGCAACTCCGTTTCATATTCGCTTTTTTTAATCCGCGAAACACTCGCCCGTGCGCCATCCATACTTCGTTAAAATCATTGCCAACCATTCGAATCGTCGTCCTCATGAATGTTATATGGGCCTGCAACTGGATGGGCCACTACAATGTTGCTAATTCTCGTGTCCGAACTTATGGCAAAATCTTCCCCTCTAACTCCGAGTGGAAGACAAGCATGGCGTCCCGAAATTGTTTAAGTTGCTGGCTACTGAAGGCGTCAAAATGACGCAGTTTTTTCGCGCTGCTCTCGTGAACCTTGGAATCCGCTGCACCGGGAGAGCCAAGCTTCGGCTTTTCCTCGAGCAACGACAGGTACCATTGCGCCCGGATCGCACAAAGCAGCAAATCGCGTTTTTTGTCCGGCCACTCCGGATCACCTGCAACCGGGGGCGGTTCTTGGGCTTCCTCCAGGGAGGCCAGTAACCCATGGAGTCCAAGTTCGTCAGCCCGAGGCTCCGAGCGGCTTTTGAATGCGGACCATTTCTTCAAAAAATCCGCAAGCGGCGCAATCGGAAAGAATATGCCCTGGCGGAGGCACGACTTATGATCGTACAGGATTGCTACCAAGTGTTCCTCGAAATGCTCAAGGCCGGAATTTGCGGGAGACTCCCCGCCGATGGTGTATTGCAGCAGCATTTCTCTTGACCACATCCGCGCCGCATCGTCGGCGTCGATTTGCCCACCACGAACTTCTAAGATTCCTGGTACACGAATTGTCATACTGACGTTCCAGTCAACTGTGACAATATAATAGTAAACTAGCCGTGCTATGTCCCGGAGGACGGTATCCGGCACGTCGCGGTACATCACTGCCGGTTCCGTATGCTGTATCATGCGATAACATGCGGATTGGACGCGCTCCGCAGAAGCCGATGGTCCCATCCGCCCGAAAATTTCGACTATATATAGCTCGTTCGTCACTGTCTATCCTCATGTCAAGGGTTGCTTGCGCGGGATTATTTGTCGCATACCCCTACAAATTCATGGCGCCGGCATATTCGATGGGATCCCTCTGTATCGACATTCCGGGAATCGGCGAGCGCCTTCGATTACGGACGTAGTATGGTTCGGCCTCCGGGTCACAACGGTAGCCACAGTAAATAATTTCGTTGGCACCGGCGCTTCGCTCAAATTCCAATGAGCAATGATCAATGAGCAAATCATCGGGGATGCCAAGTGTGTGACCCGCGTTCATTGATCCTTGAAGATTGCAGGAATCCACAGATATTCTGACCCGCTGTAGCCTGTAACCCGTCCCCCGTAACCTCGGTGCTGTGCCGCTGTGGTGGAGTTTTTCGCTCAGTGCAACCATGCGGCCTTCCTGATCACAATCCGCCTGACAATGGTGTCCTCATTGTACCGCAAATCCTCGGTTTGCAAACCGTTGCACATTACCCAAGTTGGTAATACGAGCGCTGTCACAGCAAGGAATCAGGGTGCGCAGTAAGGCCGTGCGGCGGGGGGAGTGGCCTGGGAGCCTTTCCGAGTAATCGCCGGGTTGCGACGGCGTGATTTTTGGCCACCATCAAGAAACGGCGACGATGGCGTACCTGACAGGGATGGTACTCCGAGGAGCCGCGCCGCCGAGGGGGGCCAAAAAGCACACCGCCCCGCGGGGTGGGCCTGAAATGTCCCGCCTGCTTTGTTGTCGGATCTCGCAGACTCATTATTAAGAGTCGGCTCGATCCTCCGTCGCGCATACGGGACATTTCAGACCCATCGCAATCCCGGCCATTACTCGGACAGGCTCCTAATCGCTTTCAAACAGATTATGGGCGGGGCAGAAGCCGCGGTGGGAAAAATAGGCGAGGGCTTCTTCGACGGTCGTAAACAGCCGCGTGGCGGTTTGGGTGACAAAGGGGCTGGGACCGGCTTCGGGGCGCCAAATCACATAGACTTCCCGGGCGTGGTCGTAGGCGTGCTGGAGTTCGCGTTCTACGCCGCTGGATAAACCGGGACGCCCGTCCGAGAGTTCCGGAATATAGGATACAATCATGTCGCTTTGGCGCACCATCATAAAATCGCGGGCGTAAATCTGGCCGTTGATATCACTGCCGATGGCGAGGATTTCCGGTACGCGCACTTGTACGGTGCCGCCGGAAGCTTCCACACACAGCGTCTGTTTGCCCTCTTCCACTGCCGCCACGGCGGCGTCATACAGCATTTTTTCATCCACATCGCCGGGATCAAACGTGATGAATTTATTGGACATGGCATGACGGAACGCGTTGATTTCTTTGAGTGTCTCCGGCAGGTTCATGACGTGGCTCATGGGAAAACTGGGATACACTTTCCTCATGCTTGGCCGCATGAGAAGGCGAAAAAGAGTTAGCGCGGTGCTGGCGTGCCGGCCGCGTGCCAGCACGTAAAACGCGCCGGGATGCTGGGCGTTGGCGCGGGCCATAAGTTCGGTGGCCAGAATTTCTTCTTCGCGCCAGACCATCAGATCTTTCAGGCTGTGGTCTACGTTGTCATCCCGCAGCAGGCGTTGATGAACCGATTCCACGTTGTCCAGCAACGTGACGTAAATATCCGCTTGAAGCTGTGCTAACTGGTCAAAATCAAAAGCGGCAAAAAGACCGTGCTTCCAGCGGAATGTTGCATGGGAATTGATAATCACATGCGGATAATTGGGCAGATCGGTGAGAATATCCCGAAACACCGCCCGGCGCAAACTTGTTAAACGCGATAACGGCAAATCCAGAATGCGGCCGGGTTTAACGTCCGGCGCTTCGCGGTACATCATGTCGCCGACATGAAACACTTTGAGTGTTTCACCATGCGATCGGGCGATGGCTTCTACCTGGTTCAGATACGCTTGACGGTCAAGCCCCACTTGTCCGGTTAATAACATTTTCATTGCGGCCGATCTCCTTCAAGCGGGGCATTATAGCCGATGGCCTCCCAGGGCTTTAACTGACAGAGAATCTTTCCGGCAGGCTGCGGCCTTTATGGCACAAATTTGCGGAGAATCAGCGTATCATTTTGTCCGCCGAAACCGAAGCTGTTGGACATGGCGACTTCCACGTTGGCTTTCCGCGCGGTATTGGGCACATAATCCAGATCACACTCCGGGTCCGGTACGCTGTAATTGGCGGTGGGCGGTATCATCTGATCCCGGATGCACAGCACGCAGGTAATGGCTTCCACCGCACCGGCCGCGGCAATCAGGTGGCCCATCATGCTTTTGATACTACTGATGGGAACGTTTTTGGCCTGTTCCTTAAATACACCTTTTATCGCAAAGGTTTCGGTGGAATCATTTTCCTTGGTGCCGGTGCCGTGGGCATTGATGTAATCAATATCTCCGGTTTCCATGCCCGCATCGCGCAGAGCGGATTCAATGGCCACGATGGCTCCGCGACCGTCCGGATGTTGATCGGTCACGCGATACGCATCCGCGCTGCTTCCATACCCCACAACTTCCGCGAGAATTTTTGCGTTGCGGGCGGTGGCATGGCTCAAGCTTTCCAAGATCAGCACGCCGCTGCCTTCGCCAATGACAAATCCGCTGCGCGTGGCGTCAAACGGGCGGCAGGAGCGTTTTGGATCTTCATTAAATGTGGATAGCGCGGTCAGGCGATTAAAGCCGGTAACACCGAAAGGATGAATCATGGAATGCGCTCCGCCGGAGATGATAACTTCCGCATCTCCCCGGCGGATCAATTCCGCCGCCTCGCCCAGCGCCTGGGTGGAAGCGGCGCACGCCGTGAGGCAATTCATGGCCGGGCCGCGGGCGTTAAATTCCATGCTTAAATGGGAAATCGGCATGGCCGGCTCTTGTTCAATTTCCCGCAGTGCGTGAAAAGATCCCAATGCCCGGCGGCCCCATTCGGCCATATTCATGGTGCGCTTTTCCGGATCCCAGGATCCCAGGGCGGCGCGGCTGAAGTTGTCAAAATCCAAGGCGGCGTCGCCGCTGCCTAAGTACACGCCAACGCTGTACGGATCTACTGCGGTGGAGGCGGGTGATCCCGGCAGGGGCAGGCCGGCCATGCTCCACGCCTGATGGGCGGCATCAAGGGCAAATCCGGTAGCGCGGCTGATTTCCTCGTGCTTACCTGAGGCTCTTAAATGTTCGGGTAGCTGATAATTTTTAACTTCCGCGGCGAACTGCGTCGGAAAAAACCGGGCGTCAAAGAGGGTCGTCGGTGCAACGCCGCTTTCACCCGCCAGCAGCTTGGCCCACACGTCCTCAATGGTTCGGCCCAGCGGGGTAACCCATCCGATTCCTGTAATCACCACACGATTTCTCATAATTGCTCCAGAAGTATCAGGTTCGGTCCTGATGCGTTAGTTATGTCGTTATTTTTTTAAGCATAGCGCCGTAAAAGCACAGCGGAATTTTGTCCGGCAATCGACCCTGTGCTTACCAGCACATACTGCAAAGATGCGGCATGAGTCTGTTGCGGAACATTCAGCCCCGCAAGAGGCGTTGTGCAGTTGACGGCACCGGGCACAGTTTGGTGATGCAGGGTCATGGCCGCCGCCGCCAGGTCCAGCGCCTGTGCGCCCGCTCCCGCATCGCCCAAGCCGCCACGGATGGCCACAACCTCCGGATGCTGGGAAGCAAATACGCCTTTAATCGCTGACGCCTCGGCTTGGTCATGGCTGGGGATACCATACCCGGCGGGGATGACCAACTGCACTTCACTGGGATCAGTCCCCGCGTCTTTTATTGCTCTTTCCATGGCCACCGCCATGGCTTCGCCAGCCGAATCAGGCCCGGCAATTCCCCGGGCGCTGGACGTGGCACCCAAGCCCGCAACCTCGGCATAAATTTTTCCACCCCGTGCCAAAGCATGCTGGAGTTCTTCAATAATCAGCACCCCCCCGCCCTCGGCGATGACGGTTCCATCGGCGGTTTGATCCATGGAGCGGCACGCCTGAGCCGGATTGTCGTTGCCGGTGATTGTCAGGCGGTTTAATAATGTCCATCGCATAAGCCCCATGGGATGGACCATGGATTCGCACCCGCCAACCAACGCGATATCCGCCTGACCGCGCTGAATGGTCCGGCACGCTTCCGCCAGGGCCAGCCCGGCTGAGGCTTGCTGACAGGTAATGGTATTCGACGGCCCCTGCGTGTCATGAATAATGCTGACATGACAGGCCGGCATGTTGGGCAGATATTTCAGCAGCCACAACGGCGTGAGCAACTCCATGCCGCTGGGCTTGCCCGGATCATCCGATTTTCCCCATTTTCGCAAATCCAGGCAGCCATCATCCCCCTTCGCCGGAGCCATCGCGGAGGCTAATTCATTAAGATCAGCACAAATCAGCCCCGCTCCGATGTTGCAGCCGATGCGGCGGGGATCCACTTCAAACCAAGTGTCATCCGGTATCTTGCCGCCGAAGCTTTCCATGACGCCGCGCGTTGCAAGGTGAGCATCACGGACGGCACCATCGGCCGCCAGCACGGCCAGTTCAATATCGCGAGCCATTATTTTGGTGGCCTTGCGGTAACTCTTGGGCACATAGTCCAGGGTTTTGAAAGCGGGCACCTGCCCGGCAACGCGGCTGGGAAATGTTACCGGATCAAAGGCGGAAAGCGGGGCGACGGATGAGCGCATCTCGGTAAGGCCATGCCAGAAATCCGCGCTGGTTAAACCATGCGGAGAAACCGCTCCAACTCCGGTAATGACAACGCGCCGCATGTAGTCTCCGCATCAGGTTAAACTCGCCGTATCAGAACAACCCGTTGGCCTCTGAACCGCCGCAGGCAGAATTCTATGGTGTAACGGCAGCAAATTCCAACGCGCGGAGGCTCAATACGCTCTTACGCTCTGGCACACCGGAATGTGAGGGAGGATTCCGCTCAAACGGCACGACCCCGCTGCGCACGATTATTTCCTGGTGTGTCCGAGCACCGAGCGATTATATCGCGTACGACACGACGGAAAAGAACCGCGGATTGCGCGGATCACGCGGATACGAGGAGGAATTGGGCCGCGGCCCGATAGAGCAGATGACAGGAGAGAGTTGAAAGTAGAGCAAATTCGGCTGGCGCAAAAAGGTGGCCGTCGCCGTAACGACGAAACTCTCACCGTCGGAAAGAGCGGGTAATCTCCAAGGTGATGTCCA
>JAJZGH010000206.1 GCA_021798635.1 Planctomycetota bacterium | reverse complement strand
GCCATTAAAGTTACGCCGCTGATTTTCCTGGTGTATCTGCTCTGGCGCAAACGCTGGACACCGGCTCTGGCGATGCTGGGTGGGATCATATTCTGGCTTTTTGTGCCCCTGATCGTGTGTTTCGGCCTGCATCAGGCCGTCCGATGGAATCAGCAGTATATTCATGCCATGATTGCGCCCTACCTGGTCAGGGGCGCGGTGGCGATTACCTCAGGGGAGTCCCTGCCCAGCTTCCTGATTCGCTTGCTGGCGCATCGCAGCGCCTTTATCACCTATCACCATGGCGAGGCGAAAAAATATTACGTCAATGTATTGAATTTGTCGGTTTCCACTGCGCAATGGATTGTCCGGATTGTATTGGTGGGCATTGGCGTGGGCGGTCTGGTATGGATGCGCCGCACGCTGCCGACGCTGCAATGCCGACGCTATATCTTTGAAATTGGCGCGGTGGCGGCTTTTTTACTCTGGGCCGAGGCGTGGGGATGGGTGCCGCATTATGTCACATTGATTTTCACGCTCATGGCGGCCGGGTTGATCGCCAGTGATGAACAGGCCGCACCCGCCACGCGTTGGCGCATGACGGTGCTCCTAATAGTGGCCGTAGGTCTTATGATGTTGACATCAGATCTGGTGAAAATCTTTGGCCCGCATGCCTCCAATTACAGCCGCACGTATGACCCGGTTCTCTTCACCGGCATCATCCTGGTATTGGGGATCATGACCGCGGGTTATAAGTGGTCGGTTGCGACAGCCAAATCCCCGCTACCGACCTCGCCAGAGCCGTCGACTGTGGCCCAAGGCCGTCAGAACTTATAAAACATTGAGCCGATGATCAGCGTATCATTGCGCTTCCGTCCCAGTTCGCCGGCGGTGTTGTCGTAATTGTCGGTGAAGCTTGCGCGCAAACCGAAACCGCGTGCTACTTCGGGCAAGTCAAAACTCAAGGCGCTGGTGGCGCTGGCCTGATAATTATATGCATTTTCCATAGACGTAATATATTGCATAGTCTGGGTGAACTGCGTGCGATTATCAATTTGGTAGCGGAAGTGCAAACCGGCGGTAGCGTTAATGTAACTTACGGACTGACCATGGAAAAAACGCTCATACGTATAACCGGGACCGGCAAGGACATCGAGTTCAATTTTTTTATTGTCAAAAATATAATAACCAGGACCGATTGAGTTATTGGAGCGAATGGAAATACCCAGAATCGCATCGTAACGATTGCTGTTCTGGGCAAATAGAAACATCTTTTTGGCCCACTGGGGCTTGAATTCATCCAAGGAGCGACGCCAGATTTCATCCGTCTCGAAAAATCCCAGGGATTGAACATCATTGGTCATACCGTAGCCGCCGGTGAGACTGATATTCACTTGGTCGGGTTTGAAATGATAATGTAAATTTAAGGCCCCGGTAAATTGTGTACTGTTGGAATTTCCCGTGGCATCTAAAGCACCCAGATCCAATTCATTTTCCCAGTTGGGACCAAACCATGAAACCGGCTCGGTGGGTTTGGCCGGCGGCACAGGCATGTTCACGGGCGTTACCGTCCATCCGGACCCGCCGGGTGCCGGGGCCAGAGTCGCCATCCGAGCCGGGGCTTTCGCCGGTGCCAACACCACCGGAATGTTGCTGGATAAAGTTTTAATGTCGGCAATCGGAATGGATAATACCCCGGCATACGCGGGTTTAACGGTTACGTGTGCCGCTCCAACGCGGGTGATGGTGCCTGTGATGTGATCCCCGTTTTTCAGGATAACGGTTCCAGCCCGCACACCGCCAAAGGCTGCAAAAGCCGCCGCCAGCGCCACACCTGTTACCAATTTTCGTAGATTTACCATGTTGTAAAACTCCATAAGCCGGCAATGCGAGAAAAAACCTGTGGATGGAAGAGTAATCACAAGACCAAGGAAAGTCAACCTTTCAGTTGCAAATAAAGGCCCCCGCACAGGCCGGCAGAAAGAGTCGTTGCCCCAAATTGCAACCAGCGCTGTAGAATCACCGGATTACTGGAGTCGCGCTATGAAAATTATGGTCATTGGAAGTTCCGGGCAACTGGGGGCGGATATTGTTGAGGCCTTGCCACCAGCGGGTTATGAGGCACTGCCCGTGACCGGACGGGAGGAACTCGACATTACCCATACGGCCGCCTTCGCGGGTTTTGTAGATCAGCATCGGCCTGACGCGGTCATTAATACCGCCGCATTCCATAACGTCGATCTTTGCGAACGCGAAGCCGATAATGCCTATCGGGTCAATACTGTTGCGGTGCGCGGCTTGGCGATGGAATGCCAAAAGCGCGGCGTCTTATTTTTCCAGATCGGCACGGATTATGTCATGGACGGCCCCGCGGACTCCAAGCCGCTGCCGGAAACCGCGCCGGTTCATCCCAAAAGTATTTACGCCCTGACACGCTTCGGCGGTGATTGCATGACGCTTACCCACGCACCCAGCGTGGGATATGTGGTGCGAACCTGCGGTCTCTTTGGAATGGCAGGATGCAAACTCAAAGGCGGCCTGAATTTTGTGGATACGATGATTACTGTCGCCCGCGCCGGCAAACCGATGCGCGTGGTGGCGGATCAAATCGTCGCTCCCACGCCGACGGACGATCTGGCTAAACAATTAATTCTTATGATTCAACGCCGCCCCGCGCCCGGCCTGTATCACGCCGTCTCCCATGGACAGTGCTCATGGCATGAATTCGCATGCGCGGCCTTAGCCCAGGCGGGCATTGATCATCCCATCGCGCCGGTAAGCAGCAGCGAATTTGCCGCGCCCGCGCATCGCCCAGGCTATTCTGTGCTGGATAATGCACGTCTGCGCAAGGACGGTATAGATATTATGACGGACTGGCGCACGGCTTTACGCCGCTACGTTGAAAAGAAATATCCCGCGAGTCGATGATCGAACCTCGGTAACGACCGCGGAGGATGAGTAACTGAGAGGTTACAGCATAAATGCTCAAAACTTCCTGCGGTCCAGTGCCGCTATGCAATGGAAATGAGATGCTCACGAAACGGCAATTTGCACGCTGCTGGCATAGTTGGCGATTCTGGCTGATCGCAGCCGTGGCCGCTGGGATCCTCTGGCGGCTAACCGATTACATTCTACGGTTCCCGGTGTGGGATGACGAAGCGTCTCTGGGATTAAATATTCTTCATCGAGGTTATCTGGGCTTACTGCGCCCGCTGCGCTACGGGCAGGTATGCCCGATCGGTTTTCTCTGGGGCAGTAAATTTCTCATGACCTGTTTTGGAACCGATGTGTGGGTTCTGCGTTTCGTACCGATGGTTGCCGGAATTGCGGCGGTAGTACTGGCGTGGCCGATTACCCGGCGCGTGGCAGGCCGGCGTGTGGGATTGCTGGCAACCGCGTTAATTGCGTGCTCCCTGGCAACCAACCGCTTCGGCACAGATTTCAAGCCCTATTCACTGGATCTGCTGATGTCATTGGGCATCATTGGCTTGGCGTTAAGCGCCATTCGCAGGCCGTGGGATTATCGCCCCGTACTCTTTCTCGCCCTACTGACGCCCGTCGCTATTGTGCTTTCGTATCCGAGCGTATTTGTTCTTGGAGCGGCACTGACCGCGTTGCTGCCGACGCTTTGGCGACGCCGCGGCACGGCGCGACAGGTGGCGTATAGTGTTTGGGCGGTAATCACCGTCGGCTGTTTCGCGGCCATTTACTTGACGGTGATCCACGGCCAAATGCACCATACCCACAGCTTCATGCAGGAATTCTGGAAAAATGCTTTTCCGCCGCACGGGCCGGCCCTGTTCCTCTGGCTTATTGACGCGCATATATCCAACATGATGAGTTATCCATTTGGCGGGTCCAAGGGAATCGCGCTATTGATTGCCCCGCTGGCTTTGCTGGGCGTGTGGCGATTATGGAAAAAGCGGCGGCGGGCGGAATGGGTACTTCTGGTGGGTCCGTTTGTATTAACCTTCTTCGCTGCGTGGCTGCACAAATATCCTTACGGAGCGGATGCGCGCGTAGAGCAGCATCTGGTTGTATCCATCACATTGTTAGCCGCTTTGGGGGCGGTAACGCTGGGGACGTTAGCGGTTAAAAAGTCCCGGAATATCAACCTTTGGCGCTACACCGCCAATATCCCCGTTGCGGTGATGATTATTTTCGCAGCGATTATGATAGGCAAAGACATCTGCTACCCGTGGCGAACACCGGCCCCACTCGTAGCCCAAAATTTTGTCCGCCATGTATTCCAGCATACCGGCCCGCACACGCAGGTTCTCATTGTCAATAAGCACCCACAGCGTTACTCGGTTCTGCTTTCCTGGCAGTTAGCGGTGGCCCCGCGCCGGTTTTCAATTTTGCCGCGTCTGGCTCATGGGTGGACTGCTGCCGCCGGAACTGATGTTTGGCTTCTGCATTTTCATTTCAGTCATCCACTGCCGATATCACCGGAAATAGTGCGGCACTTTCAGCAAAACATCGGCCACGGGCGAATTGCCGCCAATGTTACCCGAAGGCTTTTTGAACCATTTAGCGGCCACCCGCCGGTCTATATGCAAGCCATACACATTGTGCCGCAGGCACCGTGAGCGATCCGCGATTTTTACAGCGACAGCGAGAATTGCTGATGCCGCGAGAACCGCAAACCCTACCTGGGAGCCCAGGGAATATTGGCGCGTGCAAGATCGAACCTGCCAGACGGCCGCAACGATATTGCTCCGCAAGAGTATGGGGCTTGCTCCCGCGTTACTTGCCTTGTGTGGCCGAGCCGGCGGGGCTGAAGCGGTAGAAATACAGCGTTTTGCGCTGATGAATATTTTCCGGATCAGGTATTGAGCTTTCTGATTTCAGCAGCGGAAACAGCCGCACGGCGTAATCGGTATCTTCCCCGCAGTTGATGGCTTTGAAGCCCACTTGCAATGCGAGTTGCCGCCGCACCGGGCATAGATGATTGGGCGTGCGAAAATAGGCGTTGCCGCGTTGATAATATTTCTTGTGGGTAATGGAATAATCAAACGGCCCGGCATAGACGCCATCCACTTCCAATCGGCCGGCAAACACCACGCAATCGGCCTGCGGTTGGGTGATCATGGCCTGCGATATATCGGCGATATAGCTGGGGGCCACCATGTCATCGTCATCAATAAATGCGATGAATCGCCCGCGCGCCCGGCGCAGCAACGCGTTCCGCTTTTCACCCACCGGCTTTTCGCCATCGTCCAGGGCACAGTGAATTTCAACCTGCCATGGATTGTCCGCGGCGAAAATTTGCCGATGCAATTCCTTCAGCAGCGCTGAAAGCGTGTTATGCCGCCGATGCAGCGATGGAATTAGAATGCTCAATGCGGGTTCCGATAAACCGAAACTTGCCGCGCGGCGCAACTCATACGTCGCCTTATCCGCGTCCCACCATTGCTGATTACGGAGAAATAGCGCATCCGGCCGCCGGCCGATATGACAATGGCGAAACAGCACACGCGACTGATAATGATATTTACCGATGTGCCGCGCCACATCGGTAAATTCATTGTCACAAAACATGGAGCGGTATGCGGGATGATAGGCATAACCGAAGCGGCGATATAAATTCCATCCCATGATGCTTAGCGTAATAAGCCTGTTGGAACCAATATAACCATCGTCAAAATGCAGCGCTCCGTCCATGGCCGGGAATTGCTGCCGCATAGTTGTCGCGATACAGTCATCCCAACAATGAACCTGCGGGATCATGTCGTCGCTGGCCAGAATCAATACATCCGGCTCCATTCCGATCAAATTCGGGGCATCTTCCAGATCACTGTTGCAGGCGTCGATTTTACTGCGGCCGGCGGGGCCGACGTGATAATGCACATCGGGCATGTGCGTCAGGCGCTGAAGCATTGACGGATGGTTCATCACTGGATCATCGGCATCGATGGCAATCAGGTACACCACTTTATGCCGCTGGGATTCCATGGCCCGCCACTGGGCCAGGGTTTGAAAAAACAGATTACCGCGGCCCCGTGTGGGCCATTTGATCAGGAAATTCATGGGCGTCTCCGTGACGGGGACAAAAGACCGAAGCGTTAAGAGCGTCGGTTACGAGCGTGTCTTTGCGGAGACCAAGAAGTTCCGGGCAACGACACCCCACAATTCCGCCACGGCCGATTCAATATACCCCCATACTTTGCCCAGCAGAGAGCCAAGATATTCCAGCGGTTTGAATAACGCGGAAGCCAATATTGGAAACTTCATAGCAATAACGCCGGCCCAGCCAGACTCACTAAATAGGATAAGACCCCCAGCCACCAGGAGAAGAAACACCGTAACGACAATAAATCGCCCCAGTTTGTAACTTAGGGAATGAGTTATCGCATGATACCGAGCCGCATTATGCAATTCTCCCGCCTGAACCGCACGGGCGGATCGGACAAAAGCAGCCTGCGTTTTCAGCGCAGGCTTAAGGATCGCGAGGGTTGCTGTGGTCGCCAGGTGGGTTTGCCGGGCGTCCTGTGCCACCGTTGCAACCTGCGGGCGCAGGGCGGCCACCCCCGGGTTGTTGTTTGCCTCTCTGGCGGTTTGTTGTACCAGGGATTGCGAATCTTGCAGGGTGCGGCTTGCCGCGATGTTGGCTAAGCCGGCGGAATGCTTGACGGCACGAAAATCCGGCACCGTGGTCAGATGGGTACTCTGAATGCCTGCACATCCGGTGACAGCCATAACAGCCAGGCTCACAGCAACCATGCACGAGAATTTGTTCTGTGGATTCATTGACAACTCCTTATGATGTTAAAAAAAACTTAGACCGATGAAGTTACGTGGTAATAAGTTCGGGCGTTTGCATCCGTGGCTTTTCGCCACTTGGCGAGCTTCACGAACGTGGCAGATGCCATTGCCCGGCAACAAAACGCCAAAACGTTGCCTGCAATCGTGCGTGGCGGGCGCGCTTCCGCCAGATTCGCAGGCGGCGGTGGGTTTTCAATCGGGCCTTTTTGTGCCACAGGGCGCGCCGGGCCTGACTTGCGGCCACAATGAACCCGAACAACGCGGTGCCCAAGCCGATAATGGCGGACCAATCCATAGATTTTTCGGCGGCGTTATGGAGCATCAGACAATTCCCTTATTGCACCGAGAACCTGATCCAATTTGGCGGATTGCTCATCCTGTTTATCTTCCAGGCGTTGCCGCCAGGCCGCTGAATCACGATCGGCCGCATCCATTCGCCGCACGCCTTCCACCAGGGCCTGTTCCGTGCGGCTGATACGCCGCTCATGGCCGATCAGCCAGCCCATTAACGGGCCGACAATCACCGAAGCTGTCGCAAATATCGGCAGCCACGTTTGTATTCCGGCCAGCCGTGCGACACTTTGTGCGATAAATAGAGGCGGATAATTCTCTGGCATAAACATAAGTATTCCCCCGCAAAAAGGTGACAGGATGTGGGTGTGATCCGGAGATCAGCAGCAGACGGCATGAAAGTTGTGATTCGTCGACGAAAGCATTTTCTGCCCGACTTATCATGGTTCAACCTTCCGCCGTGGGCCGCACGCCTGCCCCCCATCACCCTGCCACCTTGCAGGATCAATCAGGAGACGACGGTTCGTCCGGCTACCACTACAAAACCGCTGCGGTTATTGGCGCTGTTGGGTATGGTCAGGGGCGTCTGTCGGGCCGTTTTACCATCCACCCGGTAGATAATGCGGTACGCCACTTCCGCGGCATCAAAGTAAAGGTGCATGGACATAGCCGCTTCAATGCCGCCGCCGACTTTGGTTGATACCAGATATTGATTTAAATCCGCAAGAATCACGTCGCCGGGCGTTCCGACAGATTGACAATGAAAACTGTAAACCACCGGAATGCCAAAGAGCCGGGCCTCGGGTGATTGCTGAATGGTGCCGGCGGCAAAATACAAATTACGCCCGGCGGCATCCTTGAGTTGTTCAAACTGCGCTTCAGCATCTGGATGGGCAATCCACACGACACCGCTGGTATCGCCGGGGCGAATGGTCCAAAGCCGACTCTTCATATTCACCAGATTGCTGTAACTGATGGTGTAAGCAGGCTGGTTAGTATCTGCCGCCACGGTTACCAAAGCTCCGCTGTTAACGATACCCTGCGGTTGCGCAAACGCGGTGCCTTGCCCGGAAATAAACGCCTGATTCAAATCCCAGGCCAGGGCAATTCCACCTTCATCAAAAATAAAGTTAGACAACGCGACATTGTTATCCTGCAACAATTCATCAGTAACCGGCAGCAGCGTTCCCCAGCGGTTCAGGGTCATTTGCACGCGGTTGTAGACCGGTTTTTGCGGCGCAATTCCTACGCCGTCACTGTTCAGCCAGGTACCCAGGGAGGCACCTGCGGCGCTGGTCTGGCCCAGTGTGGAAATTTGCCGCACCGGAATAAACAGCGAGTTGCCGATGTTAATAGGATATTTTCGGGCTTTATCAAATAGCACCGACTCCGCCAGAACATCGCGATACAACTGATTGGCATATTCCGTGGGTACCAGCGCTCCGCCGTCCGCCAGAACGGTCTCATCCATTCCGTCGGCCTTGGCAATCATGCGTTTGATGCGGTCGTCACTGGCTTTGTGGGTGAAATGCCGCCGGACGCTTTGCGCGAAATCGCCAAGGTTTTTAAAGCCACCGGTAGGGTCCAGGTCTTCGCGATCCGGGCCGATCACCAGCGTGGGCCGCACGGTTTTCAGGCCCTTGGATACCTGATCAATGACGCGGGTGGTGATCTTTTGCGCTGCGGCTTCCAACTGTTCGGTCATGGATTTCTGAATTCCCGCCACGGCTTGATCCAAATCTTTGACTTCAACCGCGACGGCTTCCGCCACGGTGGCATCTACCGCAGCCTTGGCCTGATCGTCGGGCAGATCCATGACGGAATCTTTTTTCTGCCCCAGATAATCTTTAAGAAATTTGACTTTCATAAGTGTGTCCCCGTAAAAAACATTGAAATAAAACATCACACGGGCCGCCGGGCAGCGCCGCGGTCATAAATTGCCGCCGGTCATGCCGGTCACATCCGATTCCTGACGCTGTAGGGATCAACATGTACAGATAAGAACAACTTCAATTTTTGATTCCGCTAGGAGCCTGTCCGGAATCAAGAACTTGGAACTTGGAACCTGGAACCTGGAACCTGGAA
>JAJZGH010000205.1 GCA_021798635.1 Planctomycetota bacterium | reverse complement strand
GGCAACGCGATGCTGCGCGCGTCCAGGCCTCCGGCGTTGCCAGGTTCATTCCCCAGAACGGCCACGTCCGGCACTGCATGGGCCGCACCGGGTATATGCCGCACATGGCTTTGCCGTCGGCGCGTTTGAGAAATATGCAATCATAATTGGAGCGTTCCACCAGGCTGTAAGCACCTTTAACTTTACGCACATACTGGCGTGTGAAATCATCAAACGCCATGTTGAGAAACTGCGCAATGCGCGTCATATCTTCCAACGTCAGCCAGACATATCCCGGACCGCCCCCGCAGCAATTGCCGCACTGCGTGCACTTAAAGCGCAGTCCCATGGAATACCATGGCTCCGCCGCTTGCGATTCCTGATGAATGGGTAAATGCGTATCTGCCATGAAAAAACCTGTCACCGCCTGATCAGTCAGTGTTGGCCGGCCGGTGCGGTTGTTGTGGTTGTGGTACTGCGGGAAAGCTCCGGCGTAACCGATACATAACAATGCGTGTAAAACCAGCCCCGTTTAATGGTAATCACGCATTCTTCCTGATTTTTAATGAAATCCAGACGGATGCCGCCCGGCCCTTGCTGTTCTTCCTGCATTTTCCATTTGAAATTGGGCATATTATGCAAAAAGAACCGCGCCACGCTCAATCGCGGATCGGAACCCACATACATCTCATTAACCAGACGGACATTGGAACCCGGGGCGTAGGTGCTTTGCGAGCGGCTTAAATTAATGTGCATGCCAGCAGGAATGGGAATATCGGCCACCGGTGGATTGGCGGCTGACGGTAAAAGACCCTCGGAATTCTGGCTGCATCCAGCCAGCGCAGCCGCTAAAAGCAGCCCGACAAAACCTGTTATTTGCATCCTGCGCACGATACACGCTCCTTCACAAAGACCGTATCACGGTGTTTCATTGTTCGCTTGAGTGCCCGTGTTGTCAACCGTTTCCACCAGATGAAATGTATCCGTATCACGGCTGTATGAAAATATTTCGGTGTATCGCCCCCAGTTCACCAGCGCGTCATACTGTGGTTTGGGCCGCTCCGTAGGCAGCACGCGGCCGATTTCCTCAATAATATCCTGACGTGAGGCCGAATGGTCCGGGCGCTGCATCAGATAATCCCGGAAATGAACAAATAAGGGCAATTTAGCGATTTGCCCGGCAATGAGTTTCTTTTTCTGGTTGACCGGCACTTCAATAATCTGCTTGCCCAGCGGCTGCATGACCAGATCGCCGCCGGGCGTATCGACAAACCCCAGCACTTCGGCGGCTTTGATAATCAACAGCAGTTCGCCAAAGCTGTCGCGTAATTCGCGTGCCAGTTTGTAGATGTCTTCTTTGCCGCCATGATCATCAAGGATTTCCAGCAGCCCCAGCACCTTGCTTAGGCCGGTGGGGGGTATGGGAACCACCGGTGCCTCACCGCTTTGCGGCGGATCAACGGGTTGATGATTTTCTGAACTTGCCATAGCTTTATTCTCCATACAATCCACGAGCGGGTCAAATTTCCGCCATCATGCTGAATATTGAATCCACATACCGGGTAAACGCTTCCGAGTTTTTATGGCGGGGGCGGGGTAACGTAATATCAAGGTCCATCACCACATGCCCCGGCCGCCCGCCGATAAGCACCACACGATCCGCCAATTCAACCGCCTCTTCAATGTTATGGGTTACCATAATCACAGTACTGACCGCCAGGTTGGGGTCCGCCCATATATCCAGCAGTTCCTCCCGCAGGTTAATGCTGGTCAACGGGTCCAGAGCACTGAAGGGCTCATCCATCAGCAGCAGTTCCGGTTCCACCGCCATGGCTCGGGCCAGGCCGACGCGTTGTTTCATACCACCGGAAAGTTCCCGCGGGTACGCCGCTTCAAACCCGTCCAGACCCACCTTATCAATATAAAATGCCGCCCGTTTTGCCGCAGCGGCTCGATCAAGCCCCCGCGCCTCAAGTGCCAGAAGAATATTCTGCGTCACGGTCATCCAGGGCAAAAGGGCAAAATTCTGGAAGACCATGCCGCATTGTAAATTAATACCCGTCAGGGGTTTATCCTTAAAATAAACTTTTCCACTGCTGGGAGGCATCAGGCCGTTAATCAGGCGCAGGGTCGTGGATTTGCCGCAACCGGATTGCCCGACCAGACATATAAATTGCCCGGAATCAACACGCAAGTTCACGTCCTCCAGGATCGTAGCCGGTGGGCCGTCGGTCTGGTACACCTTGGTGACGTGGTCTAGTTTCAGCAGCATACGGTCAATCTCTTTTTCAGCTTACGGGTCTGCCCGCCCTTAATAATCCAGGCGGAAGCGATCCGCCGCCCATGCCTGCAGCCGCTTCCACAGCAGCCGATTCAATACCACGATCAGCACAATCAAACAACCGACTGCGGCAAAAAGCAACGCCTGCGCCTGCGCGGCCGGCAGGGCTTTGCCCGAGCGCGGAAGGGCCGACCCTGAGGCCACATTTAGCAGCCAGCCGATCCCCGGCAGTTTATAAGTATGTCCCGAATAGGTAATACATTCACTGAAAATCAACGTGTTCCAACCCCCGCCGAACGCGGTAATCGTACCGGTAAACAGCGACGGAAGAATCGCGGGAATCACCAGGAATCTCCATTGTTGCCGCCGGCTTAAACCCATGGCATTGCATACTTCCTTCAGATCGCCGGGGATTTTGGCGATTCCACCGAGCATATTAAACAGCACATACCATTGTACCCCATTCATCAGCAGGACCATGCCGGCCGCTTCCACGCCCCAATATCCCAAATGCAGATGTTCAACAAAAATACTGATCACAATAAACGTCAGGGCAATGGGCGGTAAACCGGCCATGGTTTGTGAAACCGACGATAAGCGCCGAAATGCCGTTGGCCGCGTTCGCGCCCACAACACCGTCGGCACGACCCACAGCATGGAAAGTACATACGCAATGAGAATCCGCAGGAAGGAAAACCCGATATAAGCGGGAATTTTTTCTGCCAGGGGAGGCAGCAGATGATGGCGAAAAATATTCACAATGTAAAAGCCGCCGCCCAGGACCAGAACCGCAATCAGCAGCCAGCCGGCGAACCGTTGCAGGTTGGACCATATTCGGGTGATCAGTGCGGGGACTTCCATGCGTGGCAGCACCAGTTTTTTTGCCGAGCCGCGCGTATACCGGATCATCGCATTAACGCCGCTATTCAAGGGGAAAATCACGCGATTAACAAACATCTGCGGAAGCCATCCGCGCTGATACCATCCCAGTATTCCTGTATTGCCGCGCGTGATGGAGGAAACCGCGACTTCATATCGGAATCTCTCGGCCCACACCGCCAGCGGCCGCCACACAAAAAATTCCATCATCAGAATAATGCCCAGCAGCACCGCCACGCCGCAGAGATTGAGTTCCAGTGGGTGCGTCTTGGAATTGGCCGCCTGCTGCAGAAAACTGCCGATCCCCGGCAATGCTACTTTCTGGTTATTGACCGACAGAATCTCACACGCCGTCAACGCAAACCAGCCCGCCGCCCAACTGACAATACTGTTGTAAAGCAGGCCCGGCACGCACACCGGCAGCGTAATGGTGAAAAATCTTTGTGCACCACGTATGCCGAAACTTTCCGCACATTCCGTCGTTTCCCGCGGCATCATGATCAGGCTTTCGTACACGCTGAACGCCATATTCCAGCTCATGCCGGTAAAAATCAACACCACGGCGGCAATTTCAAAGCCCAACCGTCCGCCGCCGAAAAGCCACACCGCCACCGCCAGAGCCGCAGGAAAAAAACTCACAATGGGAATAGACTGCAAAATATCCAGAATAGGCAGAATCAGCCGCCGGGCACGCAAATTGTTGTAAGCATACACGCCTACACTCACCGCAAATACCAGCGAAAGTATATAGGCCTCTACCATGCGTAAAAGCGACCACGCCGCATCCCGCGGCAACTGCCACACACTTGCCGGCACGTGTGATTTCACATGGTTAAAAGGATGCAGCATGCGCGCCAATACCGCTGCCGCCAGCAGAACCAGAATGGTGCCGATCCAGTAGCCCATGCTGAATCTGCGGATCTGTGGTAGTTCATCTGCCATGGTCGCCCAACGCCGTTACGCCGCAAACAATGCCGCCGCAGAGCCTCAACGCCCCGGCAAAACCTAATTATGCCCGTATCATCGCAAAGTGTCATGCCAAAAAATTAATAAAGCGCTAAACGGCCCGGCACCCCCCAGCCGAAGATTCTCACGTGGCCGGGCCGAGGGCACTTGCTATTCGGGCCGCAGGGTGTCTACGATACCCTTTGTTCTGCAATGAGGAGTTGGCAATGCATACGCGATCTTTAGGAAAAAATGGCCCGCAGGTTTCAGCGATCGGGTTGGGCTGTATGGGAATGAGTGAATTTTATGGCCCCGCCGATGATGCACAATCCATTGCGGTCATTCACGAATATCTGGCCGCCGGCGGCAACTTTCTGGATACCGCGGATATGTACGGCATCGGGCATAATGAATCACTGGTCGGCAAGGCGATCAAAGACCGCAGAAGCAAAGTGTTCCTCGCCACCAAGTTCGGTAACGTGCGCGGACCCAAAGGGGAATTTTTGCGCGTGTGCGGCACCCCGGAATATGTCAAGCAGGCCTGTGATGCCAGTCTGCTTCGCCTGGGCGTGGATCATGTTGATTTGTACTACCAGCACCGCGTGGATACTTCCACGCCGATTGAAGATACCGTCGGAGCCATGGCCGAACTGGTACAGGCGGGCAAAGTAAAATATCTGGGCTTGTCCGAAGCCGGTGGTGAAACACTGCGACGGGCCTCGCGAGTGCATACAATAGCCGCCCTGCAAAGTGAATATTCTCTTTGGACGCGCGACCCCGAAGATGGCGTATTGGATAGTTGCCGGGATTTGGGAATCGCCTTTGTAGCCTATAGCCCGCTGGGGCGTGGATTTTTAACCGGTCAGATAAAAAAGCCCGAGGATCTGGCCGCTAATGACAACCGCCGAAATCACCCGCGATTTCAAAATGAAAACTTTCAAAAAAACCTGGAACTCGTCAAAAAAGTGCAGGAACTAGCGGAAGAAAAACAGTGTACCCCCAGTCAACTGGCATTAGCCTGGGTCCTGTCCCGTGGCAGCGATGTAATCCCCATCCCCGGCACCCGTCGCAGTAAATATCTCCATGAGAACCTGGCCGCACAGGATATCAAGTTGACCCCCGACGACGTCCGCCGCCTCAACGCCGCCGCCCCCAAAGGTGCCACCGCCGGCCTGCGCTACCCCGCCCCCATGATGGAGCGACTGGGCAAGTAAGGGACCGAAATAAGCCGGAATAACGATACCTTGCGATATGCGTACATGTTAGCCGGTGGATTTATCCACCGGTGGCCGCGGCCCGCCACGGCGTCCCATTTTCCGGAACCCGGCCAGCGCTGTGGCATCAGTTTCCCGTTCATTGTGCGGCCATCGCCGCCCCCGGCACATTAAATGTGCCGGCTAACATATACCCAAATAAATCGGAATAACGATATGTTGCGATATGCGTATATGTTAGCCGGTGGATTTATCCACCGGTGGGGCCGGCCTGCAAACGCGGCCGGCATCTGGCAAACCCGCGTGAACCGTGTAAAATTCCCCGCAATATGGCAACGCGAACGAATGTCTCACGTCCTGACAAGGAACCTATTATCGCGTGGCATCTGGTGATGTGCATGTATGGATTCTGGCTGCCCAATGATCCGCGCGGATCATGGTCACGTTACGTTGCATCAAAATCTCTGTACGACCTCGGCGGCCCGGCCACCGGCGGAAGACATGTGCGATCCGTGGCGGCAATGCGGCATGATCATGTATTACGTGTTGCCGTTAAGGCGGCGCTGAAATTTCCGGCAGTCATGTTATCCGGGATTCAGGCCCGGGCGATCGCCCGCGGATTCGCGCAAGCTCGCCAGGAAGCCAACTACCATATTTATGCATGCGCAATCATGCCGGATCATGTTCATCTTGTATTGCGCTGTCCATCCAGAACGCTGGGCATAACTATTGGTCACTTCAAGGCTCAGGCGGCCCGCCGCCTCAATGAGGAAGGAATTTCGCCGTGCCCGAAAGCGCAAGAAGGCGAGGCCCAGGCATCGATTTGGGGGGAAGGCAAATGGTGTGGATATCTAAACCAATTTGAATTACCCCGGGCCATTGCGTATGTCCAGGCCAATCCCATCAAGGCCGGCCTGCCGCCACAAAAATGGCATTTTGTGACCGCACCCCCGTGACGGCGGCAGAGCCGCCCCGGCACATTAAATGTGCCGGCTAACATACACCAAAATAAATTAAGGATACCGATGCAGTGCCATATGCGTATATGTTAGCCGGTGGATTTATCCACCGGTGGCGTCGCGCGGTGACGGCGTCATATTTTCCCGAACTTCCCCATCGCCGCGTCTTTAGTTTTCCGCCCCTCGCCGGCCGCGGCAGCAAACAATCCCGGTTTCGCTGGCGTTATGCCATGTATTCCGTTGCACAGGTGGCACTGGGGCAGGCCTTAGCGCTCGAAGTGTTGCCTTGGGACGAGGATGACGCTGCGCAAGCGGATGATTCACATGATTTTTCCAGCGGTGCCGATCCCATTTACATAAGGCCTGTGGTGCCGGCGGCAGGTGCTGCGCCGGCACCAGCCGTCCCGGTATCGCGCAGCTGGTTGATTAAGCATACTTATCCCCTCCGCCCCGAATTATTAGTCCCGTTGAGCCTTCCTCAGGACCTGACCGCCCAGGAAGCGGAGCGTCTGGCAGCGTTTATCCGGGCGCTGGCGGTCATGCCATTAAATTGAAGTTTCCCCCGAGAGGGAGATCAATCCGCGCGGCGCTTTTAGCGACAAAATGTGTAACCTTTTTCGTTACATTTACTTGACAAGGTCTATAGATGAACATAGAATTCAGTGATGTCAGGACGGCGGAGTTGTTTAACACCGAGAAAAAGCTCCGCAGCCGTTACGGTGCTGAGCTTGGCCAAGGCAATTATGAAGCGCCTGGCGGACGCCGAGGCCGCCGCGTGTTTGGAGGATATGCGGAATCTGCCCGGCAGATGGCATGAGCTGACGGGCGACCTAAGTGGCTGTGTTGCCTGCCGCCTTTCAGGGAACTGCCGCTTGATACTGAAGCCGGCCGAACCTGCCCCCGTGAAACCCGACGGGGGCCTGAATTGGAAGGAGGTTGTGACGCTACGCGTTGTCGATGTCAAAGACTATCATTAAAGCTTCTAGGGGAACGCATGGAATCTACGCACTCTTATAATCCTGATTACTGGGTCCCACCGGGCCAGACACTTCAGGAGCTTATCAACGAGCGGAGCATAACTCAAATTGAACTCGCCACCCGCACGGGGCTTTCGCGCAAGACCATCAATGAAATCACTAAAGGTAAATCACCGCTGACGCCGGAGACAGCGCAACAACTTGAATTGGCATTGCAGGTGCCGGCTCAGTTCTGGAACGAGCGCGAACGATTGTACCGCCAACGGATCGCCTTAAAAGAGCATGAAGAAAAGCTCGAAGCCTATCTGGGTTGGGAGAAAAATTTTCCGTACGCGGAACTAGCTCGGCGAAGACTGGTCCCGGCAACGGGCAACGGACGATGCAAAATTTGGAACCTGTGCTGGTTTTTTGGAGTTTCGCAGCCCGCGTTCCTGGATAACAATTTTTCCGATTTCGCAATTTCCGGAACATTGTTTCGACGTCAAGCTACCGCCAAGCCCAAACCGTACCTCGCGTGGACATGGCTTCGCGCCGCTGAGATTGCGGCGCAACCGATGGATGGGGCGGCATTTTCGCCAGAATGTTTTCAGAAGTGTGTGGACGAAATTCCTAAACGAACTTTCACGGTCCGCGATCAGCAAAGCCTCAATACGTTCATCACCGAAACACAGGAGGCTTTCGGCACCGCCGGCGTTGCATTGGTGCTGGTTCAAGAGTTTGCCGGGGCAGCCATCAACGGTGCCGCATTCTGGCGTGGCGAGAGAGCAGTTATCGCATTGACATTGCGCGGCAGGCGGCTGGATAGTCTGGTTTTTACCCTGCTGCATGAAGCGGCGCATATTCTACATCATGGAAAAAAAGTTGCAGTGATTGATGCGGATGGGCCGGAGCACAGCGGGCGCGATCAGACCGAGCGTGAACGAGAGGCGGATCATTTCGCCGCAAAATGGTGTATTCCGCAGTCTCTTGACGCACGAATTGCAGCGGTCCGCACGCTTGGCGCAATAGATCAGATCAGTCAGGAGATAGGGGTGCATCGGGATTTAGTGATCGGACGCTACGCCAAATTAACGGGCGATTATTCACGATTTTCCGCCCGCAAGATGAAGCTTTCGTGGAATATGCCGTGAGCGAAGCCGCCCCGGCACATTCAATGTGCCGGCTAACATGCGCCAAAATGAATTAAGAATACCGATGTCGTGCCATACGCGTATATGTTAGCCGGTGGATTTATCCACCGATGGCGTCGCGCGGTGACGGCGTCATATTTTCCTGAACTCCGTCAGCGCTGCGTCTTTCGTTTTCCCGCGGCACCTGGGAAAGCGCGGGCACGATGCCCGCGGCGAATTGGATTGGGGGGAGATTTAGCCGGCGGCATGGGGCCGCCGCGTTCTTTTGGAATGGTCGCCATAACCAGCGCGGTTGTAATCATGAAAATCGTTCCCGGCGGGCCATGGCGTCACGCAGTTCCAATGCTGGGGCGGAAGTCTGTCGCGCAGTGGATTTCTATTGATATAGGCAGTGACACGTTGTACATCAGCAGCGTGCAGATAGACACACCAGCAGCCGCGGGCCCAGATGGTGGTGCATTGAGGCGGGCCGAGTTGGGCGGGATGGATGTTCTGGCGATAGAGTTCCATGGTTGCAAAATGATTAAAGTCGCCGATGACCGTCCGAATATCCGTCGCCGTGCGCCCGACAAAAAGATGGACATGTTGGGGCATAACCGCGCAGGCGTGAACACGGTAATGTTTGACAGCGCAATCAGGGCCTGATCAGTAGAGAGTTGAGCAGTAGACCGCAGGGGATTTGCGCGCTGGGCGTGCGCTGTGTTGCGGTTTGGGGTTTAGTTTGTTCGGGTGTGTGTTTTTTCTTCTTCCCTGCTCTGTTTCGGCTGGGGGCCGCAACGGAGAGAGCGGGATTCGAAC
>JAJZGH010000204.1 GCA_021798635.1 Planctomycetota bacterium | reverse complement strand
CGAAGTCAATGGTGCTTTGGCGGGTCAATTCATGGAGAATAACGCGCAGGGATTTCTCAAGAGAATCAAGAGATGCTGAGAGCTTATTATCCACAATGTCCTTATCGCGGATGCGGCCGTTGGAGGGGGCTTTTTCTTTTTTCCACTGCGCCAGGCTTTCAAAAAACTTTTCCGTTTCCGCGCGGGTGGCATCCACCGCCATCTTCGCCGGCAACACGAGTTTATCGGGCAGCGACATCAGAAAGCCGCGATCCTGACGGGCGCTTAAAAGATTTCCCAGCAGATATTCCACTTGCGATTCAGATACTTTCAGCCCCAAATGATCAGCCGCGACCGATTCAATGGTATGGGCTTCGTCCAAGACGACCAGATCATATTTTGGCAGAATGCCTGATCCTACACGGCGCAAGGCCAGATCGGCGAAAAACATCGCATGGTTGCAAATGAGGATCTGGCCATGTTGAATTCTGCGGCGGCTGGCCTGGTAAAAGCACTTGTCATAATATTTACAGCGCCGCCCCATGCAGTTGCCGTGCTCGGCGGCCACCTTATCCCAAGTTTGCCAGAGGGGTTGCCGGGGCAGGGAGGAAAGCGAGCCATCGGCAGTGGTTTCGCTCCAGCGTTGAATCATTTCCAGATCATCACGTTGCCGCATATCGGGAAACAGGACTTCCATCTTGGTTAAAGATTGCTCCAGGCGACGCTGGCAAAGATAATTGCTTCGCCCTTTGCACAGCACCGCCGAAAATTCCTGGCCGCCGACGGCGCGTAAAAAAGGAATGTCCTTTTCGATTAACTGTTCCTGCAAACTGATGGTATGCGTGGAGATAACGACCCGGCGGTTGTGCTCCACCACCTGCCGAATTGCCGGGATCAGGTAGGCGAAGGACTTTCCCACGCCCGTGCCAGCTTCAGCCACAAGATGATGGTTATTTTCAAAGGCTTCATCCACGGAGGCGGCCATTTCGACCTGTTCGGGGCGGAGTTCAAAGTTTTTAAGACGACGGGCCACGGGGCCGTCCGGGGAGAGAAAATGGCGGGCATCCGTTTGCATTTGAACCAGCATAACCGGAGTGTCAAGGGGGTTGAAGAGGCCGCAGGGAGGACTGGCGGGAGGACTGGGAGATTCGGGATTCTGGATTCTTGGTTGATTTTTTCTTTGACACCCTGCCCCAGTGGTCTATAATCGGCACTCGCCGTGGCAGGGAAGGTTCCATTTTTGACCACGGCACTGACTGGTGCGATAGCGCCGCAGCCCAGGCGAATGGACAAATAACGCCTTCGCGTGCATAGGTAGGGCGGTTCTATCAAGCCGATGTGACCGGGGAAGCTGTTAGGCGGAGCGGGTAAAACCGACTCTTTACATTATTATAGAACGCGAAACATATTTCGGAGGCTTTATGCTCAAATCGCTCTCTACCCAACGGGCGCAACAGATGTGTTCCAACTTGTCGGGAAATTCAGTCCCGCTGCCTGGTGCCGCCATTGGGCAACAGGCAAAGAGAACTCGGTTGTTCCAGCGCCTGATCGGGGGTGCCGCCCTGGCTGCAGCGTTGCTGATTACCGCCGCGCCGGCCCATCAGGCTCAAGCGCAGCAGGCCTCTGCCGCCATGATGGCCGCCAAGCCTTCGGCTAAATTGATTAATGACGCCGATCTATTTTTGCACTATTCCCTTTTAGGCAAGGAAAAACTCGCGCAAGACTGTGGCAAGGCATTCTTAAAGGCCAGCCCATCACCGGTTGCCGCGCTGCGGGCGTTTGATGCGGCCGCCAATGGGCGCAATGTTTCGGAAATTCTCATTGGCAATCAGCAGAATAAACCACTGAAAAAGGTTTCCGCAGCCATATCGGCATTGATACAAAAGGGTCACCTGATGGTGGCGCGCAATCCGGCGCGTATCATCGCGGCGATCAAGGTGATGGTAAATAGTCCGCGGGCGTATGTCGTTTCCCGTCAGCGATTGTATGCGGCGGGTGAATTTTCCGTGCCGTTCTTTATCCACTTTCTCAACAGCCCGTCGCACGCCAACTATGGCCCCACGATCGTGCAAATGATGAGCGATATTGGCAAGTCGCTTTTGAACCCATTGGTACGGCAACTCGCGACGCCGTCCACCCCGGAAAAGATTCAGATTGTTCAGGTGCTGGGTAACATCGGTTATCCGCAGGCGTTGCCGTATCTGGTACAAATTGCCAGCGATAAAAATACCCCGCCTGATCTGCAAAAAGCGGCGCGAACCGCCATTTCCAAGATTGATCCCACGGGACGCTTTAATCACCTTTCGGCTGCGGAATTGTATCTCTGGCTGGCTGAAAGTTATTATCACAACGAGCCGTCCGTGGCCGCCAATAATCCCAATGAGGCCACCAACCCGGTCTGGTATTATGACCAGGGCCTTAATGATGTTATCGGTGTACCCGTGCCAACGCCGATCTGGAAAGATATTGAAACCATGCGTGCCTGCGAGGCGGTGCTGAAGCTTGACCCCAAAAACTCCGCGGCCATCAGCCTTTGGCTGGCTGCTGACTTGCGACGCGAAGTGGATCTGCCGGCTGGAGCCAAGGATCCGACGCTCAAGCCTGGCATGCCCAACGCTCATTATTACGCGGTTGCCGCCGGCCCGCGCTATCTTAATCCTGTGTTGAATCTTGCCTTAGGCGCCGATAACAGCCCGCTGGTTCTAAAGACGCTTATGGCGTTGCAGCAGACCGGCGGCGTGGATGGCTTAGTGGGCAAAGGGAAAACGCCGTCGCCGTTAATTCAGGCTCTGGCGTACCCAGACCCAGCAGTTCGATTTGAAGCCGCCAGTGCTTTGGCCCGGGCCAATCCCGCCAAAGCGTTCACCGGTTCAGATGAAGTCATTCCAACGCTGGCCCAGGCCATCGCACAGTCCACCAAGCCGGTGCTGTTGCTGGTGGATTCTGATATCCAAGTCCGTAACGAGATGAAGGCCCGTCTGCGAGCCAATTATCGCGTCATTGGCGCGGCCTCTGTGGCCCAGGCGGTCACGGAATCCATGGGCGTGCCCTACATCGGCCTGGTGATCGTGCCCGGCGGGGCGGCGGTGGCACAATATCAGCAATATGCCGCCACTGATTACCGCCTGCGGTCCACCCCGGTTCTGGTCATGGGATCCGCCTCTGATCTGCCGAAGCTGCATGCACAATTTGTTAATGATCCCACCATCGGAGAAATCCCGACTGGGGCCACGGCAAGTTCCATCGGTCAGGCCCATACCGAGATCTTAACACGCTTGGGCAGTAAGCCCATCAGCAGCAAGGAATCGGTGCAGTTCGCGGTAACCGCGGCGCATGAATTAAAGCTCATGGCTATGAACCGCTCCTGCCTTTACGATGTGAGCCGCGCGATACCGGCTCTGAAACTGGCGCTGCAATCGCAAAACAATAATGTGATTATTGCCGTAGCGGGAACGTTAGGGCAAATTCGTAATCCGGAGGCCCAGCGGATTCTGGCGCATGCGGCTTTGAACGGCCAGTCAACTCCTGAAAGCGTCCGCTACGCTTTTTATAGGAGCTTGGCCCAGTCGGCCCGCAACTTAGGCAACCATCTGGGCCGTTCGCAAATTGACAGCTTGATCCATGAGGTGTCGCATGAAACCAATGCGAAGGTACGCTCGGCCGCCGCGGCAACACTCGGTGCCTTGAATGTGGCCAGCAATCAAGCATCCAAGCTGATACTCAAGCAGGCGAGCATGAAGTAATTCCGGTGCCTGATCCGATGGTCGCCAGCCAACCACCGGGTTATCACCATAGTGCTCGATGACGCAGGTCGTACCCCGGGCACCGGATGGCAATCCGGTGGTTGATTCCGCGTATTTAATACGATACGGTCATGAAAAGCGGAGCGGCGTTGGGGTTGTAGTGCGATGGGCCTTGCAGGAGTGCCTGCACGCTGGCCGGGGCAATGACAATGACTTTGTTGCCCACCTGACTGATGCTGGCTTTGCCCCCATGATTCAACCATATCTTCGGCTCAACATGATTGGTGATCAGTTGCACAATATTGCTTTCGATATCGCGATGCTTATTTTGCCTGCTGGAATGTTTCCGGGCATCGTTGGTGCCCGCCGCGGATTGCCGCGATTTTCTCGTTTGGGCTTTTCTCTTTTCAAATGATTTTGGATTTACATAACGCGGAAGATTGGCAATTAAATCCTCCAGCCAATAGGTTCGCATGATCAAATGGTGATTATCCGCAGCTTGGGTATTGACAAAAATGACATTCTGATCGGCGGAAATCACCATGTGAATGTGCGGTGCGTATTTTTTGAGTACGGCCACAAGATCTAATTTATATCCCTGCCTGGGCAACGCCAGCGTGACGCGGCGGTTGGCCTTAATGCCCGCCTGGGCCATCGCGGCCCAGCCTGCGGCAACGTTGGTGTTGGTTAAATCGCTGAACGTGTTAAGCATATCTGAAAGTGTTTTGTGATGAAACATGACGGGTGGCAAGGTGTGCTTCAGCAGGGATGGATCGTTGAGCACAAAAATAACGCGCCCGATTTGCGCTGGCCGGTAATTTCGGTCTTTTGTCAACGGGGCATCCGGTCGTGTTGTCGGCGAAGATGTTGGACTGGCGGTAACGCTAGCGGCCGTTTTTGTCCCGGCATATACGCTCTGGGGAATTCCCATCAGCGTAGCGCCTATCGCCGTCGCAAAAATAGCTTGCAAAACTGGTGTAAAGATATTCACCACCGGATCGCCAAAAAAAGCCTGGGAGAGACACAGCGTTCCTCACACAGCCGCCGGCTCCGCCGGCGGTGCGGTGCGACAGTGCCGCGCAGATCGGGAATGTATTCAGGCGATTTAATTGCTTCCGCTGATCATCTGCTGAATATAAACTGGAGCGCTGACCACAAGTTCGCGATTAAAATAAATAATCGTCGCCGGCCCGCCGTTGGACGTCCAGATATTGGGCTGAACTGTACCCTCAATAAGCGCTACCAGCGCCTGCGCCCGCTGGGTGGTGCTTTGCGTTGGGGTATTGGTGCCGCCGGCTCCGCCGCCGCTGCCGCTGAATAAATTAGAACTTCCCGATCCACCGCCACCGCCGCTGGACCCGCTGCTGACTTGCACGCCGCTGGTACTGCTTTGATTCTGCAAATTAAACGTTGGTGCGGTAAAATTTGGAACAGTCATAACCAGATCACCCACCGGATAAACATTTGTTACCAAGTGGGTGTTAGCCTCCTGACGCGTGGTGATGGTCAGGACGTTCTGGCTGACATAATCCACCAGACCCGCACTGGGGGACGCTTCCTCCAGCATGACGGATAAAATTTTCCGCATGGAGACATTCCGTAGATGCAGGGTAATGGGAGTAATATTGGCAATGCCGGCACCTTCCAGTGCGTTCCAGTTCACAAATATATTCGCACCGGTCATGTTGCGCAGATATTGCACAGCATCGCGCATGGGCACGGCGTGCATGACGGTGTTGGGTAATACCATATTCATCAGGGTGGCCGTTGATACTCCCTGCCGGGCGGCCGAAGCCTTGGGTGTTGCAACGCCCCAAGCCGTTGCCATTACCGCCGCAACACAAGTTGCCACCAACCATTTGCCGATTTGTCTGCGGTCTGAAAAATGCGTCATGATCAGACTCCTGAATAAAGTTAACCGTAGGCCTGTAGGGTATTATATACGGTATGATAATACGAAGTAAAGAAAATTCCGGATGCTGTTGGTGAGGCGTAAGCCGGATTTGCTTTGGAGAAATTATGCCGGTTCGCGAATTATCCGTGCTCGATTCCCATTATATGGCCATGGCCCTGCGCTTAGCGGCGCGGGGGCGCGGGCTGGTAGAGCCTAATCCCATAGTGGGGGCGGTGTTGGTGCGGAATGCCACTGTCATTGGGCAAGGCTGGCATCAGATTTTTGGCGGCCCACATGCGGAAATAAACGCGCTGGCCAACGTCGCGGCGGCCCCGCGTAAAGCCACGCTTTATGTTACTTTGGAACCCTGCTGCCACACCGGCAAGACCGGCCCTTGCACGCAGGCTATTATTGCGGCGGGAATTAAACGCGTTGTTGTAGCTATGCAGGATCCTAATGCTCTGGTATGCGGCAAGGGAATTGCCGAGTTACGTCAGGCGGGAATTCATGTGGACCTTGGCA
Source organism: Planctomycetota bacterium (assembly GCA_021798635.1). The sequence continues at coordinate 3,031 of JAJZGH010000204.1, read as the reverse complement.
CATTAGAGGCCCAGGCCAGGGAGTTAAACCGCCCCTTTATAAAGTGGATCACCACGCAGCAGCCCTATGTTATTGCCAAATGGGCCCAGACACTCGACGGCTGTGTTGCAGACCGCAACGGCAAATCGCAATGGATCAGTTCGCCGGAATCACGCGAACTGGTGCATCAACTCCGGGGCCGGGTCGATGGCATCATGGTAGGCATTGCCACCGCGGTTGCGGATGATCCGCTGCTCACCGCCCGGCCTGCCAAGGGGCCGGTTTGCCGCACGGCAACGCGCATCATCTTGGATAGCCAATGCCGCTTGCCGTTGGATTCCCAGTTGGCACGCACCGCCGCCACAACTGCCACCATGGTAGTTCACCACAAATCCTTAACGGGGACAGGCTTGCGCCGAGCGCGAAAATTAATGCAACTTGGCGTAAAGTGCATCGGCATTCGCACGGCTAATAGCGGCACCATTGACCTGGCAGCTGCGCTGACAGAATTGGGAAAGCACAACTTCACCAATATCCTGGTAGAAGGCGGCCCGAAAGTGCTAGGTTCCATGCTGCAAAAAAACTTGATGGATGAAGGCCTGGTATTTATTGCGCCCAAACTTGCCGGCGATCAAAACGCCCGGCACGCCGTGGAAGGCATCAGCTTGAAATCCATCAAGCAAGCCGCCGGAGTAAAATTCGCAAAACCCCAATGCGTAGGGCCGGACATCCTGCTTCGCTGGCAAAAAGAAGAATCATAATCAGCCCCAGATCGCTCTTGGCAAAAGGTAAATCTGCCGTGACTCCGCATAGCGGCGGTCTCATCCGGCGGTATCGCACCTGCCGCGAGCCAACCACCGGGTTATCACCACGGTGCTCTATGACGCGATGTTCCCCTAAGGAGCCTGTCCGAGTAATGGCCGTCGCAACCCGGCGATTGCTCGGACAGGCTCCTAAGGAGAAAAAATCACGCCGTCGTAACCCGGCGATTAATGAGACAGGCTCCGGGGCAGAAAGTCCTGCTTCAATGCGATCTTGGCCAGGCGCAGTGTTTCCTCTGCAACCGCGTTGGCGCGGGCGGTGCCATCCTGTAGCACGGCCAGAAGTTGTGCCGGATCATTTTCAAAAGTAAGACGCCGCTGGCGCATCGGTTCAATCAGGGCCACCAGCACCTCAACGAGTTTTTTCTTGCACTCCACATCGCCAATTCCGCCGAGACGGTATTTTTCCTCAGTTTCCTTAACCCATGCGGTGTCTGGATTAAATGTTTCATGGAATATCCACAGCGGATTATTTTCGACGCTGCCGGGATCGGTAGCCTTTTTCCGGTTGGGATCGGTATACATGGACATGACTTTTTTGCGGATGGTATCAGGGTCATCACTTAAATAAATCGCGTTGTTCAGGGATTTGCTCATTTTAAGTAACTGCCCATGCGGACCGGGGCCGCCAATGCCCACGAGCCGGCGCACGCGGCCGAGTCGCGGTTCAATGACGGGGAATAATCCGCCGCTTTGAACATAGTGTTCATCCGGCGTTTGTGGATCAACGCCGCAATAGATCTGGTCAAACCGCCGGGCCACTTCGCGCGTTAATTCCAAATGAGCCAATTGATCTTCCCCCACCGGTACCAGGGCTGGCCGAAAAGCCAGAATGTCGGCAATTTGCCCAATGGGATACAGCAGAAAGCCGAAGCTGTAGCTGTCACCAAGATTTTTATCGCGGATTTCATCTTTTATGGTGGGGTTGCGCATCAGACGGGAAAAAGGCACCAGCATACTGAAGAAAAAAGTCAGTTCCGCAATGGCCGGAATTTCCGATTGCACAAAGATGGTGCTTTTCTTGGGGTCAATGCCCGCTGCCAGATAATCGGCGGCAATATCCAGAACACTCTGCCGGATATCCGCCGGCTGTTCCGCCCGTGTGGTAAATGCGTGGGCATTGGCAATAATGAAGTAGCAATCGAATTGATCCTGAAGCTGCACCCGGTTTTCCAGGGAGCCGACAAAATGGCCCAGGTGCAGGCGGCCCGTGGGCGTGTCACCGGTAAGAATTCGCGGCTTGGCGGTGCTGTCTGACGCTTTAGGTTTTTCCATGAAGACTCCAATTATTACGCGAAAGCATTATGCCCTACGCCGCTCGATTGTAAACCCTGCTTTGCCGTTTGCCATCACAGAAAAGACAATCCTCATAGCCTCCGGTAGAATCTGGCCTGTGAACACCGTGCCGGAAATACATATCAGCATTATTATTCCCACGCACAACCGCGCCGAGTTGCTTAGCCAAACGCTGGAGAGCATTTCGCAGTTGGAAATTCCTTTCGGCAAAACCGTGGAACTGCTGATTATCGCCAATGCCTGCACGGATCAAAGCGAAGCGGTCTGCCAGGCCGCCGGGAAAAATATGCCGTTCCCCTGGCGCTGTGTTGCTGAGCCACAGGCGGGAGCCAGCCACGCGCGCAATCGTGCTTTGGCTGAAGCCCGGGGGGAAATTCTGGCATTTTTGGATGATGACGTATGGGTAGAGCAACAGTGGCTTATGGGGTTGATGGAAGTATTTGAAACTCACCCGGCCGATGTGGTTGCGGGCAAGGTGACGCTCTGGTGGCAGGCAGTGGAAAAGCCGCCGTGGCTGACACATCGGTCGGAACATCTTCTTAGTTCGGTGGATTATGGGCAGGAGGTGCGGGAATTATTCACTGGTGGAGAGGCCATTTCCGCCAACCTGGCGATCCGCCGATGCGTGTTAAAAGATGTAAGTTCATTTCGCACGGATTTGGATCGGCAGGGCCGCACGGTGTTGGCCGGTGGCGACACTTATTTTATTACGCAGGCTCTGAAAACCGGTCATCGCATGTTTTATGCTCCGCGTGCGGCGATCCGTCATTGGGTAACGCCGGAACGTGTGACGCTGGCCTATCTGAGCCGCGCTGCGTATGCCAATGGCTTAGCCCGCATTCAAATGACCGATCACCTCTCCGCTGCCAAGGCTCTTAAATTAACAGTAGAAAATGCCCTGAAGTTCGGTCTTTACAGTGTCATAGAAATATTCT
>JAJZGH010000203.1 GCA_021798635.1 Planctomycetota bacterium | reverse complement strand
CACTTTGGCGGATAGAATTTTGCGATGCTTGCCCGTGTAACATTGCCGAACGGCGTTGTGGTTTACCAGTCGCGGCTCCTGACTGCCGTTGGGGTGCCACATGCCTTTTCCACGCGCATCGGTGGCGTTTCTTCGGTGCCATTTGATTTCTTGAATCTGGGCAATCCGCAGGGTGCCGTGCAGGATTCGGTTGACAACCTGCAGCGCAATTTTGCGATTCTGCTTTCCGCCTTAGGCTTGACCGATGTGCCGATGGCAACGGTGCAGCAGGTTCATGGATGCGAAGCGGCGTTGCTTCGGGCGGAAGGGGAGGGGGAATACAGTGAATCCGTTGCGGCTGAACTACGGGATCGCTTTCAAGGCCAAACCCGAGCGGATGCCATCATTTCGGACGTCGCATCCGCGGCGCTGGCGATCCGAATTGCCGATTGTGCTCCGGTTCTGTTGGCTTCGGAGGATGGCCGCACCGTCGCGGCAATCCATGCCGGGTGGCGCGGGGTAGTCAGCGGCGTTATTGCACGCAGCATCAGTGAAATCAACACGCTGGGAATAACATCCGACCGAATCCTCGCCTCCATCGGCCCGATGATCAGTGTGAAATATTTTGAAGTTGGATCCGAGGTTGCCGGGGAATTCCATGCCGCCGGCCTGTCCGCAGCCGTCACTACCGCAGGCTACGCCAAGCCGCATGTTGATCTGCCGGCGGCGATCAAGCTGCAGTTGCAGCGATGCGGCGTTACCCGCATGGATGGCGGAAGCCTGTGCACCTATGCCAATGCCACCGATTTTTACTCCCATCGCCGCGACCACGGAACTACTGGCCGAATGATCGCCATCATCCGCCCAGCGGCCGCGTAGCTCCGCAGCAAGCCCCGGGTGCCGAATTCATTTTGCGCCCCATAGCTCAATGCGGCAGCGTTGAGTTCAATGCGGAATGGCGTTTGATGACGCGACGCTCCATGTCCCGTCGCCAGCAGCCCACCGCGTGCCGCGTGATAGTGCATTTATTTTCCGTGATCCGTTCCCCATTCAACCCCAGCGCAAATAATCAATGCAATGCGGTAACCGTGGGATCAAAAAAAAGGCCCGGGGTGATCCTTAACCCCGAGCCACGCCTGCGTTGCTTAATTAACGGTTGGTGAATTTACCGCCTGTCATCGTGATGTTCCCAGCCATCGTGATCAAAACCCCCGATTCGAAATCCGACATAGGGCCGGAAAAACGGATGATAGAAGGGATGGTAATAGGGGTGGTAGAACGCACAGGGACGAAAACATCCAGCCGAAAAATAAAGTGATGGCCCGTAATTGTACTGCGGGGCATAATACGCCGGAGGATAATAGGTTGGTGGCGCGTAATAGACCGGCGGCGGGCTGTAAACGACCGGCGGCGGCACATAATACGGTGGGGTGTAGGCTACCGGCGGTGCGGCATTGAATACTGGGGGCTGCGCACCGGCTAAATTAGGAGCTTGAGCCCCAGCCATATTGGGTGCCTGCACATCGGCCATATTCGGAGCCTGAGCATAAGCAACCGGCGGTGAGCTATAGACCGGTGGCGGGCTATAGACCACCGGCGGTGGAACATAAACGGCCGGCGGCGGGCAATAGACTGGCGGCGGGACAAAAATGGGCCGTGGGCAGAATACCGGCAACGCAATGCCGACGCCAAAACTGATACCAACGCGTGCCTGCGCGGGCCGCGTCACCGCGAGCGTTAATGCGGCCGCAGCCGCGATTGCCAAAATTTTGGCCGTCTTGATCATCCGAGATGAATTGTTATGAAGCACATCAGTAAACATAAGGCAGCACTCCTTAACCATGCCGATAGGGGCCTTCTCAGGAGATATAACGCGGATCAGAGCATTCGGTTGCGATAACCGCGTTTATTTCCGTCTAAGAGATAGTTTACGCTTCGGAAATAATTAAGTCAATAAAAAACCCGATTTTTCATAGTTTTCGACTTTCACGTGCTTATATTTTACCCAGATATTATATTTATTCTCTTTTACGATATATGAAGTCTTATAACCGCGAATTTCCTATTTTTTATTAGTTTTTTGACGGTTTGTGGGATAAAATGCTTGAACTAGGTTAGAGAGAAGCCACGCGACGGATGGGCTTTAGAATTCTATTCTGATTCGTGTCGATGCGCGTGAGGAAGTTGTAAACGTGGGGCGTTCTTAAGGCCTTTTTAGCCTGGTTGTTCTGGGCAGTTTGTTGTGCACCCGTTAAGGGTACTGATATTGCACGAAGGATTTGGTGTTGTCGAAGTTTGCCGGCGCGGTGTGTTTTACGGGCATGGCAATTTTTCTTCGGCCTGATTTTGGAGATCGTCGCGTTTCGTCAGGATGGCGTGCGCAGGTGAGAGTTTGGCCCAACAGGTGGTTGAACCAGGGATAACTTTAAGCGTTATCCCGCAAGGATGCAGTGGAGACCCTCTTGTGGAGATATTGCATGCGTCGTTCAAGAACTTTAACCAAGGGCGAGAATTGGGAACTTGCAGTTCTGCTTTCTATTATGGTTGCCGTACTGCTGATGGCTACACTGGCATGGCGGTTAAGCCGCGTACCGCACCTTTGGGCGATGGTACCCCCGCGTGTGGCCATGGCCATCAGCAATACCCCTGATACCGCTCCCACCGCCAACCAGACGGTGGTGCAAGCCTCATCGCCGGCGGCTCCCGTTGTTATGCGATCGGTTATACCCCAGCAAGCTCGGCCCCTGGTTCAACGCAAGGCGATCGTTCGATTGCGCCCAGTTGCCCGCCCGGTAATCCGGCACGTGGATTCCTACTGGTTCCACGGGCAGCGGTATGTGTACTTGAAAACATTAATTTTACGGGTTACCAGCTACGCGCCGGACCGGAGGTGCTGCTGGCCGTACCGCGGTACAACCACAGCTTCCGGAGCAAGCGTATGGACGAATCATGGTCATCTGGTAGCAGCCGATACGCGTCTGATTCCCTTTCATTGCATGGTGCGCGTGCCGGGATATGACTATGATCATCCCGTTCCGGTTCTGGATCGGGGCGGAGCGATTCAGGGCTATCGTCTGGATGTGCTGGCTCCGACATTTTGGAGTGCGCAGCATTGGGGCGTGAAGCTTCTGCGTGTAAAAATCTATCGCCCGGTTGCCAGATGGTGACTTTCCCGGCATAGTGGCGACGTGATCAAACGGCTGATTATCAATGCGGATGATTTCGGATTTTCCCGATCAGTAACAGATGGGATTCTTCACGCCCATCAGGCAGGTATTCTCACCAGCACCACGCTGATGGCCACCATGCCGGATTGTGATCGTGCGATGGACTTGGCGCAAAGCAACCCGGACCTGGGTATTGGAATTCATCTGTGTCTGACGCAGGGAACGCCCCGATCCGGAAAATTACGGGCTATTACCAACGGTAATAACGAATTCCCGCGAAAAGTCCCGCAACTTCTGCAACGCATCAGTTTTAATCGCAGAGCCTTGGCGGAAGCCAAGGCGGAATGGGCCGCCCAAATAGAATATGTATTAAGCCGTTCCCTGCATCCCACGCATCTGGATTCCCATAAACATATACATCATTGGCCGGCGTTAGCGCAAGTTGCTCTGGATCTGGCGAAGGAATATCGCATTCCCGCAATCCGCTGCGCCGATGAAATTACCATTCATTCCGCGCCGAAGCTTTCATCGGGATACCGGGCGTTGCGCTTCCTCGCCCGGAAATTAAAAAACCGGTGCGTCAGGCCGCAATTACGCACCACGGACTGGTTTTTTGGTCTGGCGGCCACCGGCAAATTTTCTGCGGAGATTTGGCTTAACCTGCTGGAGCAACTTCCCGCCGGCACGGGAGAAGTGATGGTGCATCCCGGATATGCCGCTGATCTGCCAATCGGCAGCACACGATTGACCGCGCAGCGCCGCATGGAATTAGATGCCTTATGCGATTCCAGGGTGATCGCCGCGCTGCACTCTCTGGCGTCTGATAATAAAGTTAAACGGATACATTTCGGGGAAATCTGAAACAATTAGCAGATACCAAAGGCCGGCTTTCGCCGGTACTTTATCTCTGCGCTATGCCCTGCGCGTTTGTGGCACCATGGATCGCCGGCGGTCTTTACGTAATCGTGGCCGTCCTTTGGCTTATTCCGGACCGCCGGATTGAACGCGTACTTCACGAAGCGCCGCGTAACCCACCCGGTAGCTAATCACCAGGCCGCCGCCGTTCGCCGGATTCGGAAAACACGCGTTATCGGACATTTTCGACCTACGTTGTTCCTCGGTACATACCCGTCGGGTAAACATATTTCTCTTAGGGTGGAGATGCTGGTTTGCCGATAACACAAGTTGTGACTGCTGCGTAAAAGCGTGAGTTCCGAAACCTTCGGCGTGTGCTGACGGTTATTTGCAAAGTTAAATATCTCAGAGAGGGCCAATAAGGATGCGGTGAAGCCATGAAAGTATCACGGGCGATATGGACGGAAAAAACCGGCTGGAAAAATCAGGTGACGTGCAACGGATCGGCGTCCAGAGCCGATCTGGTGCTGGTTTTTGGATCACCGGCCCTGATGAAACAGACAGCCCGGATGGCGGAACTCAAAAAGCTGTTTCCATTGGCCTATATTTGCGGCTGCTCAACCGCCGGTGAAATTGCCGGCGATCAGGTCTCGGACAACACCATGACCGCGACCTCCGTGAGTTTTCAAAGCACAAAAATCCACGCGGCCAAAGCCATTATTGATGATCCCCATCATAGCTTTGATATCGGTGCGCGGTTGGCCGCGGCGCTGCCGACGGAGGATCTGGTTCATATATTCGTACTTTCCGACGGCCTGGCCGTCAACGGCAGTGAACTGGTGCGGGGGTTAACCAGTCAAGCGCCTGCGGGCGCGGCCATCACCGGGGGATTGTCCGGCGATGGGGCACGGTTTTCTGAAACATACGTGTGCGCCGATGGCGTGGTGTTGCCCCGGCAGGTCGTTGCGATTGGATTCTACGGTAAAAACTTAAAAATCGGTTACGGGTCGATGGGGGGCTGGGATGCCTTTGGTCTGGAACGCCGAATTACGCGCTCCCAGGGCAATGTGCTTTATGAACTCGATGGGCGCTCCGCCTTGGAGTTGTACAAAGAATATCTGGGTCCGCACGCGGCGCAATTACCGGCCAGCGGCTTGCTGTTCCCATTGACGGTCCGTGCCGACGGATCGGCTGAAACGGTGGTAAGGACTATTCTGGCGGTGGATGAAACCACGCAGAGCATGACCTTTGCGGGTGATATTCCACAAGGCGGCATGGCGCAGCTGATGAGCGCCAATTTTGACCGTCTGGTGGACGGTGCCGATAGCGCCGCGCAGGAATGCTGCCGACGAATCGGTAATGCCCATACAGAATTAGCGGTGCTGATCAGTTGTGTGGGGCGAAAGCTGGTGTTGCAGCAGCGCATTGACGAAGAAGTGGAGGCGGTGGTGGGCGTTTTGGGGAATCGGGCGGTAACAACCGGATTTTATTCCTATGGAGAAATTTCCCCCTTTACCCCAAGTGCCCACTGTGCTTTACATAATCAGACCATGACCATTACCACCTTTGCAGAGGTATGACATGCACTCGCTGCTGGAACGTCAGCTGAAAAAGACCGCCATCAACGCAACGCAACTGCCGGAGGAATTCCAGCAGTTCCTGACGCTGGTGGATGCCGTTTATCATCAGTCGGATGAACATCGGCAACGCGTGGAACGGTCGATGGAGATTAACTCGCGTGAATTAACCCTGCGCAATGAGCAGATTGCCGCCGCCGAGCGCAAATACCGCGATATTTTTGATCATGTATCCGAGGGGATATTTCAGTATGCGCCCGACGGAACCGTAATGTCCGTCAACCCGGCCATGGCGCGGCTTTGCGGGTATGTTGATGCGGAGCAATTCAAGTCGGCGGTGCGCGATATTGGCCGGGAGGTGTACGTGGACCTCACGCGCCACGGGCAGATCCTCGCTGAGGTCGCCCGGCATGGATCAATAAAGAATTGGGAATCTGAAATACGCCGCCTGGACGGGTCAGTCGTCTGGATCATGGAAAGTACGCGGGCAGTACTGGCAGGGGACGGAGCGGTGGCCTATTACGAAGGCGTCATGCGGGACATCCACGCCCGCAAAGCAGCCGAAGCGGAGCGCGAACAGATGCAGCGGCAGCTTTCCTCCGTGGCGCGGCAGGCGGGCATGGCGGAAATTGCCACGGGCGTGTTGCATAACGTAGGCAATGTATTAAATAGTGTCAATGTGTCGGCTTCCCTGTGTGCGGACCGGACGAAGACTTCCAAGTTGCCGGGATTGGCCAAAGCCATCGGGTTGTTGCAGGAACATCAGGTGGATTTAGCGGCGTTTTTAACACACGATGAAAAGGGTCGGCAACTGGTGGACTATCTGGGACGCCTGAACGAACACTTGCTTAATGAACAGCGCGAATTACTGGCCGAGCTAAGCTCGCTGGTACAAAATATTCAGCACGTCAAGGAGATTGTCAAAAGTCAGCAGACGTACGCTAAAACAGCGATCGTGCATGAGAAAGTCCCGCTGGAAGAAATTGTGGACGACGCCCTGCGGATCAATCAGGAATCTCTGGAACGCCACCGCATAACCGTGATGAAGGATCTGGCCGCACTGCCGCCCCTGACGCTGGATAAGCATCAGATATTACAGATTCTGGTGAATCTTATCAGCAATGCCAAACATGCCATGCGCGGAATACCCGGTGATAGAATATTGACCATTTCCGCGGCCCTGCGTGCGGATAATTGTGCGCGCCTGGTATTGTGCGTGGGGGATACCGGATTGGGAATTCAACCGGATGATTTGGCGCGGATGTTTTCAATGGGATTTACCACCCGTTCGGATGGTCATGGATTCGGCCTGCACACCTCGGCACTGGCAGCGCGAAGCATGGGGGGTGAATTGACGGCACACAGCGATGGAGTGAATCAGGGTGCGATATTCCGCCTTGAAATACCAATACTCTGTAAAGATCAGGCTGTTGAAGCCGGAAGGGCCGCATGAACGGAGAAAAGCACAATCATCGTATTCTTATCATTGATGACAACCGTGCCATTCATGATGATTTTCGCAAGATTCTCTGCCCGACGGAAATCGCTAACGGACTGGAGGACATGGAAAAAGATCTGTTTGGCTCGGCCTCGCCCAAGCCTGCGCACGAAGTTTATGAGATGCATTCCGCGTATCAGGGGCAGGAAGGCCTGGAAATGGTCAAGCGTTCCGTGGAAACCAACGAGCGCTATGCGCTGGCATTTGTAGATATGCGTATGCCTCCCGGATGGGATGGCGTAGAAACCATTGAAAAAATCTGGGAAGTGGACCAGGAAATTCAGATTGTCATCTGCACCGCCTACAGTGATTACTCCTGGGAGCAGATCAACAGGAAATTCGGAGCCGCCGATCGCCTGCTGATTTTGAAAAAGCCCTATGACACCGCGGAAGTTTGCCAGTTGGCCTGCGCGCTGACGCAAAAATGGCAATTGGCCAAACATGCCCATCTGAAACTTAATCAGCTTGCCAGCATGGTCAGGGAACAAACGCGGCAACTGGAGGATACCCATGCTCAGCTTCTGGATGAGGTCGCCCAGAGTCAGCAGTCGCAGGAGCGCTACCGCCTGTTCGAGGCAGCGGTTAATGACGGATTGTGGGACTGGAATATTGCGGCCGGGAAAATATATTATTCCCCGCGCTGGAAATCCATGCTGGGATTCACTGATTCAGAAATCGACGATTCCCCCGAGCAATGGTTTGGCCGCATTCACCCTGATGACCGCATGTCCGTCTCCGAGCACCAGAAGGAGCACTTCCAGGGCCGCAGCGAACAACTGTGCGGCGAGTGCCGATTGTTGCATAAAGATGGGCAGTATCGCTGGATGTTATATCGGGGCGTGGCAATCGGCGATGACCGGGGTGTAAAAATCAGGGCTGTGGGATCCATCACCGATATTACGGATCGCAAGCTGGCGGAAGACCAACTGCGTTTTGAAGCGATGCACGATGCCTTAACAGGTCTGGCGAATCGCTTGCAATTAGCGGACCGATTGAGTCGTTGCATCGGCCGGCGCAAGCGCGAGTCGGATTTTCATTTCGCGGTGATGTTTATTGATCTCGACCGCTTCAAAGTTATCAACGACAGCCTTGGCCATGAGATAGGAGATAAATTACTGGTTGAAATCGCCAGGCGGCTTAAAATTTTCGTGCGTGATGGGGATACCGTAGCGCGGCAACAGCCGGACCATATCGCCCGCATCGGCGGTGATGAATTTGTGCTGGTGCTGGAAAATATCCGCCATGAAAGCGATGTGCTGCATATCGCCCAGCGCCTGCATAAGGAAGTATCCGGAGAATTTCATATTGACGGCCATGACATTTGCGCCTTGTTGAGCCTGGGCGTGGCGTTCGGCAATGAGAGCTATCAAACCGCTGCGGAAATTCTGCGGGATGCGGATACCGCGCTGTATCAGGCCAAGGCGGACGGCAAATCCTGCACCCGGATTTTCGATCCGAAAATGCACGAGCGGGCGGTCACGCGCTGGCAGACTGAAACCGAGCTGCGTAAAGCGATTACGGACAATCAACTGGTGCTGCATTATCAGCCCGTGATCGATACCGCCGGCAAGACGCTGGCTATGGAGGCTCTGGTACGCTGGCAGCATCCCACGCGCGGCCTGCTGCCGCCCAGCGAGTTTATCCCCATCGCGGAGGATACGGATCTGATTATCCATCTGGGGCGATGGGTTCTGCTGGAGGCCTGTCGACAGGTGCAAAAATGGGAAGCGGACATTGCGTTGCCGGAACACATTTCCATCAGCGTCAATATCTCCAGCAATCAGTTCGCGCAGAATGGTTTTGCGGCGGAAGTGGCCCGGGCCTTGCAGGATGGGGGAATATCTCCGCAGCGGCTGCGGCTGGAAATAACGGAATCCATGGCCATGACCGACACCACAACCGCGATTGCAACATTAACGCGCTTGCGCTCCACAGGCGTAGCTATTGATCTCGATGATTTCGGCACGGGCTGCTCATCGCTTAGCCACCTGCACCGCATGCCGTTGAGTTGTCTGAAAATTGATAAAAGTTTTACCCGCGCGATGAACAGTGATAAAGTTGGTTACGCCATTGTCCAAACCATTATCAAATTAGCTCATCTGCTGGATGTGCGCGTGGCGGCCGAGGGCGTGGAAACC
>JAJZGH010000012.1 GCA_021798635.1 Planctomycetota bacterium | reverse complement strand
CAAGGATTGCAAAGCCGTCCTGGCGGCCGTCAAATCCGAATGGCAGAAAGGACTTGGAAGCGCTTTCGGGAAGCAAAAGGCTCAGGCCGACTACTCCAAACTTATGCCGCTTCGCGCCAAGGCCGTTGAACGTTGCAAACAGCACTGGCAGCGTAACGATCCCTCGTGGACGGAGGTCCACCGGGTTGTTGAGTCAATTCATACACTTTGCGGAGATAACTGCTTCTGATCATTGAGGCCCGGAGCAGAGGTTCCCCGAATTTCCAGGTCAAAGGGCGTCGCTATGTCATAGGCCAACGGTAGCGGAAGGCCAGCGGTATTGGTCCACTATGCTGCTAATGATCCCGCCGGGCTAATTCGATGACCAGTTGGGCCAGGGGCTGGGCGGCGGGGCCAAGGCGGGCGGCCATGTCTTGGGCGATTTGGACTTGTCGGGCGAGATGTTGGCGCGATTCTTCCAGGCCCAAAAGTGACGGATAGGTCAGCTTGCCAATTGCCGCATCTTTGCCGGCCTTTTTTCCCAGGTTTTCCGCGGTGGAAGTTGCATCAAGCACGTCATCTACAATTTGAAATGCTAAACCTACGGCCCGTCCTAAAGTGTCTACGGTCTGCAGATCCGCATCAGAAACACCGCCGGATAATGCCCCCATGCGGCACGCGGCGTTAATCAGCGCGCCGGTTTTCATGCGGTGAATGCGTTGCAAATGAGCTAGTGAACCATTGGCTCCCTGGGATTTTTCCGCCGGGTAGCAGGTGTCAAGGATCTGACCGCCGATCATGCCCGCGGCCCCGGTGGCAAGGCCCAATTCTTTTACCAGTCGCATCGCCAGGGCCGGATCGGGCACGTGGGTTGCCAGTAATTCAAAGGCCAGTGTGTTCATCGCATCACCCGCCAGGATCGCAACCGCGTCGCCATAAACTTTATGGTTGGTCGGGCGGCCGCGGCGCAAATCATCGTTGTCCATTGCGGGCAGATCATCATGCACCAGCGAAAAGCAGTGAATGAGTTCCAGGGCACCGGCCGCCGGTAAGGCTGTTGCTTCATCGCCGCCTACGGCCCGGCAGGATAACATTGCCAATGCTGGACGAATGCGTTTTCCCGGACCAAACAGGCTGTAGGCAATGGATTCCATCAGAACCGGCGGCGCATCCGGCACTTGCGCGAGAAAGCCGCGGAGAAAATCATCCGTTTGCAAAGCGAATGATTTAACCATATCCATAACATTACAATTTGATGCAACTGGTGCCGATGCAGCCATGGTGCCTCCTAAAAATTCCGCGGACGAATTATACCGCAGGGCTTATCATTTCGCACAGAGACCCGGCAGACGCCCAGCAAGCGGAGATATTGTCGTGGCCGGTGATAATAAAATAAGTCGGGTACTGGATTCATACACGCTGATGCTGTATGACATATATTGCGATGGTACTGGAGATGCATTTATGCGCATAGGCAAAATTCTGACGGTCCTTTTGATAAGCAGCCTGATACCGGCGGGCGCTGGTTTCGCTGCGACGTGGCAACCGCATGTGAATACTGCGAATTTACGCGATACGATTACCGTGCAGATTATTCATCACGCGGAACCGGCCATTGTGTCTATTACGGCCAAGAAAATTATTGCGCATGAGGTCAGCGTTTTCCCCAATATGTTTTTAGCACCCGGGTTTGGAGAAATTGTCCGCACGCCCGCCGATTTTCTCGGGAGCGGATTTATTATTCAAAAGAACGGCTACGTGGTGACCAACAATCATGTGGTGGATCAGGCGAAACAGATTTCTGTGACTTTATCCAACGGGAAAAAATATGCCGCCCATGTGGTCGGCAGTGATCCGCAGGCGGATTTGGCAATTTTGAAAATCAACGCGGCCTCCGGCCACACATTTCCAACGCTGACTTTAGGGGATTCATCGACACTGATGATCGGCGAACCTACGATTGCGGTGGGCAATCCATTTGGTTTCAGTCAAAGTGTCAGTACGGGAATTGTCTCGGCCATGGGCCGCGAAATTCATGAGCCTGGCAACCCGGTACCGCTGAAAAACCTGATCCAAACCGATGCCGCAATCAATCCCGGTAACTCCGGAGGCCCGCTGTTGAATGCGTATGGGCAGGTCATTGGCATTAATACCGCCATCCGGGGCAATGCACAGAATATCGGCTTTGCCATCGGCGTGAACAGATTATATGGACTTATCAGCACGCTGATGAACCCGGAAATAACCAACGGCGTGCTGATTCCTGTCACATTTGCCGGCCAGAGAACATTTCATGCCCCGGCCACCATTGATCAACACGTGGTGATTGCGGGCACGCACGGCCCGACGGTAGTGTCCGTAGATGGAATTGCCACACCGAATGTATTGGATGCGTATGCGGCTTTGTTGAACGTAACGTTGCGGCAAAAAAAGGTGGTGGTGCGTTTTTCCAATGGTAAAACGAGAACTTACCCAGTGAGTGTGGCTCCGCCGACCTCGGCCCAGATGCGGGTGCAGCGAATCGTTCGGGCTGTTAAACAAGTCATGGGCTGTATCATCGAACAGGTAACGCCGACACTGGGGAAAAAATTTAATCTCGGCGTAAACAACGGCCTGCTTATAACGCAAGTGAATGCCGGATCCATGGCGGCCCAGGCGGGATTGAAACCGGGCGATGTTCTGGTGCAGCTAGGCCCGTATCGCATCAGAACTCTCACAGATCTTGGCGCTCTGCTGCCGCGCCTGCCCACTCAGGGACAGGTTCTTGTCAGGGTGGTGCGTCACCATCGGCTTGGCCAGGGCTATTTAACCATGCCGGGAAACGTGCACTGATTGTGTAACAACCAAAACGCGCACGGTTACAGGAATAGGGATTGAGTAGAATCTGGAATCTGGAAGGCTTTGGAATCGCTGCCGCTACTGCATGTACTGCATAATTATGGAATTACAACCTGGCGCGGTGTGGACGTGGCGGACCAGCGCAGCATCCAGAGTTGCGGCAGCGGCACGCGCTGCACGTGGCCATCTTCATACGAAACATTAATCGCGCGGCCATGGCGATCTATGCACAGCCGGCCCAATCCCCCGGGGCCTTTCGGAGCTCCGGTGGGGTACCCGGTATCCAGCGTGTAGGGCAACTGCGGCGGTTGATTGCTGCTATCGGGCCATGTGTCCGCCCAGATGGCATCAGCAAATACAGGCGTCTGCGGCCCGGGCGTCTGGTCACTGTAGCTGAAATAGGGCTGCAATCCCAGAAGTTGATGGAACGTGTACCAGTACAGGGGGTTGGGGTCGGCTGGGGAAGCCAGCATGGACGTATCAAAGAGCCACGCATTAATGCCATAGCTGCCGAAATGCCCCGTGATCGTGGGCTTGTTCCACCACGCCGCCGGGCCCCAAGTGGTAAACGCATCACCATAGCCAGCCGAGCCGGGTGCCAGCGTCCGATTGGGCGTGCTGGGACAAATCAGAGCAGCTTGCTCAACTGCCGGAACATAGGATGCGGTATTCTGATTCTGTAGTACCGGCGGCTGATTGGCAAAGTAAGGCCCCAGCATTTCCAGCCAGTACATATTGGGCAGGTCGGGGTCATAGGGAAGCCCGTGCGCATGTTCTTCGGTGAAATATTCAATATAGGCCTCACCGAATTGATGCAGATTGGACGCACAGACTATGGCTTGTGCCGCGCGGCGGGCCATGGCCAAAGCGGGCAGGAGTAAAGCGATTAAAATGGCGATAATCGACACGACGACCAGCAACTCAATGAGGGAAAACGCACGGCGCGGAGCGGCAGGTGGGCGTGGCAAAAGGCTGGAGTTTTCGGACGTGTGCGATAAATTAAACATCATCTCTATTCACGCAAGTTATAAAAGATTATAACCCGCGAGAAAGATTCTAACAGGCACGGGCCATTTCTCCGCGCCGTACTGGGTCAATAACTTGATCAATAACCTGCGGGCTGTTACCCAGGCCTCTGTCATTATCCCAACTGTTACCCGGCCACGCTCCTGGTGGTTATGGGTCGTTTTATGCGGATTTCCGGGCATTGTCTTTATATTTCTCCGCAGGTTTATGCCGATAAATATCAAGCAGATGCAACGGCGACCACTCATTGCATCGGAGTAAGATACTATGGCCAATGCCGAGTTAGCATCGCTATTCCCCGTGGTTATGCCGCATATTCAACGGTGGTTTGTCTGTGAAGAAGCGACGATACTGCGGAATGGCGTTTCTTTGACCGCCTCGCAGGCCAGAGATGCCGGGCTTGCCGGCGTACAAAAACCAGGCCGAATTCGCGTGCTGGCGGTGGAGGAAATTAAAATTCACGGTATTGGTTTAATGCAGAAGCTCGCTCCGGGATTACAATTGGTTCGCCCCGACAGCAGCGCGATGACCTTCGGCTACGGCATCGTTATTCGACGGCTTTATGCCAAAGATCGATCGGTCCTATTGCACCATCTGGTGCATGTGGCGCAAATGGAAGAGCTTGGGGGATCGGAAAATTATATCAAACGTTATATCAACGATTGCCTGCAATTTGGGTATGGCAACGCCCCCCTGGAAATACAAGCGAGGTTTATAACCGAGCAGGCCATGCAGGTTGTCAGCCCGCGTGATCCGTGCAGCCGCTATCGCACCTACGCCGCCGTGGATTTTTCGGGCGACGATACGGCGGGCGGAAGCAGTTGGTCTTGGCGGCCGGGGCGGCAATCGGTGGGCTAGCTCCAGAAAATAATCGGCCGGCCCTCAAGCTCCGACAGGTATTGAACCGAACAGGTAATTATGCAAAATGTTTGTGACACACTTGATTCGCGCCAGCGCTTTATCGACAATGCAAAAATGGCTGGAATGGAATTAGTTGCGATTGCCGAGATACTCAAGCGCCGCGAACAATCGCGCGACAAAGAATTGCTCTGGATGCTGGTTATCGGCATCGTCCTGAGCTTGATATTGCCTGTCCTGTTGGGATCCATGGCTTATTTTGCCTATCGGCAATTTTCCAGCGGGTCAGGATCGTGGTTCGGCTGGCTGGCGTGTGTGTTTTTCTTCACGGCGTTGTTTGTGCCCCTGCTGCTGTTACGTGAAAAAGCCAACATCGCCCCGGATGCGGCCATTATTCGCACACGTGAAGATGATGATGGCCGCCGAGTGGTTTCCGTCATGGAAACAGAAATGGACTTACAAAGTTTCGGGCCCTTGGGGCTGCAACTCAATGACGATCAAGCGGATGTGGAACACTGGCTGATTCGACCCTTTTTTTTCGGGCCTCGCATGGTCGTGCGAGCGATGCCTTTACGAAAACTCTTGCAGGTTCTTTCCGCCAATACCGACCGCCCGCGCGCCTCGGAAGTCATGGTCAAGCTGGCAGCACGGGACCGTGGGGTGGCCACCGCCGATCTGTTGAAGCCCGGGGAAGAGCCGGCAGTATTGACGCCCACCTTAGCGTACCTGCGGCAATTGGACTGGGTGGATTGCAGCGCAGATGGTACAAGGATCTGGCTGAATTCAATCCGACGCGATCAGATTACGCAACTCTTGAATCAATTTTCCACAGCGACTAAACCCGGAAGACCGAGATAACTTTCAGCCAATAACTTTGAGCCAAATAATGCCGGAAGTGGGAAAATATCTTATCATGCCCGGAATATGCCATGGATTCTGGACATTTTATACGTGATTGGCCTGCTGCTGGCAGCGCCGTTGTTATTGATGAAAAGCCGCCGCACCGGCAAGTATCGCACGGACTGGGCCGGCCGTCTGGGGCGGATTTCAGATGACGTTCGCAAAATTCTGCTGGCCGCCGGCGGACAAAAGCGCGTGCTGATTCACTGCGTATCGGTGGGGGAGTTACTATCCACGCGCAAACTTGTGGAAGAATTGCTGCAGGGCGATCCGACACTGCTGGTGCTCATTTCCACGACTACGGATACGGGCATGGCGCGGGCGCTGGCTTTGTATCCGGCGCACCCGGGATCGCGGGTGGCGGCGGTGCGATACCCGCTGGATTTTTCGTTCGCAGTGCGAAGATTTCTCGACACCATAAATCCATCACTGGTGGCTCTGGTGGAGCTGGAAACGTGGCCGAACTTTCTGGGCTTGGCACACCGGCGGTCCATTCCTGTTGAGATTATCAATGGGCGCATGACCGCCCGGTCCTTTAAGCGTTATCGCATGATACGGCCTGTAATGCAGAGGATGTTAAGACAGGTGAGTCGCGTAAGTGTCCAAACGCCGGAAATTGCGGAGCGATTCGCGCATTTGGGGGCCTTGGCAGCGCGCATGGAGGTTGTCCCCACCATGAAATATGACAGTGCGGATTTCGCAGATGAAATTCCCGGAGCACAGGCTATGGCAAATGCGCTGGGCATTCAGAGCGACCACCGATTATTTGTAGCCGGCTCTACCGGCCCCGGCGAAGAAGACATGCTTTTATCGGTCTATCAAACGCTTAGAAAAAATTGGCCCGATTTACGACTCGCGATAGCGCCGCGCAAACCGGAGGTTATCGGTCAGGTGGTTGCGGCCATTGTGCAAGCGGGCTTGGAACCCGTCGTGCGCACACAACGGCCTGATGACAGTGAGAACGCCGGATCACCGATCCAAAGTGGGCAAGTGATCGTATTAGACACCATGGGGGAGCTTAAGAAGCTCTACAGTTTGGCTTTTGCGGTATTTTCGGGACGTTCGATGGTAGAATTGGGTGGCAGTGACATGATTGAGGTGGCGGCGCTGGCCAAACCGTGCTGTTTTGGGCCTAGCACGTTTAATTTTTCCGATACGGTGGCATTGCTCACGGCCGGGGCCGGCGGTGTCAGGGTGCAAAACGCCCGGGAGATGCAGAATCTTTTGGAAACCTGGCTGGAGCATCCTGACCAAGCGTGTGCGGTGGGGCAGAGAGCTAGAGCGTGCGTGGAATCACAGCGTGGCAGTAGTAGACTTTATGCGCATCGTATTCTGAAAAATATTTTTTCGGCATCTGCAACTTCCGGCGATCTGCCCCGTTATACCAGCAAGGGATAAGTGTTGCCGGATTTTTTCGGCGGCGGCGCGGTTTTGCGCGTGGCGAAGTTTATTGATAACCGTGTATACTGTAGATTTCCGGTTATCCGCCGGATCACGGAATATGGTTATTTTGCCTGTTTAGGGGCATAAGGGAACCGGAACGGATTTTTTCATGGTTGAATTGAAAAATAAATCTTCGCTACTGGAAATTCGCGGGATGGTAAAGCGTTATACGCTGGGCGAAACCGAAGTTCTAGCCCTGAATAAGGTCGATTTAGCGATTGAAGAAGGCGACATGGTCGCGATCACCGGCCCTTCCGGCAGCGGCAAATCAACATTGATGAATATTTTGGGATGCCTCGACGATTTTGATGCCGGAAGTTATGTTATTTCCGGTGAGGATGTCTCCAAACTTACGGGCGATAAACTGGCGGATATACGCAATCGATTGATTGGTTTTGTGTTTCAAAATTTTAATTTATTGCCCAGGCTTTCGGCGTTGGAAAACGTTGAGTTGCCCCTGTTGTACTCCGCCCATAAAGATGCCAAGGCTGCCGCCCGTAAGGCCTTGGAAGTCGTGGGCTTGGCGGATCGTATGCACCATGAACCTACGCAACTTTCCGGCGGCCAGCGGCAGCGTGTGGCCATTGCCCGGGCGATCGTCACGAACCCGGCGATTATTCTGGCGGATGAGCCTACAGGAAACCTTGATTCGCGCGTCGGCCGGGAAATTTTGGACGTTTTTCACAACATTAATGATGAGGGCCGCACGATTGTCATTGTAACGCATGACTCGAACGTGGCCCGGCATTGCCGTCGCGAGGTGCAGATTCGTGACGGACAGATTCTCGACATTATTGAGCATAATCGCGCTGCCAGAGAACTGGTGGCCCAGGCGGGTTGAGCTTGGCACGCTGAGCTTTTCAGCGACAGAACAGGAACGATCCCAGCAAAGGAGCCGCGATAAGCGGAACAGGAACGGATGAACAAAGGTTTAATACTCATCGGAGTTCTCGCAGTCGTGGTAATCGGTGGCGTTGCGTACCAGCATTATCACGCCACAGGTGCGCCCGTGGCCCAAAAAGTGCATACCGCGGTAGTAAAAAAAGGCACCTTGACCGTGCATGTGTACGCCACCGGAAATGTGCTGGCGAATCGAACCGTGGATATCAAATGCCAGGCGGGGGGAAAAATTACCAGCCTGCCGCTGAATGCCAGCGACCCTGATGAACAGATTCAGATCGGCAATCTGGTTCAGAAGGGGCAGGTGATTCTGACGGTTGATCCGACATTGGAGCTTCAGGCCGTCACCATTGCTCAACAGGATCTTGAGCAGGCCAAACTGACATTAGACACGGCTGAATTGAGTTATCAGATTGCCGAACAAAGCCTGATTACCACGCGTCAAACAGACGAAGCAAATCTGCTATCGGCACTGGCGCAAGTAAAAAATGATAAGCTGAATGTGCAGCGCGACGCCACATTATTAAAAGAAAATCTCGCCGCGCAACAGACCTACGATACTGATTACACCACGCTGGTAAAAGATCAGCAGGCGCAGCGACTCGCCGAGGTGCAGCTCAGCCAGCTTAAACAGCAGGCCTTGCAGGTTAAGCTTCAGAAACTTAATGTGGATCTGGATAAAGTCGCGGTTAAAAAATCGCAAGCCAATCTGGATCAGGCCAATACGAATCTAAGGTACTGCAAGGTGAAGGCGCCGTTTACCGGTTACGTCGCCAATGTGGATGTACAGCAGGGGCAGATTATTGCGTCCGCCACCAATAATGTCGGCGGCGGCACGACCGTGATGACTCTGGTTGATACCTCCCATATTTATATCAACACCACTGTGAATGAAAGTGATATCAATCACGTGAAAATCGGGGATAAAGTACAGATCACTGCGGCGGGGGCACCGGGTGTGGTATTTCCGGGCCGCGTAGCACTGATTGCTCCGGAATCCGTTCAAGATCAAAATACCAGCAGCACCAGCGGCTCTACCAGCAACATTGTCACGTTTCAGGCAAAAATTGAAGTTTTGGGAGCGCAAAAGCAGTTACTCAAACCCGGCATGACGGCGAACGTTGATATTTTTGCCGATAAATTGCCCAATGTCATCTACATTCCGCTGCAAGCGGTAGTGATTCAAAATAATGAAGATACCGTTACGGTTGTGCAGCCGGATGGTAAGCAGATATTTAAGCCCGTCACGCTCGGACAGCGTAACGATTTGGATTGGCAGGTGCTGCACGGACTAAAACCCGGACAGAAAGTGCTGATTCACCTCGGCGTGTCGTCAAGCATGTGGACCCCGCACCGCCACTGATTTTTGAAAGGTTGACCATGCTTTTCTGGACCACAATTAAAATTGCCTTACGCAGTATGCTGGCCAATAAACTGCGCGCCATACTGACCATGCTGGGCATGATCATCGGCGTGGCGGCGGTCATAGCCATGCTGGCGTTGGGCAACGGAGCCAAATCCCGCATCCTCGGATGGGTTTCCCGAATGGGAAAAAACACCATCACCATCTTCCCACATAATCCCAAAATGCCTCCGGTGCTCAACGGCTCCGCCGAACCGCTGACGCTCGGCGATGCGCACGCCATGCTGTCAATTCCGGGCGTTAAATATGTTTCGCCCGTGGTAACTTCCGGAGACCCGGTAAAATGGGGCACCAATGAAACGTACTGCAATATTGTCGGCTGCGCGTCAACCTATATTATCATCCATGATTTTCAGGTGCAGAGCGGGCACATGTTCAACGATTTTGATACGCGTGATCGGGCATCTGTGGCGGTCATCGGCCCGGAAACCGCAACTCGCCTGTTCGGATCGCAGGACCCTTTAGGGCATACCATTACCATCAGTACGGAACGATTCCAGGTGATCGGCGTGCTGGTGCCCAAGGGCCGGCACGGTTGGTTTGATCCGGATAATCAGGTCCTTATGCCCTACAGCACCGCCATGACCAAACTCATGGGCCGGGCGGTAGCGTTAAATCATATTGACATGCAGGTCGACCATGCTGTGGATCTTACTCCTGTGCAGAATAAGGCGGAAGAAATTCTCCGTATTCGACATTCCCTGATCCAGGGCGATGAAGATGATTTCTGGATTTCCAATCAATTGCAGGTCATTCAAATGGCCAACAATATTGGTGGAGCCTTTACCATGTTCCTGGGATCGGTAGCGGGAATATCGCTTCTGGTCGGCGGGATCGGCATTATGAATATTATGCTGGTGACCGTCACCGAACGCACGCGGGAAATTGGAATTCGTAAAGCCATCGGTGCCAGACGACGTGATATTCTCCGGCAATTTTTAATTGAATCGGTGCTGGTAAGTTTAATGGGCGGATTAATTGGCGTGGCCGTGGGGGTGGTGGCGGCGCATTACGTGAAGTTCCGGAATTTTTCCGGACAGGTTGAACCACACATGGTCATTCTTGCCCTGTCCATTTCCGCCGCGATTGGAATTTTCTTCGGCTATTACCCCGCCCGACGTGCCGCCGGGCTTAATCCCATTGAGGCTCTCCGATATGAATAAACCGTTTTCTCCGGTCCACAAAAATCAGATCATCTTTAATGACCCGCGAGTAAAGCGGACTTTATGTGCTGTGGCCGCCTTCGGTGTGATGGCGAGTTTGTGCGGGTGCGCCAGTATTGATTCGGGTGGCTTTGAACATTATCAGCACGCGGCGATTGCTCATCAGCAGGCCATGGAATCCGGGGCGGCAACGCAAACATCCGTCAAAGAATTGTCCTCGGCTTTGCCGCCCGGCTCGGCCAAGCCAGCCGTGCACCCGGGCGAGCATTTCGCCAGCAGCGGGAAAATTATCAAGCTGTCACTGGCTGACGCCTTGGTCATCGGGTTAAAAAATAATCCGACGTTGCTGGTGCAAAGGTATAATCCCGCGCTTTCTGAGGAACAAATTGTGGCCCAGCGCGGCGCGTTTGATCCGACAGTTACCGCCGGGGTGCAGGCATCTAAAAATCGCGTGCCTACCAGTGGCGGTTATGTTACCGCCAGCGGCGGTTATATCCCCGGCAGCCAGCATTTTGGCACGACCGATTCCGGAAACGCCAATGTCGGCCTGAGCGAAAAACTGCCTACGGGCACCTCGATTTCGGCGACCCTGAATTCCGGCCTTAACGATAGTGAGAACGGCGGCGGGCAATCTACCACGGTCAATGGTTCGATAACCGTAACGCAGGCGCTCTTGCAGGGCGGCAATTTGCAGGCCAACCTAGCCGGGATTGAACGTGCAAAAATCGGCAAAAAAATCTCAGACTATCAGCTGCGCGGAGAAGCGCTGACAATTACCGACGATATCGTCCAAGCCTACTGGGCCTATGCGCTGGCGCAGCAGAACGTGCGCATTTTGAAAACGGCTTTGAGCGTGGCACAACAACAGGAAGATCAAACGAAAGAACTTATTCGCGTGGGCCGCACTTCGCCGTCAGAATTTGCACCAGCTGTAGCGCAAACCGCCGTAACGCGCGAACAATTGGTCAGTGCGGTCGGTGCCATGAAAATCGCCCGGCTTAATTTGTTAAGCTTGGTGGCACCGGCGGATCGTCCGTTCTGGCGGGATCAGTTAGATCTTACCACCTTGCCCTATATCCCGGGGGGGCCGGACGCGCCCCTTAAGGAACATACCGACCTGGCCTTGAAAATGAGTCCGGTTCTTAATCAAACGCGTTTGCAGATCGAACAAGGGGATTTATCGGTGATTCAAACGCGCAACGGTCTGCTGCCGGTCCTCAATATGTTTATCACTTTTGGAAAAACGGGCTACGCCGAATCTTTTGGTCCGGCGAGCGAAAATCTTAACGGATCGCCCTATCAGCTTGTGGGAGGCTTGTCTTTCAATTACCCAATTTTCAATCGCACCCCTACGGCCAATTACCAAAGCGCGGTTTTAAGCCGCGATCAGGAAGAGGCCGCGTTAGCCAATACCGTGCGTAGCGTCGAACTAAGCGTGCGCACTGCGTACATTCAGGCCGTGACGGACAAACAACAGATTACCGCGACCGCCGCCACCACTGAAGCGCAGGCGGAAACATTGCGTGCCACGCAGGGCGAATTCAAAGTTGGTGAAAGCACGGCCATTCAGGTATCGCTGGCCCAATCAAACCTGCTTTCAGCGCGATTGGCGCAGGCGCAGGCCAATGTGGCCTATCTCGACGCTCTGAGCACGTTATATTTGCAGGAAGGATCTCTTTTGGAACGCTGCCATATCCGGGCACCCGGAGCAGTCGCGGTCAAACCCGTTGGGCCATCCTGGCTGCGGCGCTGGCCCGACGGCGTGTTTCATTAATCGTACTGGTCATGCGTGAAGAGTGTGAATTGGCAACAACGAATCCCGGCGTTGCTGATTAGGCCGCTCTGACGGGACTCGATGCGCTGTTCACCGGGATTTTGAGAAAATTAGCCAGCAGCGTATAACCTTCCGGGGTGAGAAAACTTTCCGGATGGAACTGTACGCCGTACAGGGGCCAATGTTTGTGCTGCACGCCCATGATCTCTTTTTCCTCCGTCCAGGCGGTCACCGTAAAGTCATCGGGTAACGTACCGGGACGGATGACCAGACTGTGATACCGCGCGGCATCAAAGGGATTTGAAAGTCCCGCAAACAGGCCCTGATTATGATGGTAGATGGGTGAAGTCTTGCCGTGCATAAGCCGATAGTTTCGTTCGACAATGGCTCCAAATGCATGGCCAATGCACTGGTGCCCCAGACAAACACCTAGAACAGGCAGCCGCGGGCCAAAGTGCTTCAGCACGTCGTTGCTGATGCCGGCTTCACGTGGCGTGCATGGGCCGGGAGAGATAATAATTTTTTCCGGCTGCCACTTTTCGATCTGGTCAATGGAAATTTTATCATTGCGCACCACTTCTATGACGCGCGTGGCGTCAATTTCTCCCAGCCGCTGGACGAGGTTGTAGGTGAACGAGTCATAATTATCAATCAGTACAATCATGTTCAGGATTATATCGCCGGTCATTGCAAAGTGGAAAATGGCTCAATTATCTTTCCAGATTCAGCCAATGAAGCTGATCAACGGTAAGTTTAACTTTTAATGCGGCGCAGCTTTCGCGGGTTTCGGCAACTGTGGCCGGCCCGATCATCGGAAAAGTAGGGAACGGCTGGCAGAGCACATAAGCCAGGGCAATGACGATGGGCGTTACGCCCAGTTTACGCGCCAGCTCGCGAGCTTTTTCCTGGCGGCGAAAATTATCCGGTGAATACCAGCACCGCACCAGCTCGGCATCCGCGGTTTTCTCCGGTGCCGCGCGATCGGTAAAAAATCCGCGTGCCTGACTGCTCCAAGGCATAAGAATGATTTCATTGCCCTTCAGGAAGTCCCGCCACTCCACATCTGAGCTTGACATACACCCCGGCCAGGGAGGACGAACCATGCGCGCTAAACTGAAATTATTACTAATGGCGCAAAAGCCCGACAGGCCGCGCGCTCGGGCGCTGAAATTAAACGCCTCAATGCGTGGGATGCTCCAGTTGGATGCGCCAATGGCGCGGATACGTCCGGCACGTTTATGCTCGTTAAGGACATCCACGAATTCCTCCACCGGCACGGCGGGGTCGTCGCGGTGCATCATGTAAATATCAACATAATGTGTTTTCAGGCGATCCAGACTTTCCAGGAGTTGGCGGGTCAGGGCGGTGGGATTGCAGTCCGGGGTGTGCGCTCCCTTGCCTATGATGACGATTTGTTCACGAATGCCGCGATTGGCAACCCAGCGTCCCAAGGCCTTTTCGCAAACACCCATGGAGTAAATATGTGCCGAATCAAATGTATTGCCGCCGCGCTGAAAGTAATCATCCAGCATGGCCTGGGCCATTGGAAAATCATGAATGCTGATTTTATCAACACCAAAAATCAGCCGGGACACTGGCTTTTCCACCCCCGGCACGCGGCCATATTCCATGGCAGCGGGTTCATGAGCCGTTAGCGCCCCCCCATGCAGCGGCGTAAGACGATTTTCAGGCTTTTCATCCTCATAGGTTACGCCCACAATTCGCCGCCAGCGGTCCAGCGTTTTCATATTTTCAAGCGTATCAGCCCAGCCCATGGCGGGCCACGCAGGCTCCAGGTGCTGGTTGTCAATAGCGGCGGCCACCACATCCGCTTCCAGCGTGTAAACGCCAGCGGGGGCATCCACGGTGATTTCTTCCTGCGGTTTACCATGGCGCCGAATAAAAAGTTTATTGCCTTTGGGCTGCGGTATCCAAAGCCAGGGGATGTAGATGCTGCCGCCGGTGCCATAAATATGAATGTCATTGTTGAGCGTGCACTGCAACGCAGTGCTGATACTGGCCACGATATTATTCGGGAAGGTAAGGATCAGAGAGGCCATTTCATCGACCCGGCTTTTTTCTCCAACAACCCCGGAGGCGGCAACATGCACAGGGTCCAGAAATTCCTTCCCCGCGGCAACGCCGGCTATCATGCGCGCCAATGAAACCGGATAGCATCCGACATCGAGTATTCCGCCGCCCCCAAGGGCGTTGTTTAACAGCCGATGTTCATAGTTCACAGCGCATTGAAAGCCAAAATTGGCGTGAATCATGCGCACATCATGGATGACGCCATCGCGCAGGAGTGCAATGAGTCGCTCCACGACCGGATGACAGCGATACATGAAGCCTTCCATGAGAAATACATGATTCGCCCGTGCCGCCTCCACCACGGTCATGGCATCGGCAAAATTTAATGCCAGTGGCTTTTCGCACAATATGTGCTTGCCTGCCATCGCGGCTCGAATGCTCCACTGCGCATGAAATGGATGGGGCGTGGAAATGTAGACCACGTCAACGGTTGGATCCGCCAAGAGTTCTT
Organism: Planctomycetota bacterium; assembly: GCA_021798635.1. The sequence continues at coordinate 21,237 of JAJZGH010000012.1, read as the reverse complement.
CATAGCTGCCGTGCCGGTTGAACGGCGTTTCCGGCAGAAATTCCCGGCCGAAGCGCTGGGCTGATTCCGCACTTCGGCTGCCGACGGCGACCAGACGACCCGTCTTTGAGGTCAAAAGTTCTTTCGCAAATTTCGCGGCAATCGTCCCGGTACCGAGAATACCCCATCGCAACGCGTCCGCCATGACAACTCCGGTTTAGTACTACGCCGCTGATCAATCCGACACGAATATCGAGCCGCAGTATTACTATAAACCTTATCCGCCCGCAGTTGCAAACGGCCATGGTGCTATCACACCATGGCAACGGCGGCGGACCGGTTGGACTTGATGCCGGCCAGACGGGCCAATTCATCGGCCTTATCCGTGGCTTCCCAGGTAAATTGCGGCAATTCACGGCCAAAGTGGCCATGACGGGCGGTTTCACGGTAAATGGGCCGGAGCAAATTCAGATGCTTGATAATACTTTGCGGTTTAAGCGGGAACACTTTGCGAACCATATCACTGATGATCTGTTCATCAATGGTCGAAGTGCCTTCGGTATCCACCAGCACGCTAACGGGTTCAGCGACGCCGATAGCGTAGCCGAGTTGTACTTCACAAGCGGTGGCCAGGCCCGCTGCGACCACATTTTTAGCAATATACCGGGCCATGTAACTCGCCGAGCGATCGACCTTTGAGGGGTCCTTACCCGAGAAGGCACCGCCGCCGTGGCAACCGCGGCCGCCGTATGTATCAACAATAATCTTGCGGCCTGTAAGGCCCGAATCACCATGCGGGCCGCCGATCAGGAATTTACCGGTGGGGTTGATGTGGAAAATCATCTGGCTGTTCCACAGTTGCGGGCATTCGGCCATGATGACGGGTTTAATGACTTTTTCAATAATTTCATGGCGAGCGGCATCGGAAAAGCTGTCAGTCTTTGCGTCGACCGCTTCTTCGGTGTGCTGGGTAGAAAGTACCACGGTATGAATGCGATGAGGCTTGTTATCGTGGTATTCTACGGTGACCTGACTCTTGGCATCGGGGCGCAGCCACTTAATGGTGCCTTCGCGCCGCAGTTTGGCATGCTGCTCTACGAGGCGGTGGCTGAGATAAATTGGCAGCGGCATCAATGATTTGGTTTCATTGCACGCAAAGCCAAACATAATGCCCTGATCGCCCGCCCCCTGCTCGTGGTTGCCGGAGGCGGTGACACCGCGGGAAATATCCGCGGATTGGCTATGCAAGGCTCGCAGCACAGCGCAGCTGCGGTAATCAAATCCGGTACGGGGATCGTCGTAGCCAATTTCCCGAATCGCTTCACGGGCCGTATCCTCGGCACGATTGAGGGCTTCGATGGCAGCCTGATTATGCACGGTCACCTCGCCGGCTAACACCACCAGACCGGTAGTTACCAGAGTCTCACAGGCGACGCGCGCCAACGGATCGGCTTGCAATAATGAATCCAGTATCGCATCGGATACTTGGTCCGCCACCTTGTCCGGGTGGCCCATGCTGACGGATTCGCTGGTAAATAGGTGCTTCTTTGTCATCTTACGATACCTCTCTTTGGTACAATCTCACTTTTGTCCGCATCGGGCAAAGCGCTATAGAATACACCAATTCGGCACCCAAGCCAAATTACCTGCCGGGAAAAAATCTGGTAAACTAGGGTCATGATAGCAGAGAAATCCATGGAACCGCCTGTGTTGAAGACCCGTTGCCGCCCGCAGGGACACTGGAACCCATTGACGGTCAATCGACCCCATCAAGCCGTTGGCGAGGCCGCAGGCATCGAGGCGGCGGCGGCCAAACTCACCCCGGAATCACTGCTGCGCGGTAATGAACTGGTGATTCTGATGGTTCGTCCATCGTTATGGTACATTATCGCCACGAGTTTCCGCTTTTGCGGAGTTGTAATTTTGTTGGGCGTTTTAACCATTCGCACTGGAGTTTTTGGGGATTTGCTCCTGCCCAGAACGGCGCTTATCATTTCCGCGGCACTGGTGGGGGTGCGTATCATCTATGCGTTAATGGAATGGACCAGCCATTTATACCTGCTGACGACCTGTCGCATTGTTACCATAAAAGGGGCACGGCATCCCACTATTTTTGAAGCTGGTCTGGCCCACATTTCTGAAGCGCGACTTATTGAGCCAGCCGCCCAAAACATCCTCGGATTAGGAACCATTGGCTTTGCGGTTGACAAGGGTATTGATCCCGAGAGCCTGTGGGAATGGATTCCCAACGCGCAACGCATACATCAGCAGATTCAAGCCGCCATCAGCAAAAGGAAGGGCGCGTAGGAACCATGCGTCAACAAGGCGCAGACGCTCCCATGTATTTCAGGATTTTCCAACACTGAAATACAAAACATACACTCAAAGAAAGCGATTACTGAGCCGAGCCGACGTACGGCAAAAGGGCCATGAAGCGTGCCCGCTTGATGGCGTCGGTGATCATGCGTTGTTCAAACGCGGCGGCGCCAATGCGTGTGCGCGGCTGAATTTTGCCGTTGAGCGTAAGCATTTTCTTGAGCGTTTCAGTATCTTTGTAATCCACATAGACTTTGCCGGTGCTGGCAACTTTGCCGATCCGGATTTTCGGACGGCTGAAGCTTTGAAACCTTGGTTTACGAGTGGTGGTAGCCATGAATAAATCCTCAATTTGCGGGTCACGCGAACAGGCTCAATAAACACCCGCAATGACCGCCATTGCCGATGTGTCCGTTCGATGGTTAAGCCGACATCCGTCGGCTACGTGCTCCCGCGCAACGGCCCGACTTCAACGAAAAATTGCATTTCCGTCGAGGCTCAGGCCTCCTTACCTGGTTTATTTCTTATAATGTTCCGCGTTGATGGCGATATATTTTTTCCATTCTTCCGGGACATCATCTTCCGGAAAAATCGCCTTAACCGGACATTCATCAACACATAACCCGCAGTCAATGCAGGTATCAGGGTCAATGTACAACTGCGTGGCCGGGGCGAATTCCGTTTCATCCTTGCGCGGATGGATACAATCCACCGGACAAACCGCTACACACGAAGAATCTTTTGTGCCAATGCACGGTTCAGTAATTATATGTGGCATCGCCGCCAACTCCTCAAATCCAAAATCCTGATCTACGCCGGTCTCATCTGCCCGGCGTCATCGGAATGCAGCATTATAGGAAAAACCGCGATTCCTGCAAATAGCGCAAGGATCGATTTACCCGTGTGCTTGCGGCATTGCGGTGGGAGTTGTTTCCACCCCGTATTTCGCATCCCAAGCGTGCCGCTGGCTCGTCGCGTCACGTGGGGCGGTTGTTATGGGGAGATTTACCCGCGGGATCGGCCCGAGTGCGCGCCGTGTCGCTCGGGGGTAAATGCGGCAAGGAATTCGGCATTGGTTTTATAGCGTCGCATCATGCGGATGAGTTGATCCATGCCCTGTGCCGGATCACGTTGGAGCATTTCGCGACGGACCATCGCGATCTTGCGCGTGGCTTCCGGTCCCAGCAGCAGTTCTTCTTTGCGGGTTCCGGATGCCGGCAGATCAATGGCCGGCCAGATTCGCCGTTCGGCCAGCCGCCGGGAAAGCACCAGTTCCATATTGCCGGTGCCCTTGAATTCCTGAAATATTAAATCATCCATTCGGCTGCCGGTTTCGATCAATGCGGAGGCGATGATGCTTAATGATCCGCCATGTTCAATATTCCGTGCGGCACCGAAAATAGACCGCGGCTCCAGCAAGGCACCCGAATCCACGCCGCCGGACATGGTGCGTCCGGAACTGCCGACAAAATGGTTAAAAGCTCGTCCCAGTCGCGTCAGCGAATCCAGAATGATAATCACGTGATGGCCGAACTCGACCATGCGCCGGGCGCGTTCAACAACCAGGCGGCTGGTGCGAACGTGGGAAAGCACGTCTTCATCATTGTTACTGGCCCAGACTTCGGCATTAAGTGTGCGCCGGAAGTCAGTGACTTCTTCCGGGCGTTCATCCACGAGAAGAATAAAGACCTTCATATCCGGATGGTTGGTCAATACCGCATGGGCGATTTGTTTAAGCAGCGTGGTTTTTCCGGTTTTGGGCGGAGCGACAATCAGTCCGCGCTGCCCGCGGCCGATGGGTGTAAGCATGTCCATGATGCGCATGGAGTCCGGGCCGCCGGGCGTTTCCAGGCGGATGCGTTCACGCGGGTCAATGACCGTCATATCCCCGAAAGTGGGTAACGCCCAGTATTTCTCCATGGGTTGATCCATGACGCTGATAATTTCGGTTACCTGGGGGGCCGGGCCGCGTGCCGCGGGCTTGGTATTAACCGTGATGGTCAGGCCCGGGCGCAAGTGGGCTTCTTCAATAAGGGCCGCGGAAACGGTGGGATCCGCAGGCACGGGTTTAAATTTTCGCTGTTCCGAGCGGATAAACCCGACGCCTTTGTCGGTGATTTCCAGCATGCCGGTCACTTGCTTTTCAACTTTTTCCACTACCACATTTTCTGACACTTCAGTCAACTCCGATTAGCCGCCGGGCGGATCAATTCAGGATGATCCGTAATAATTCCTTCCACGCCGATGGCCGCACACGCGGCCACAGAACCAGCGTCGTTGGGGGTATAAGTCCATACCCGCAAATGTTGTTCGCGGGCGGACCGGATTCGTTCGATACTTAGAGCCCCGGTATTTAATGCCAGGATCCCCGCTCCCAGCGTAACACAACGTTCGGGTAAATCCGGCTGCCATGAGTCACTTAGCAGGCCCAGGGCCGCATGGGGCATTTCTCTGCGGACAGCTTTCAGAATATCGTACTCAAAGCTCAGCATGATCGACCGGTCACGCGGGGCGAATTCATCCAGGATTCGCCGCAGCATCTTCGGGTCGATCGCCTCCTTCAGTTCTAAAACCGCGATGGCGTCATCACTGACGGCCTGCAACGCTTCGGTTAAAAGCGGAATGCGTGTGCCGGCAAAACGCGGGTGTTTCCAAGACCCGGCGTCGAATCTCAGTAAATCGAGTCTCGTGAGATCAGCCACTGCCCCGGTACCGTTGGTGGTTCTATCCACCGTCGGATCATGCAGAATAACGGGAATGCCGTCTTTGCAAAGACGCACATCCATCTCCACAGCTCGAGCGCCGAGTCGAATTGCCTCGTCGAAAGCGGCCACGGTGTTTTCTGGGGCTTCAGCGGATGCTCCCCGATGGGCAATAGCCATCACGGCAGCGTTAGCCATGCCCACATTATAGCAAGTCCGGACCAAGGTTCAAAGCGGCGACCAAAATTTTTTCTGACTTTCTTTTAAGTCGGGTGTCCATATTCAGAGTGCTGCCCCATAACCTCATGGTATGGAAAAAATTAAATTCCTCGGTACTGAAACTTTAATCATCAGCCAAGGCTCGCCAGATGGATGCAATGAGGCTGAAAATTGTGGCCATCGTCAGAAGCATCCACTGTCCAAACGTCATTTTCCACCCCAGGGCGGCGGTCATAATCCATTGCATGACGCCCTGCGTGGCCCAAATGGGAATCCAGCATGACAGCACCAGTAAGACCCAGAGAACGATCCCCGTGAAACCCGCTTCTGACACCGCGTCATCCGCAATTTCCCAGCCTGCCACCGCACCGGCGACAGCACCGATAACAGGTTCCACCAGTATCCAGGACCCTTTGGAAAAAAGCTGGGATAAAAAATAAACAACAATCCATCCCAGAATAATCCAAAGCATCTTCTTGCCCAGGAATTGCAACAATCGCCAGAGATCGTTAAAAATGGACAGCACGTTTTGGGCCATAGTGTGAAATACTCCTTGCCCGCCTGCGGCCCTGAACACCGCCTTTTCTTCCCACAAAATCCCGGTCAGGGATGTTATGCCTGGAGATGGCCGGTTGTCCAGTCGGCACTGCGGGTTCACAATTTGTGCAGTAAGCGACGAAGGATTTTTTCTTCCAATGCCGGGTCGTGGCCCACCCGCATCCAATACGAGCCTCCGGCGGAAGGCTTGAGATGATGGGAATTCAATGGCAGCGGACTGTTGCCGAAGGCCGAGGCTCCAAAAAATGCGACATTTCCCACCGCCCCTTGTGGGTTTTCCTGACGCTCCACGAGAGCCTCAACAGTGATGGAAAACGTATGGGGCTTGGCGGAGCGGCGGATAACAATGCGTAGCGTTCGGCGAAAGGTGTTTATCGTGCCTTCCATAAGTTCCGGAAAGGTTGTGGCGTCCGGTCGCCACCATTGCAGGATTTCCGGGCCGGTTCTGTAGCGGGTGGTGATAACGCCCAGACGGTAGCTGGCCCATTGAATGGTATAACCCATGCGGATCAAAAGGTGTTGAGTTTGTCGCCAGATATTTTTGTAACGGGCGATGGCAATTTTTCGGGATGTGCCATTGCGGGCATTGATAAACCACGTCCCGTTAACGGCCGTGGTGGAATGCGCGGGAGCATGACGGGTAGCCCGCGTGAGCGTGCCAACTGATCGAGTTGCGGGATGAGCGGATTGTGGATGCCGGCTTAACGCCCATGGCGGGCCTAATGCCGAAGGCTTTAAAGGCACGATGGAAGAGTGGCATCCGGCGAGCGTTGCCGCGAGAAACGTAAGCATCAGTAATGGCGGACGATATAATTTCATAGTTTTTTATTGTAGCAGAATTTTCAGCAAAGATAAGTAAAATAGTAATCCCCAAAGGCCGGCATGGCATGATCTAAAGGGTTTTGTGAGAGATGTCGGCGCGGCAAATTCCGCTAGCAGGGGAGCGGGAAAGAAAAAAATTGATTCTTTTTGCTTGACGAATCATGTAATCTGGGTTTTATTAAGGACACTGATGCGAGCCTGCGCGGCGCCTTTGACCGAAGTCGTGGCGAAGCAGCGGGTTAAATTTTTTGTTCGGGGGTGGCGATCCCTGATTCTCAACCGGGCGACGAGGCGGAGTAGACTTTCGTTGAGCTGTGGCTCGGCGTAAGATATGCCAAGGGTGTGTCGGATCAAGTTTGATTCAACACGCGACGCCCGGGGGTTGCATCGGAGCTTGCCGGAGGTCTTCATGGCCAGTTCACAATCAGCATGGGGTATCGATGTCGGAACGACGGCGATTAAAGCTATTAAGCTCCGCCGCGATGGCGACAAGGTATTTCTTGAGGCCATGGAAGTTATTGAGCATGGGCATTTTTTAAGCGAGCCGGATGTGGATCGGCGGGAGATCGTGCGTGAGAGTCTGGCGCGATTTCTTGAACGGTATTCCTTGCATGGTGAACAGGTTTATATCGGTGCACCGGGTGCCACGAGTTTTTCGCGATTTGTGAAGTTGCCGCCGGTGGAACCGCGTAAAATTCCGGAAATTGTGCGTTTTGAAGCGATACAGCAGATTCCTTTCCCGCTGGATCAGGTTAATTGGGATTATCACAGCTTCCGTAATCCGGATAGTCCGGATGTTGAAATCGGAATATTCGCCATAAAAACCGATCTGGTGGGGGCGATACTGGCTGATTTTCAGTCCCTGGGTATCACGGTTCATGGTCTGCAACTGGCCCCCCTTGCGGTGTACAACGCGGTAGTTCATGAAGGCAAAGGATTGGATAAGGGGACAATCTTCCTGGACATCGGAGCTGACCATACAGATATGATTGTGGTGGATCAGGGAAGATTATGGCTGCGTAACATTAATCTGGGCGGCAACAGTTTTACCGAATCACTGGCAAAAAGTTTCCGCTTCGCGTTCAAAAAGGCGGAATCCCTTAAGAAGACGGCCGCCACCAGTAAATACGCCCGGCAGATTTTTCAGGCGATGCGGCCGACCTTCGCGGATGTTGTCGCGGAAATTCAACGCTCCATCGGATACTACAACAGTTCCCATCGCGAAAGCCGCGTGGAGCAAATTATCGGCATGGGGAATCCCTTCCGCCTGTCTAATTTGCAGAAGTATCTTCAGCAGTATCTGGGCATGGAAGTGGCGCGGCTTGACGGCTTTACAAAAATTGAAGTGGAAGACGCCAAGATGGCGGCGGGCTTAAGTGATCAGGCGCTGGGTATGACCGCGGCGTATGGTTTGGCGCTGCAAGGCGTCGGCCTGGCGACGATCAACACCAATTTGCTGCCGGTGGAAATTGCCCGGCAGATGATCTGGCGTAAGAAATATCCCTGGTTTGCGGCAACCGCGGCCTTGTTTGTTCTGGGGGCCGCGGCATCGGCGGCGCGCTATTCAATGGATGCCTCGGCGTTTGACTCCAGCGTTCATACGCCGGAAGTTCAGCAAGCTAAGACGCATATTCTTTCCGAATCGGCGCTGCGCACGCACTATACATCTATCAGCAACACGTACCAGGCCAACGTTGCCAAAATTAACTACTATCTGGATTTGGGTAAGAAGCGGGAAATCTGGCCACAAATTATTCAAACGTTATATCAATCATTACCGCAGGCGATGACCAAAAAGCCCGCCGGTATAAAAAATCCGAATTCCTGGAAAATTGTGTTGCAATCCGTGAATTCCACCTATGAAACGGTGTTATCGAATCAACTTGCCTCGGGAAATAATAATCAGCCCGCCATGTCGGCTACACCGGCGACGACGCCCGGCGCTGCCGCAGCGGCAGCGCCGTCAGGTGGTGGGTTCCAACTGGTCATAAGCGGTTACACGCCGTATCGGGACTGGGGAAGAATTCTGCAGGAATTTCAAGATCGCTTGCAGAAACTGGGCGGTCCGGGGGCGAAGAAACCGTTCACCATTAAGATTGTCAAAGGGTCGCTGGCCACATCGCGGATTGGCGATTTGCTGGGCGGCGGGGGTGGGGGCGCGAATTCAGGCAGCTTGGGCTTTATTCCATGGGGGGCGGCCCTTGGGCCGTTCTCCGGGGTTTTTCTTCCCGCGTATTTACCTAAAGTTACGACCACCGCGCCGGCAAACAGCCAGAACCAAAATTCGATTCCGCAAAACAATCTACCGACGTTTCCGGGTGGAATGCCGCAGGGCGGCTTCGGGCCGCCCGGGGGATTTGGTCCTCCGGGAGGTTTCGGGCCGCCGGGGGGCTTTGGCCCTCCGGGGGGATTTGCTCCCGGCGGAATGCCATCTGGCGGAGGTGCGGGCTTTAGCTTTAACAGCCAAAGCTCCGGAGGTATTCCGGGGGCCATTGACCCCAATACTAAGGCTTCTCTGAGCGATGCCACCGCGTTTCAGATGATAGTCAACGTGTACATACACTGAATGTTGTATGTAGATGTGTGTGCGCACCGCTCGACTGAAGAGCGGGTTTTAGCAAGTGGCTTGCAGACGTATGCCGATAACGCGAGCTGGATGAAAACCGAACTACTGGGATTCATGCAACTGGCTGGAGGTTTGGATGAAATTTATCAAAGCCAATCTGATACCGATTATATGCGGCATTGTGATATTGGCGTCCGTGGTGGTGCTTTTCTATCCCTTGAGTTCCATGGGAGCCAAGCTGCGCAGCAGAATGAAATCGGCATTATCGCAGGCGCAGGTCGCACAAAGTCTGCGGACGACGTCCATCCATATTCCGGGTCATAAGCGTTACAACGCCCCGGTGACACCGCCAATTATTGCAGCGCGGCTGAAAGTTCAGACCTATATCGAGTCACAATCCAAGTCTGTTAAACAGGAATATATCACACTTAACGCCTGGGGACGTGTGGAATTTAACGCTCAGGGTCAGATCGTCAGAGATCCGCGGCACCATGAAATTCCCCTGCTGGCAGGCATGCCCATGGCTGGTATGCTGCCGAATCCCCCGCGGTTTTTAACGACCAGGCGGGCCTTCCGACGGCAGTATCGGCGGCTGTTCGTGAACAATAAGCAAAACAAATATTGCTTTCTGACCCGCTTGGACGCCGGCCGCCCGCCGAGTAAGGAAAGTATCAGTGATCTGGTAAACGCCCGTTTGAAACGCATGGAAGACGCAATGCCTCAAGGCTTTCAGAGCGGCGGCGCGGCCAGCACGTCCGAGCAGAATAAAATTGAGAATGCAATTATCCGTCGCCAGGTGTTTCTGGCGGCCGCAAAATGCAAAGTGTATGCACGTCGGGATAGCTTTCAGGAGCGCAATTTCGTGCTAAGCCGTCATCTTCCGACGTCGTCGCAAATATACGAAGCATTTGTTGATTCCTGGATTCAAAATGATATTGTCAACGCCATCGTGGCCATGAATCAGAGCAGTCCGAATGTCAGTTTATCGCCGGTGAAGCGGCTGATTCGTATTACCATCGGTACCGATGCTCCGGCAGCTTTGACGGGGGCACAAGCGTCGCAATCGCAGCAATCGGGTAATGGTGCGGTATTAGTGCCGGACGGCGGACTATTCTTAGGAGCGCTTCCCGCGCAATCGACCAGCACTCCGGGCGGATTTACCGGCGGCCAGATGCCGGGGATGCCCCCCGGTGGCTTTGGCCCTCCGGGTGGTTTCGGACCCCCCGGCGGCTTTGGCCCGCCCGGCGGTCTTCCCGGGGGTCCGGGCGGTGCCACCGCAGGCGCTGGCGCGACCGCCGGCGCGACGACGGGTGCAATACTGACCAATCACTTCAGCAATGCCAAGCATCAGATCACCCTCGTGGCGTTAAGCGTGGTTGTGCAGGCGGATAAAGTCAATGACTTTATCAACCAACTCTATCGCGAGAATAACGGGTATACTGTTTTGCAGATGAACATCGCGTCGGTTGATCCAATCCGTGCCATTACCGATGGTTATGTTTACGGAAAGGTCCCCGCAGTTCGGGTGGACATTTTAATGGAAGCGCTATTTTGCACGCCGTGGAATAAACCTTTGATGCCTCCGGCGTATCGCGCTCGGCTTAGTTTGTTGAAGACGACGACGGCGGCACAACCGTGAGTTTCCATAAGTTCAGAACGGATTTTGGTGATTGACCATGAAGAATATTAATCCCATAGAGCGACATGTGGAAAAGCTCGTTCTTGGAATCGGTGTGCTTTTTGCAGGCTGGCTGGTTTACAAGAATTTTGTGCATGATCCCAATCAGGTTTCGTCGCCGGTGCAGTCGGGCTCCATGGTGGCACCGGCTGATGTGGGTTCAGTTATCACGTCGCAAGTGCGATCTCTTGATTTGGCAATCCGTAACCAACAGAACCGAACCATTCACATCGGTCATCTACCTAATTACGTCAAAGATCTGGTCGCCAAACAAACTAATCCGCTGCCCCAAACGTTGGTAGCTGTGTCCCAAGTGCCATTTGCGCCCTACAACAGCGCGCTGCAAATGACTGCCGGGCGGCATGGACAGGGTTTAATATTCATGACAGCTTCCGCGCCGGCTCTCGCCAAACCGAAAGCCAGTCAATCGCAGGCGGTCGTCTATTTACCTTCCACATCAGGTTCCACCGGGAACGCGGCCGGCAACAACGGTTTTCCGGGAAACACCAACCCGGCGAATTACATGAACAATTTTAACAATATGAATGGCACCGGTAATCTGCCGACCAAGGGAATGTTCTGGGTAACGCTGAAAACCAGTTTTCCCATGGCTAAGTGGTTGGCCAGCCTGACCGCCAAGGATAAAAAACTCACCGCTAATCAGGCGGCGCTGCCATCGCCCTATCAGATAACGGCTTTTTACCGGGTGGCAGTCCGCCGCCAGCGCCTTTTGGCGGATGGCCGCTGGTCCGCGTGGAAAAACATCAAGGGTTTGAATCTTGCTCCTTTGCCGAGCTTGAATTTCAGTTCCCTGGGCTACAGTCAGCGGTTCACATTGCTGGGACAGCTAGACGGAATTGTTTCTGAAATTTTAGATCCGCCTTTTTATGCCACGCAACAGGTTCAGCGTCGGGCGACTACACCGACACCTAATTCCCAGCGCCCGCATCCGATGCCGCCAATAAATAACGGTCCGCCGGGCGGTTTTGGTCCTCCCGGCGGTTTTGGCCCTCCCGGGGGGTTCGGCCCCCCTGGCGGTTTTGGCCCTCCGGGCGGAATGCCTACTCCTCCGCAACCGCAGGCGCGTCAACAGCCGCAACCCACAACGCCGACCTTGTCGCCGTTTCAGGTTCAGGCGCAGCAGTCGCAGCAGGTTCAGTTGCCGTCACTGACCCTGCCGGGTCAGTCGGCGACAACCAACGGCAATAACCCGGCAATACCCAATGGATTTCCCGGGGGCTTTACGCCCCCCGGATTCAATGGCACTAACTCACCTCCGACCACCGGTCCGGCCAGCATGACGGATATGACGGAAGTCCCGGTGCGATTCTATGATACGCATGTAACTCCCGGTGATACGTATCGGTATGAAATTCGGGTGGTCATGTACAATCCGGTATTTAATTTCCCCAACCGGCTCGATAAGCCCGCGCTGCGCCATCAGCAGTGGTTGAAATCGCCCTGGAGCCTGCCCAGCGCATCGATGCGGGTCAACAGTGACCTCTATTTCTTTATTTCCAGTGCGCAGGTATCACGTGGGGCTGTTTCCTTCCAACTGTTCAAATGGGTTCGCGGTCAATGGCTTGACGGAAGTCAGACGGTGCGTTTAGGCGAGCCGATTGGTAACCGGGAGTCCATATCAGTCATCACCAGCAATGGTACATTGGCACCTAAACTCGTGAACTTTGCCACGGGATATTTGCTGGTGGATGCCGTCAAGCAGCCGGTCGATCAGAGTGTCAACGTAATTCTTGACGGGCCGGATCATCAATTACACCTGCGGAATTCCCAATGGGATTCCACAGATCCGCAGTTGCAAAAGCTTAATAATTTGAGTAATGAAATTGGTGCGCCACCGCCGGCAACCGGGCAAAATAACAATCCGTGAGGTGAATATATTTCCGGCGGCGCGTTGCTTTCGGAAGATAAAAATTGAATTGTGGTTGCAAGCGGACAAAATCGGTTTTAGGATACGGAGGTTTAATGGCGGGTTGTTGAAGGATAAGTCCTTGTAAACAAGAGAGTGTAAAAAACATGTAGATGTTTTTATGAGGTCAAGACCTTGGCGGGCGGTTGATGCCGAACGCTGTTTAGTTTGAAGTCTGATTGGTTCCGGTGCATGATCATGGGCCGGTTCCACATTAAATGTTCGGATGTAGGAGTAGTAGCCTTGAATACCCAGAAGCGATCAAAAATTCTAGCCGTTGGCGTCGCGGGAGCTTTATTGGCCGGCGCGAGCCTTCCATTGCTGCCCTTTGCCATTGCCCGCGCGGAAGCCCAAGCGTCGTCATCAACGACGCTTCTGGATCGTGGCACGCAGTTGATCGGTCAGCACGAGTATCAGACCGCCAAGCAGGTGCTCCTGTCCATTGATCCTTCCAAGCTCAGTGCCGCGGATCAAACCCGTCTGGCTTCGCTGTTGCAAAAGGCGGATGCAGGCATTGCCGGCATGTCAATGGATCTGACGGTGTACCACAATGCCACCGCTTCGTTGCAGGATGGCCACTACGCCCATGCGGCCAAGCTCTTCCATTATCTCATTAAAAGTCCGGATGTTTCACCGGAACTGAAAAGTGAAGCGGCGGACAACTTAGCCTTAACTCAGGCCAAGCAACAACAATTGGCCCCGCAGATGAAGTCCTTGCTCCAGGACGCTACACACGCTTATCAGGCCGGGAACTTTGACCAGGCGGAAGCGGACCTTAACAAAATTCAGGTGTCCGGAGTTGATCTCGGCGATCAGGCCAATCTGGTGCCGCATTATCAGTATTTGATCGCGCAACGCCGCGTCGAACAAGTACGCCAACTTCAAGCCGCTCAGCAGGCCAAAGCGACCGCCGTACAAACCACGGCCCCCCAGGCTTCGGCAGCCAAAGAGAAACTGCTGGCGGAACAAAACCAACAGGAGGCTCAACGAGCTGCCGCCACTCAGGCCGCCCAGGCGATGAAAAATCGCCAGGCCGCGCAAGCGGCAGCCGCGGCGAAACTTGCCCAGCGGCAACATCAGCAGCAACTCGCGCAAGCCGCAGCCGCTGAAAAACTTGTCCAACAGCAAAAAGAGGCCCAGCAAAAATTGATGGAGCAGGAAGCCGCCGCTAAGAAACTTGCCGAAGAGCAAAAAGCCCGGCAGGCCCAGGCCGCCGCGGCCGCACATATGGCCGAACAGCAAAAGATAGCTGAGAAAAATATGCAGGCCAAGCGGTCCGCCGCGGAAAAAGCGGCCGCTGCCAAGCTTGCTCACCAGCAGCAGGTATCGCAACAACAACTTCTGGCTCAGCAGCAGACTCAGGAACAACAGGCTGAACAAGCTCGGCAAGCGGCAGCCGCCTTGGCCGCACAACAGGCTGCTGCAACACAGGCCAAAACCGAAGTTGCGCAGCAGCCCGTCGCGGAAGCTCGCCAGCCGCAACCGGTTCCATCACCAACCGAAGCGCAGCCTGCTCCGGCACCGGTGGCCGTGGCCACTCCGGCTCCGGTGATGGTCATGTCGCCAACTACCGCTTCCAAGGCTGCCCCTAAGGCCGCGTCCAAAGCACCTGCGACCACCATGCAATCTGCATCAGCACACGAAGTTTCCAAGCCATCCCTGGCGGCAATTGAACGTGAACGCGCCGCGGCACTGGTGGTACGGGCCGATGACGATTTGCGCAACGCCGACTATCAGCACGCTGTGGCTCTGTATAACGACGCCTTGGCGCTTGATCCGAAGAATCAGGCCGCCGCGATGGGCCTTCGCAACGCCCAAAAGCTGGCACTGGGGCAGTCGCCCGGCTTGCTTTCTCAGCAGATTTACGATCAGGCTATTCAAGCCCAACGTGCCCATGTTCTTTTTGATAATGACCTGCAGCTTTCAACCAAGGAAATGCAGGCCGGCAAGTACCCCCAGGCGGTCGATCATGTTAATGATGGTCTGGCCACCATTGAGGCCGCTCGTGGCATTCTGACTGCCGGGGATTACAAGGAAATGAAGGCCCGGGCTGATCAAGAGCTTGCGGTGATCCAGCAGCAGGAAGCTCAGGCCCAAGCCGTGGCAAAGGCGAATCGTGCCAAGGAAGTAACACAAAGTCAGATGCAAATTGAGCATCAGTTGGCTGTTCGCCGGCAGAGGCAGATCAACGAGTTGATGGGCCAGGCCCGCGAATACTTCAAACAAATGCAGTATCAGCAGGCGCTGGATACCTTGAACCAGGTCATTGCGATCGACCCACAGAACAATACCGCATTGTTTATGCACGAAATGGTCTCTGACCAGATTCAATACAATGCCTGGAATCACTATCATCATCTCCGCTCCGAAGCCGAGCAGGCTCAGGAGGTCAAGGGGCAGGAATATATGATTCCCTACCCCAATCTGGAAATTTATCCGCAGGACTGGCCGGAACTTAGCCGGATGCGGGAAGCGGAACAGCACAATTCTGAATCCCCAGCGGATAAAGAAGCTCGCTTGGCTTTGGCGCGTAATGTTTCCAGGATCGTTGTCAATCAACAGCCATTCTCTGATGTGGTCCGACTGCTGCGGCAGCAAACCGGTGCCAACATCGTTGTCAACTGGAATGCGTTAAGCAATGCGGGCGTGCAGAAAAACACACCCATCAGTTTAACCCTACGCGGGGTACCATTTAACAAAGTTCTGTCGCTGGTTCTCCAGCAGGCGCAGGGAAGTGGTGGAACGCAGTTAGGTTACAGTATCAGCGGCGGCGTATTGACCATTTCCACCAATGATCAATTGGCCCAGCAGAAAACAACGAGTGTGTTTGACATTCAGGACCTGTTGGTTCAGGCTCCGAATTTCACCGCTCCGACGTTTAATCTGCAGAATCAGAGCAGCACCAGTGGCGTGCAGGTCAGCAGCGGAAGCTCAGGCGGTGGCGGCGGTTCAGGCAGTTCCAATCTCTTCTCGGGCAGCGGCGGAGGTCAGGGCGGGCAACAACAAGCCGGCAAGACGCGCGCACAGATGGTTACTGAGATTACCCAGCTCCTTGAAAACACCGTTGCCCGAAATTCATGGATTGACAATGGTGGAACGGTTGGATCAATTCGTGAAATCAACGGACAGTTGGTTATTACCCAAACTCCCGGCAACCTCGAAAAAGTTTCGGGCTTGTTGAAAAAATTGCGTGAAACCCGGTCGGTGGAAATTTCCATTGACGCTCGGTTCCTCTATGTCACCACGGGCTTCCTGAATGACTTTGGTTTCTCCTGGAGCTTGGGCTTTGGCAATATGTTCGGCTCTAATGTAGGTCAAGTCTCTGGTGCCGGTACCAGCACTCCCAGCATTTCCGGGCCGGTAAGTATCACAAGCAATAGCTCCACCTATGCCACGCCCCAGACCACGGGCGTAACAAATTCCATTGGCGGAAGCTATTCCGCCCCGTCGCTGAGCCTGGCGGGGGGTATTCTTTCAAACTATCAGTTGAATTTGTTGTTAAGTGCTACCGAAATTAACAAGCGCAATACACTGCTGGAAGCGCCCCGCATTACACTGTTTAATGGCCAGCGGGCGACTATGGTGGTGGAAGATGTGCAAAACTACGTCCAAAGCTTTACGCAGACCGCTGGTACAGGCGGCTTGGTGGGAGGCGTTGGCGGCGTGGCGACAAACCTGAATGTACTTCCTCTGACGACTGGTCTTAGCTTGTCCGTACAGGCCACGGTTTCTTCAGATGATCGTTACGTTATTATGACCGTCCAGCCGTCGCTCTCGCAGTTGTTAAGCCTGCAAACCTTTAATATCAACGGGCAGAACACCGCCACCGCCGGTGCTAGCGCCAACGCATTCCCCGGCTTCGTACAGTTGCCACAGACCCAGGTCACGGAAGTTTCCACAACTGTTTCGGTTCCGGACGGCGGAACATTGCTGCTGGGTGGTGAGCGTCTGGCTGGTGAAACGACCATTGAGGCCGGTGTGCCGGTGCTTTCGCAAATTCCGATTATTAATCGTCTGTTCACCAACAGCTCGACCACCAAAGACAATCTGGTGTTGTTGATTCTGGTTCGTCCGCGGATCATCATCCAGAAGGAATTCGAGAAACGGCAGTTTGGCCGCAATTATTGAAAATAAGGAAAAAATCCCTTTTGCAATTACACTACAGGCCGGGGATGTCAGCATCCCCGGCCTTTTTTTGTGACTGGCAGGCAGTTGCCCCTTTCGTTGCGGCTCAGGGGCGGGTCACAAATAACTTCCTCGAAATTCGGCTTACGCTCCCTCACATAGCCCCCGGCTTTGCCGGAGGTGCCGCATTCGGTTGCGGGCCAAATCGGGAAGTTGTTTGGGTCCCGTTTCTTACTTGTATTTTTGCCCTGTTCTGTTAAGCTATGGAGCTTTGTATTTGCCGGAAAATCCGGTTGGCGCTTAGCACGGAGTGTGCGGTTATGTCATTAGATCGAAGCCTTAAAGGTAAAAGCACGTTGGAACGTCATCGTAATGTTCTCAAGAGAGCAGAGCGCATTGACATGCTTGAAGATAACGATAAATGGAGTGAGGCCAAGTCCAGCGTGTACAACCTGCCTAAGGTCGCTCACCGCAAGGCTGTGGCCGCCAAGAAGCCTCCCAAGGCTGAAGCCGCCGGCGCAACTGCCGCTGCACCCGGTGCCGCACCGGCCGCGGCCGCCACTGCCGCGGCACCGGCCGCAAAAGGCAAGAAATAATCCAGCGGGAAGTCTGCCGGTCCGGTGGAATATTCCCTTTCAAGGCTGTGGACGGCCCGCTAATTAACTCATGGGCTTGGGCTGTATCCGTCGGCATTACGGATCCCGCAACGCAGGACATGGAAGGGACGGCTGATTATGGCTCGCAGGTCCACGTCAACAAGCAACGCCTTTCAGCCGGGATCGCTGATATTTGCTGCCCTTTGCCTGCTGGCGGGTATCTGGCTGGGCCATTTGCGAAACCACACGCCGGCCAGTCATCCCCAAGCCAACAGTTCTCTAAAAGTGTTTTTCTCTCCGGATGGTGGTGCCACACGTGAGCTGGTGCAGTTGATTAATTCCGCCAGGAAGAGTGTTGAGGTTCAGGCCTACAGCTTCACCAGCAAGCCCATTATCAAAGCCCTGATTCAGGCCAAGGAACGCGGGGTAGATGTCGAAATTATCCTGGATCGTTCCAATGTGGAGAGGAAAAATTATCGTACCCATACCTATCGCCGCCTCATAAGTCCTGGCCTTGACGCCGTCTATACCGCCGGAATCCCCACTTATATTGATGACCGTTATCTGATTGCCCATAACAAAGTCATGGTTATTGATGACCACATAATCATCACGGGAAGTTTCAACTTCAGCTATGCCGCCGCCCATTTCAACGCGGAGAATATGCTGGTAATTAAAAATATTCCGGCCCTGGTCAGTCGCTACCAGAAAAATTTTGTATTCCATGAAAAAACCAGCCAACGCTATAAACCGGGGTTGGTGCTGGAACACCAGTTCCATTTTCCGCGCTACAATTGACTAACCGTTTGGAAACCGCCCGTCGGGCGGGGTAAAATGATGGGCTTGCTCTTGGAGCGGAATTCAGCTCGGGCAAGCCGGAGAAACCCATGGCCATGAAAAGTATTCGCATTCGGGGTGCCCGCGAGCACAATCTTAAAGATGTCAGTCTGGAAATACCGCGTGACCAACTCGTGGTTATCACTGGTCTTTCCGGTTCGGGAAAAAGTTCACTGGCCTTCGATACTATTTTCGCGGAGGGGCAGCGAAAATACGTGGAATCCCTTTCCGCCTACGCCCGCCAATTTTTGCAGCAGATGCAGAAGCCTGACTGCGATGAAATAGAGGGTTTGCCGCCAACCATCGCAATTGAACAGCGGGGCGGTGGCAGCAACCCACGTTCAACCGTGGCCACTACCACGGAAATATATGATTACATGCGTGTGCTTTTCGCGCGGACGGGCAAACCGCATTGCTGGATTTGCGGAGAACCTATTGCCGCCCAATCCCCCTCTCAAATTGTACAAAATCTCATGCAGTGGCCGGAAAATCAGCGGCTTATGGTTATCTCTCCTCTCGTGCGTGGACAAAAGGGTTCGCAGGTAGAGGCCCTGGAAGCCATGACGCGGCAGGGTTTTGTCCGCGCCCGGGTGGACGGGCAGGTTATGGAAATTAAATCGGTTCCGGCGCTGGATAAAAAAATCAAGCATACCGTGGAAGCCGTGGTGGACCGCCTGACCATTAAGCCGGAGATACGCACCCGTCTGGCGGATTCCATCGAGCTGGCGTTAAAACTTTCCGACGGCCTGGTGGTCATTGCACGGGAAGAATCCGGGAAATGGATCGATCATACTTTTTCATCGCGCTATGCCTGTCCGAATCATCCGGAAAGTTCACTGGAAGAACTTTCACCCCGCCTGTTTTCCTTTAACAGCCCGTACGGAGCCTGCAGCCAGTGCGATGGGCTGGGAACGATACTGGAGTTTGACGAGGAACTGATTGTTCCCGATAAAACTGCCGCTCTGCTGGACGGTGCCATTGAGCCATTTAGCCGCAACGGCAAGCGGATGAATATTTACTACAACCGACTGCTGCGAAAATTCTGTGACGCCTTCGGCGTGGATGGGGATACGCCGTTTGAGGATATCCCGGTAAAAATCCGGCAGATACTTATTCATGGCACCACCCCCAAGGATGAAAAAGCATACGGCACAGAATTTGAAGGCGTGTTACCGAATTTGCAGCGCCGCTGGGAAAACACGGATAGCGAATTTGTCAAAGCCCGCCTGCATGACTACTTAAGTGAACAGGCCTGTGAAAAGTGCCACGGTGATCGCCTGAAGCCGCAGGCGCTGGCGGTAAGAATTGGGAAATACAATATCCGTGAGATTACCGCACTGACCATCGGGGGTGCCATTGAACTATTTGATAACATGAAGTTCGCTGGAGAACATGATCTTATCGCAGCTCCGATGCTGAAAGAAATTCGCGCCCGCCTGGGGTTCATGAATAACGTGGGCCTGGGGTATCTGACATTAGACCGCCAGACTGGTACGCTTTCCGGCGGGGAAGCCCAGCGCATCCGTCTGGCCACACAGGTGGGTTCCGGCCTGGTGGGGGTGTGTTATGTGCTTGATGAACCTACCATCGGCCTGCATCAGCGGGATAATGACCGGCTTATTCGCACCCTGCGGCACCTCACCGATATTGGTAATACCACCATTGTCGTGGAGCATGATGAAGATACGATTCGGGCTGCTGACTGGCTTATTGATGTCGGCCCGGCTGCCGGATCCCACGGCGGACGGATTATCGCCCAGGGCACGGTGCCGGAGGTGATGGCCTCACGCGAAAGCGTTACCGCGAAATATCTTACCGGTGAATATCAGATTCCGGTGCCAACCCAGCGGCGGAAAGCGGATTTTAAGCGGGTACTGGAAATCACGGGCGCGGCGGAAAATAATCTCCGCGGCATTGACGTGAAGTTTCCCCTGGGAGTTATGACATGTGTGACCGGGGTTTCCGGGTCAGGCAAGTCCTCGCTGGTCAACCACATTCTGCTTAAGGCACTCAAGCGGCAGTTGTACGGGTCCAAGGAGCATCCCGGCCGGCATAAAAAAATTCTGGGCGTGGCCAACATAGATAAAGTTATTGAGATAGATCAATCTCCTATCGGCCGCACGCCCCGGAGCAATCCGGCCACCTATACCGGCGTGTTTGATCTGATCCGGCAGTTGTACGCCAAGACGCGGGAAGCCCGCATGCGCGGTTATCAGATCGGACGGTTCAGCTTTAATGTCAAAGGGGGACGGTGTGAAAGCTGCCAGGGGCAGGGCACCAAACGCATTGAAATGCACTTTCTTCCGGACGTGTTTGTCACTTGTGAAGAATGCCGCGGCACACGCTACAATCGGGAAACGCTGGAAATAAAATACCGTGGAAAATCGATTGCTGACGTGCTGGACATGCGAATTGAAGAAGCGTTGCAGTTTTTTGACAGCTTTTCGCATATCCGCTCGTTCCTGCAGGCGCTTAATGATGTGGGACTCTCCTATGTGAAATTAGGGCAATCCAGCACCACGCTTTCCGGCGGCGAGGCCCAGCGGGTGAAGCTAGCCTCGGAATTGGCCAAAGCGGCGACGGGTCATACGCTGTACGTATTAGATGAACCCACGACCGGCCTGCATTTTGCGGATATTCATAATTTGCTCCATGTGTTGAATCGCCTTGCGGATGCGGGTAATTCCGTGGTGATTATTGAACACAATCTCGATGTGATCAAATGTGCGGATTGGCTTATTGACATGGGGCCCGAGGGCGGCAGCGGGGGCGGGCAGGTGGTGGCAACCGGCACACCGGAAGATGTGGCCAGTCATCCCACCAGCCATACGGGCCGGTATTTGCAGCATAAGCTTCAGGCACCGGTATTTGCCGCAACAGGCTAAAACCCTTATCTGTGATGCGGTTTATTC
>JAJZGH010000011.1 GCA_021798635.1 Planctomycetota bacterium | reverse complement strand
GTTCCAGCGTTGATCCTCGGCGGTGAGCGTGCTGCATGCATCGCGAAATCGCCGGCTGTAAACGATCCGGATGTCCGGCGAAGTATGGACTTTTTCCCGGTATAGGGTTGCCCTAGCTGGGCCCCACATCAGCCTCCCCCAGGCTGAAAGCTCAATCTTGTCGCCGGGCTTGTACAGGAAGGCCCCTGAGATGTCCCCGGGAATATCGGCGGTCTTGCATGGAAGTTTTATCGCCAACCGGCGGAAGAAAGGCAGATTGTTTTGAA
The DNA here is from genome assembly GCA_021798635.1 of Planctomycetota bacterium. The sequence continues at coordinate 35,889 of JAJZGH010000011.1, read as the reverse complement.
TTTCCTCGACTACGGCTTTGTCGAGCGCCACGGGAATGCGCGGAATGCGCAGCAGTTCCTTCCCCGATTCAAAGATGTAGATAATTTCGTCGGCGTAGAACATTCCCAGCGTCTGCATCCAACCCTGAATGCTTTTGAATCCGCCGGTAAGATTAAAAACGACCTTATATCCTTTTTCGCGATAGCCCGGCAGCGTCTCGTGGCACCATTTGATAACGCCCGTCAGGCCGTGCTGGAAGTTCTCCAGCGTATCGGTACGCAGATCCGAAAATAATTTTGCAGAAGCGGTCAATTTTTTGCCATGAAGATAGCCCTGCAGGGCTTTCGCGACGCGCTCACCCTGGAGCGTATCTGTGTGCAGCAGGATATGCTGATCCTTATTCGCCCCGGCCAACTGATCGTTATAGAACCCCAATAAGCCGTTCAACTCCGCACTGGCGCTACGAACATCTTTCACTGCGCTTGTCGAAAGTTTAACGCGGCATTGTTGCAGTGCTTCCGTGATCGCTCGCTCAATTTGAGGCGTTGCGTCCGCACTGGTGGTATTCGCCGACTGCCTGACGGTTTCCGCCAGCACACCATCGCCCCTGGCATAATTCGTCAGCAAGCTGGTGCCGCAGGTGGAAATCATAAGTGTTGGCATGTCAATATGTCCTATTTCTTGGTTGTTGTGGGCGGGGTGCGGTTCTTTGGGAAAGGCGTTTCGCCGCATCCGCCTTGGCCTTCTCCGTGGGAAACGTGAAGGCGATTCGCTGTGCGTTGCTAATTGCCACCAGCAGTTCCAGCTCATCGCCCGGTTTGGCGTCGCCTGGGACGTCCTTGCTATTTTGAATCTCGCCGATGCTATCCCCGTGGCGCGCTTTCCAGCCACCACTTTTTGTTTTTTCCTCAACCAGCACCGCCTTGACGATATGATCCTTCAGTGGCGGGGAAGCCTTGGGCGGCGCGGCGAGTTGGCCTCTGCCTCGCATTTCGGCCGGCTCGTCCGTCGGGAGGTTGGCGCGATCGGGGGCAGTCAGGCGCCCGTAGCCGCTGCTGGTTTTTCCGCCGATTCCCCATTTTTCCAGCGACTCTTTCACCAGGTCGGCTACCAGTTGTAACCAGTGTTTTCGTACTTCTCCTGATGAGCCGTCCTCCAGCTCCGCCGTGCGTTTCCACGAAAGAGCAATCCGGAATGTTCCGCACACCGACATGCAGGCTACCGGAGTGGGGCTGTCAAAGTCCGTTGGAGCCGTTTTTTTGTCCTGCCAGTCCAAGTGGTGCGGGGTCATAACGTCCCGGCGAAAACCACCAGCGGCCAGTGAGTCCGGCGTGATCCAGGCATCGTGAAAAATCAGAGCGCCATCGCTGTCGGTGCTTCCAAACATAAAGTTGTGGAAGTCTCCGCCTGAGCGGAATTCCGGATTTACTGCACCCCACACATTATGGAAGTAATGCGACGCCACTCCCTTAATCGCTGAGCCGGGGATCAGCGGGGTGCCGTAGAGCGGATGGAGCCGCAAGCTCCACTCCAGGGCATTGTCCGTGCCGGCCCCTATTCTAAGCCGCCTGGCCGTGGACAACTCCATGACCACCGCGCCTTCCCCGGAATGTGATTGGCGGTTCCATCGACCAAACGCGAGCTTATAAAGCTCCGCCAGTCCTGGGTCTTTTCCTGCGGTTTCCACCGCCTGCACCAGCTGCGCGACGGCCTTGGGTTTGCTGCCGTTGTCTGCGCTAATTCCCTTGGCGTAGTGCGACAAAAGCAGCGCCGGGTTCTGGCAGTGTTTGTGGTCCAACTGGAAAAGGGCATTGCGTGTCATGGCCGCCCCTCCCGGTCTCCGTTGGGTTCCGGTGCCAACGCCTCAGCATAGCGCTTGATCCAATCCGCCGCGATAAATGCCCCGCGGCTGATGCGCATGTATTCGGACGCATCGCATGAACATGCGGCCTGCTCTATAGGTGTCTGCGCTCCGAATGGCCCGAAACCTCCGGCGTTAAGCACGGCCGTGAGAATGGCCAAATACTGCTGATGGCATTTTTTTCCCTTGGCCTTGGCAAACGCGATCGCCTGGGTTAACCCGCTGCTGTGGGCCAGCGTTGGAAAGCCGCGAGCAAAGCTTACAAAGTCCCTGTCTACGGGCGCTTTCGCAAGCTCCTTAAAGGCAGCTTGGGCCATTTTTTGGCTATTTGTCTGCGTCATGGCGCACTCCTTGCGGTTGGCTAAATACGCAACGTACCTGCCCGCGTCCGGTGCTGGCTTTTCCGCCGATTTGCAGCTCCAGCGGGTCCGTAGCGAATTGTTTGACGAGCTTCACGGGCGTCTGGCCTTCTGCCGTGCCATAGACGCGGTCGCAGGAAATAAGCCCCGAAAAGATGGATTCCGGCGGCAGCAGTTCCTCGTTCCATAAGGCCCCATCGGCGACCGTCCCGGTCTTATCATCAATGCGCACGCGGGCAGCGATTTCAGTGGCGGTTTCACAGAGGAAATTAAATGCGTCGTCGGGAATAATTGCAAATCGTTGCGTAAATGCTTTTTTCCAAGTGTCTTCGGTGAAGACATGCCCGGCGATAAAGGCCGCCCACTTTCCCGCCGGCTCGCTTGCCTTGGCTTCAAAATCCAAATCCGCCAGGAAGATTTTCGCCGCCCCCGCGGCCCCGCTGGAGTGCTTCAGCACGCATTCCGGGCTATGCAGCGCGACACCTGCGGCCAGCGGTGGTATGCCTTCGGGCAAACCGGTAAAACCCGCCATGTCCAGGTCGCGCCGTAGAAACTCCAATGCCAAATGCGAGGTACACCACGCAAACGTGCCGCGGAAGCTTCGCACGGGCAGGCAGACCAGCCGCGCGTCAGTGGGGATCAGGGCGCCGGCCCGGGATTCATTATCCCCATCCGTGGCAACGCCAAAAGCTGCCCGCAGGCTGTTGTCAGTTTTTCGCTTTTCGTCGGTGGCACTAAAGCTATCCGCCCAGACGCCCTTGAAGGCGGTGGCTGGAATTGCCGGCCAGTTGGTCAGGCAATCCCGGTGGATCGGGAGGTCAATATAACCCAGGCCCCGCCCGGTTCCGACGTGCGTTGGCGATAGCGTGTGAAGCCAGTAAACCAGTGTATTTTTCATCGTGAATTGTCCCTTAAGCTTGCCTGATTACCAAATTCCCCAGGTTGCTAAACCAAAGCCGTCCCGGCATTCCTGTTCCCCGGTATTTTCCCGGTCGCTCACCGGTTCCAGCCAATGCTTTGCAAGCTCCTGGGCATTCCCCGAAACCACCTCAAAGAAGTAAACTCCGCCCGCCGGTACCATGCGGCGTATCGGCTTGGGGCCGCGCGGTGGTGCCAAGGACCAGCCTGACACTGCCTGCCATCGCCCGATGCATACGCCGACGAGTTTAAGCTTAAGTTCCGTGTCCGGCGGAGTACCGATGAGGTCCCCGTTCAGCCAGCCCGGTTTCCATCCGCCTGAAAATATCGCAGGTGTCGCCAGCACCATGCGCACGCGATGTGCCCCAGCGAGTTTCTGCGTGATCTCCGGCGGGCAGCACCACAATAATTTCTCCGCTGTTTTCCACTTTGCCAGCCGGCGTTCGCCGCCCAGTGGGTGCAGGGCATCGAGTTGCGACGCCGTTTGCCCGCACCACCCGTCGCCGCGCACCCGCACGGCAAGCTGTACCTTGGCGTGGCATTTGGCGAAGTCACGGCTGGCGTCCGCTCCGTGGCGGCGCAGATACGCCAGCGCCAGGGATGTGGTAGAGAAAAGCATTCCCTCCGGAGACGTGCCATTTTTTGGATCTATTTTGACGTGCGTGCGCTGGTCTTCCTTGGGCATTGCCAGGAAGGATTCATCGAGGTCTACCAATTGCCCCAACATCCATTGGGTAAATTTCCCGGCCGGCCACCAGGCGGGGGTGGGGCGGGGTTTGAATTCTTGCGAAATGTCGCTCTGCGACAGCATTACTGGGAGCAGGGATCCATACGGCAAATCACATCCATCACCGGCTTGCAATTCCTGCGGCCGCGCCGCAAACAGCCGATTTGTTTCGGAGTGGACTACGCAGTCGTGCGGGGCAGGGAGGTACAGCGTCGCGTCATCTTGGCTCCGCGGCAGGCCGCCAGCCACGTGCAAGGCCAACAAAGCTCGCCCGTTCTCCTCAGTGAATTCCCGCGCCGCTTGTTTTCCAATTAGCGACCTTAGCGAGCCGGCGATCACGGACGGCAGGGGCCAGCCCGCTGAGCGCATGCGATTACCCTGCCCCGCTCCGAAGGGACGTCCATCACGCGATACAATCGGGTCGCGGCAAGATATTAAAAGCCAGTTTTCGTTCACGCCGTTCCGCCCTTCTCCGGTTTCTTGTCGCTTTGCCGCAGCGCGGATGCCAGTTGTCTTGCGATTAAAATACCGCAGGCGATTCTGCGCAGGTCCACGGAATTCTCAATCTCCTTTTCGATCAACGATTTCAAATTTGCCAGTCCCTCACCGCCGGGGCCGGATCGGGGCTTTTTCGCTGCGAGGGTGGCAAGCGCGTCTTTCACGATCGCCGCCTTGCACGTTTCAACGGGCCAGTGGTCGTAAGTTCTCGCCAGGTTTTCCAAATCCGCTGCGATGCGGTGGGAAAGGGTGCGATCGTTTAAGCTCCCGGCGAGGCCAAGCAGGACATCCTGCGGGCTTTCCTCCCAGTTCCCGCGAAAATGCACCGGCCCGCCCCCGCGCTTGTGCAGGTGCACCGCCAGTGCATTGCGTTCAGGTTGGGGGCCATCTGCGCGGGCGGGAGTTTTCGCATGGTGCTCGGCGGCGCGCCCGTATCCAAGAAGGTCTTCCAGAGGTTCCATAAAGTGGCCTATCGCGACACCGACCGACAGGGTCGGGAGATTTTTTCCGTCCGTCTTACACTGCCGCATTGTTTCCTTGAAGGCTTTCGCCAACGCTGCCGCGCACTTCAGCACCTTATCCACCGGAAGCAGGGCCAGGACATCATCACCGCCGCAATAAATCGGTACGCCATGGAATTCACGGATTTTCTTCGCGGCTTCTGAGGAAAACACAGCCAGTTGCCTTGAGAAATTGCGGTGTTCGTCAGGGCTAGCCATAGCGGAGATTGCGGCTCCCACGCGGTCCCCATCGGCCACCAACACCGCCAAATATGGTTCAGATTCACGCGATTGTCCCGATTGGCTGGATCGTAGTGAGGCGATCAGCTTGCGCAGAGCTTCCAGCGAATCTTTCGCAAGACCTTCATCTTCCATGTCGGCAAAGCGCGAGGGAAAGCAGACTGTGCCGTCAAACGGGAAGTTAGTAAATTGCGGATATCTATTAGTGTCAACCCTGATTCTGCCACGCCTGGCAAGTTCTTCACAGCCGCTAACCAGCTTACGGCGGTCGCCATCATTCAGGCCACGCAGCCAAGGATCCGCTGCAATACGCGCCACGGATGGATAGGATTGATTCCCGCCGGCCGCCCGTTTGACGACTCCCACAACATCCAATTGTTCCCCGGCGGCAAGATGGATTCCGGCAGCAACGCCTATTTCAGGGGCATCTTTCTTCAGTACGCTTTCGCGCAGGCCATCCAGTGATGACTTTGGAACGCCCGGCCGGCCCTTGGCTGGGGGGAAATCGAAGCACTGCTTCCGCCCCGCCAGCAATCGCATGAGCCTGGCTCGGTCCCCTTTATACTGGCCTGACGATTTCACCCATGCGGCGTTAAACTCGAGCACATCATTAACCTGGTCTTTCCAGATATCGTCATGCACGGCATTTCCGGCTTTACGCCTCGCGTCGGCGGCATACGCCAGCCAGCAGCTCTGCGCCGCCGCTTGAGCCATATCCGCAAGATGCTTTGGATCGGATGTTTTTAGTTCCGCCAGTATCACGTTGGCTACATTCAAAGCGGAATCCACATTGAGGTCGCTGGCTGCACCGGGGGCCGGAAAAATCATTTGTCCGCCGTTATCCGCAATGGACCGGGCCGCCGCCTTGCTGATTTCTGAAAGGACATTGGAACCAAACCATAAATCGCGCGTGCGGCGGGCGGCGGAAATAAATTTCTGCACCGGCCCGATGGAGATTACCAGAAGGTGTTCACTCACGGGAGAATCCCCCAGACATCCTCGTCTTGGACAAAGTTGATAAAGGCATCAAGCGCCGAGCCGCTGGCGGTGCCATTCATTGGTGATTTGTCATATTGAGCCAGAGGCGCTCCGCGAAGGCGGCCCGTGTCGTATGGCCTACCGCCGATGTCCAATCGCACGGTTTGCAACGGCAGCGTGCGAAGCCGTAGGACAATTGGGACGGCCTTGTTGTTTTGCAGGCCAAGGGCCTTGATGATTAATGGGCTGGCCATGCGGTCGCATTTGTTACCGCCAATATACGGATAAAGGGTGGTGTCGTCGGGATCGCCGTCACGCTGGTCCTTGAAATGGAACATAATCGGCAGGCCCAGTTCCGCGCGGGGAAAGGCATCTTGGGGAATATTTTCCATGCGTTGGTGCACCGGTAACCGCTTTTTAGTTAAATGGCGAACCGTTTCTGGCTCTGGCCAGCGCGAGCGGCCAGGGCGGCCTTGCTGCCCCGGATTTCGGGCGCTGCCGGGCCCTTGCCGAAATCTTTGTAACGCCCCGGCGGCTGAGGCCCAAGCATCAATCATCGCGTTTTCGTCGCCGATCAGCAAGCTTCCCCCCAGTGTGGGCCATTCTCTCACGTCATGCGGGGGGTCTGTGAGCAACCCCTCTGCAAGTCTTTGCACCTCCGCAATAGTCGTTGGAGCCAAGTCCTTGCAATAAATCGAACCGCACCCGCGCCTCGTGCGAGCACCCAATCCGCCAAAGTTGACCCATGCGCGAATGGCCGTTTGCACGTCTCCTCGGAGGGCCTGCGGACAAGCCACGCGTAGTGTAAAGCTTCCGCCGGAAAGGAATTCCGCAGGGTATTCCTCTGGGGTATTCTGCCCCCTGATTGGCGGTTTGCCTGCGAAGGGGAAAAGGGCGTAGGGGATGCCAGCAGTCTTCAGAGAGTTGTCCCATACGAGCCTGGACCTCCCGTCCGCCTGACGCTGATACTCGGCACATGGCTTAAGTATTTCAGTTTGTATATTTCCGACCACGATTTTTACCGGGCTGGCTTTTCCGGTGTTACCCCAAATTTCGGAGTGCCTTTCCAAGAGTGTTTTTGCGTCGGCAAATTGTGCGCCAATCGTGGCTCGCCACCAGAACTGCAACTGTCCGCGAATGGCCGTGGGGCGAAAGGGCATAGACTGGTCAACCTTACCGGCGTGCACGCCGCCGCCGAACATTGGTGTCAGCAGGCTGATCTGGTAGCAAAGCTCCTCAACTTTCGGGCTCTGAGGTCTTGCCGGACAAATTGGAATTACTCTCGCCATAACGTCATGCTCCCCGCGCCGGTAAAGTTTCCGTGCCCAAATTAACGCCGCCCCCAAGCCGCGAAACCGTCTCGCCCGGTAACATCTGGCGTTGCGTGGCTTCTGCCGTTATTGCCGGCAAAAACAGCCCCAGCCCGTAATGTGAATTATGCCCCAGCGCCAGCGGCCCGCGCACCGGGCCGGCGAAGCGCACCGAGAAATAGCCGCAGTAACGCGTGCCGCCGTTATCCGCGCGCCGCACGCGCGACCGCGTGAATCTGCCCGCCGGAGCGCCGCCTGATTGCGGATGGCAAAATATTCCGTCCCGCAGAAGCGGTTCTATGGTCACAACTTTTGGCTCGTTGTGCCGTTGGCAGAATTTTGCTAACTGGCTTGTCAGATCGGACAGTAAAAATTCCACCCGCGATCCCGCCTGCCCGCCCCGGACTTTGGCAAATCGCGTCGCCAGATACGGCGTAACCGATTCCCAGCGGTCTGCCATGGCCAGCGGCCCACAGCCGATTTCATTGGCCTGACCGATACCGGCAAGTTCCAGATTCAGATTACTTTCCCCATCAGGCAGGCGCAGAAAGCTCAAACCACCCAGCGCCGCCTGGTGCGCAGCGTCGAATTCGCCAGCGGCATACACCGTGAGGTGATCCAGTAAACCGTCCCCATCTTCATCGGTGGGTAAGTAGTAGGCATGGTTGTGGCCCTCCAACCGCGCGCCCGTTTCATCCTTCCCGGCGAACATGGCCGACCGGCCCCGGCTGCCATCGGGTCGGAGGAATAGTGATCCATACAGACCCATCAGGGCGGCCCGGCAAAGCTCGGCAATCGGAAGGGTTTGCGTTACATGCAGCCAGGCGGCGGCACCGGAGAGAATATATCGTGCGAAATCGACTCTGCGTGCCCGAAGCGCTACGCTGCGCGGCGGACGATCCACCGCCGCAGGCCGCAATTCGCGGTTGGGTGCATCCGGCAAGAGCGTTTGAATTCCCATCACAAAATCTCTGGAACTTCGTGCGTGCCGCCGCGTTCGTGCGGCAACCTGAAAATTATCACAGCCATGCAAGCTTACTTTTGATAGTCGTATCCTATTGGCTGATAAGAATATTCGCAAGCGCTTTCCGATAATTTGTCAAGCCAAAGTTAAAATGTCCGCTTCGGCGGGCCGTGGCGCGGCGCGTTTAAGGAAGTTGCCGGCCGCCCATGCGGAGTTATTGCCCGGCTTCGTGAGGGAGGAGAGGCGCAAGTCGCCCCGCCGGCGACGGAGGCGAGTCGTTTGATCGGCCCGCAGCCCAATTCGCCCGATCCGGTTTACCACGAATACTTCACGGTGTAGGTGATTACTTTTTTGCCGATGAGCGGTACGTCGGCGGTCCACGAGCGTCTCGCCTTTACCGCGCGCCTGCCACGGCCCGAGCGATCCGTGTAGGCGGCCTAAATATGGGCATTCCCGGCAGGGGCCGGTAGCGGAGTTTTCTGTTCCGGAATCCGCCATACCAGCCTCCATCCAAAATTAACCGCGGTTGTGGAGTTTGTTTTTTGTGTCAGTTTTGCCTCGATCCCGGCGATCAAGGCTTCGCGGCGCTGACCTACCGCATCTTGTGCTTAAATAACGCCTCACGCTCGGCCTGGCGCTGCGATTCCCGCGTTTTAATGAGTTTCTGGCCGGAGACAAACATTAGTTCCCCAATTTTCTGGAGGAGATCATCCTTCAAGGCGGTCGTCCCGAACCGGAAGGCGGAATCGCCGAGCATTTCATGCCCCGCGAAACGCGCGGAAACGCGCGGTAATCACGCGGGCCAAGACCGCCGAGCTATGCCGGATCAGTGAGGATCAGGCCTCTCGCCTCCTGCGTAAAATGCGTGATTCCAAGGACTTGCAGCAGGAAGGGCGGGGACGTGGAGCATTTTACGCCGTGCGAAACACGCGGAAACGCGCGATAATCACGCGGAAACGCGCGGACGGCAGTCCAACCGCGTGATTCCCAAATTAAAGGTACCTGACACCTTTAATTCGGCCAAAACTTTTCTCGACGCCAATATTGTGATCACCGCATTTGGCGGATTACCGCCGCATCGTCTCGCCGCAATGGCTGTTCTACAGGACGCCGGACGCGCCCTGTTGGCGACAGCCACTCTTATGGGCCATCCAAATTTGCTCTACTGTTCAACTCTCTCCTGTCTCTGCTCTATTGGGCCGCAGCCCAATTCGCCCGATCCGGTTTACCACGAATACTTCACGGTGTAGGTGATTACTTTTTTGCCGTTGGGTGGCACGTCGGCGGTGAATTCTATTTCGCGGCTGTTGAGCTTTTTGAAGTTGTCACTGTGCGTCATAATTTTCCAGTTGGACCAGCGGTAAAGATATTGTTGTACGCGCACGGTTGCGGCGGCCTTTTTATGATTATCCAGGGTGATGGTGAAACTTTCCTTGAGCCAGTGGGCGTCTAAGTTTTCCTGAAAATTGGTTTGCACGCGTTTGCCGACAATATCAAATGCCTTGCCCACCTGTACGGAAAGCGCTTCATCCCGCGGCGTATTATGAATGAGATCCTCTCCCAAAAACTCCAGCGTGCCATCCGCGGGGTCTTCCTTGAAGACGCGAATTTTTCCCTTGGGCAGAGGAATTCCCAGCGCGTTGGCCTTGGTGTTTTTGAACCGGATGTAAACCCCTACTTCACCGGTGGATTCGATGCCGGCATTTTGCATGAGATTGGGGCTGTTGCCATAATAGAAATAGGGCAGTGCATTCTGGCCACTGTAAACCAGGACTTTTTGGACTGCGATGCGGGCGCGGGTGGGAAATAAGGCGATCTGTTGCGTGGCGTTCTGATTGATGGTGGTCAGTCGGGGCAGGGTGTAGAGATGATATTCAAAAAAAGATTTTTCCTTGAAACTGCTGGCGGGCATGGCCATGGCGTGCATTGCAGCGAATTGCGGATACATCTGCGGTGCCTGAACCGTATGCGGATTCCCCGCGACCAGTTTAAGCCGGGCATGGCGATAGGTCTTGCCGGACAAATTCATCAGCGTTACCCACGCGGCCAGGCTGGCATGGGAATCGGTATTCCCCAACACCAGATTGTAATCGGCAATCCAGGTCAAGCCTTTTGTTTCATAGCTGGTCAAGACCTTCTGCTTGCCGGCCGTGGGAGAAAAGATGTTCCATTCAAGAGTCGGTTTGGTCAAAAGGCTGCGTGGAAATTTTCCCAGGCGGATACGCTGGTATGACTTGACAATATGAATACCCGACTGGTTCTGAATAATCAGTCCGCCACCGGTATCGGACAGCAGCGTTCCCTTGATTTGCTTGATGCTGTTGCTGGTGTTCCCAGCGGTAAGCTGGATGGTGCCATTAATGTAATGAGCCAGTAAAGATTGCGCATTAAGCAGATCAAATTTGAACCGCTGACTGAGAACTTCAGTGGCCGGCACCGTCAGGTCCTTGAAGCTCACGCTTGTGGGATCAATGTACGCCGGCACGTCGGTGAAATCCAACCGATTTTCGCCGGCCTTCAGGTCCAGCGTGCGATATTCCTTGACCACGCCGAAGCCGGGAATATTGGCTGGATCGGTATTATAGGTATCTCCCATGCGCAGATTATAAATCCATTGCTGGGGATCAAAGTTTTGCGGATTGGCGGAAGAATAGATAGTAACGGTGGTCGGGGTTGCCGGAGCCTGGGCCATTGGTGCCGGTGGCACGGCGCTTTTGACGGATGCGACCCCTGTTCCCGACATTACGCTGACCGCAGCGGTTGCAGCCAACACGCCCATCCTGAGAAATGGATGCAGCTTCATAAAACGCCTCCTGACATGATTCTGAAATCTACAAGCATCAGTCAGTATACAGCAAAAAAAAGCTGATGGCCCACAAGCGTTATTTCCGATTTACACGCTTGCCAGCTCTTCGGGGGCGTCTTCGGGGAGTTCTGTGACCAGTCCGCTTTGTGTCGGCGCACTGGAAAAACTCTGGCCGTGGCGAGCCAATGCGGCTTCTGGGGTGCTGTGCGTGCCGGGCAATGATTCAAGGCTGGCTTCTTCAAGGGATTTACCGGCGGGTTCTTTGATAAGTAGCGCCGTGAGAAGTAGACCGATAACCGACATACCCGCTGAAAGCAACATGCCACCGCCGAAACCGAGTTTGGCTAAGATGCCGTTGAGGAACAGCACGCCGAGGAAGGCGCCAAACTTGGCCACGCCGGAGGATATGCCATGACCCGTGGTGCGCAGATTGACGGGGAATAATTCTGCCGCCAGGACAAAGGTTGTCACATTAGGTCCGAACTCTGAGAAGAAATAGCTTAATCCAAAAACGGTGATAAACGCTGCCGCATTATGCGACAGTGCGGGCACGAGGCCCAGCACCAGGAACATCAGCGTCATTAGCGCAAAACCCATCATCTGAATAAATTTGCGACCGAGTTTATCGATGAACATAAATGCCAGGACATATCCCGGCACGGCAAATAAACCGAAAATTATTACATTCCACGCCACCGTGGTAATCATGGAAGCATGTGGTGCAACCGAATTAATAATGGCCGGCATGCCAATGGTGTTGCCGTAATAAGCGTAATCAAAAACAAACCAGCATCCCGCGGTACCCAGCAGTGTCAGGGCGTATTTGCTTAAAGGCTCGCGCACAACATTGGTGGTTGAACCGCCGGAACGGGCCAGGCCGTCGGTGTAATTGGCCATGTCATTGGCGGCCTTTGAGGTATTGCCTTTCGCCCGGGCCTGCCATCGCGGAGACTCCGGCATCGCCCGACGCAACAGGATCACCCCGGCCGCCGGCAGAGCGCCGATTCCCAGTGCAATTCGCCAGGCCAGATCATGACTGACGCCGGCGGCCAAAAGTGTAAGAATGACGACCGGGCCGGCCAGAAAGCCGATCGCCTGACATGAAAACACCATGCCCACCATTTTGCCGCGGTCCTGACGATTGGCATATTCGCTCATGATCACTGCGGACAGCGGATAATCTCCGCCGATACCCAGGCCCATGATCACGCGCCAGATCACCAATTGCCAAACGCCAAAGGAAAACGCGCTTCCCAGCGCTCCAATGGTCATGAGAATGGCTTCTAATCCATAAACACTCTTGCGGCCAATTCGATCGGCCATCGTACCAAAGAGCATGGCACCAACAAATGTTGCAAACAGAGAACATGACGTAATCAGGCCGATTTCCGTCGGGCCGGCCTTCCAGCTCTCATTGGCCAGGCCTACCGCGGTACCGATGATAGCCAGATCATAGGCAGAGGTGAAAAAACCCATACCGGCGGTGATGATGGCGCGCAGGTGAAAGCCGCTGAATTTTACTTCATTAAGCGCTTCGGTAACCTCGCGGGCATGAACGGTATTATTCACTGCGGCTGCCATGATCCATTTCTCCGCTTCATAAACATTTAACTGCGGGCAGTGCGAAACAACAGCACGGCTCAACCGCTTCCCATGTTTATGTAATACTATAGAAGCCCTAACCCTATCTTAGTATTAGCATTGTGTTAAGATTTGGTTAATATTTGTTTCGTAAATATGAAATATGGCGATTTAACTGCGGGATCGGCCGGAGTGTGCGCCTTGGCGCTCGGGGGTAAAGGCTGCGAGGAATTCGCTATTGGTTTTATAACGGCGCATCATGCGGATGAGCTGCTCCATGCCTTGCGCGGGATCACGCTGGAGCATTTCGCGACGGACCATCGCGACTTTGCGCGTGCCTTCCGGCCCCAGCAGCAGTTCTTCTTTGCGGGTTCCGGAGGCCGGCAAATCAATAGCGGGCCAGATGCGACGTTCGGCAAGCCGGCGGGAGAGGACCAGTTCCATATTGCCGGTGCCCTTGAATTCCTGAAATATTAAATCATCCATTCGGCTTCCGGTTTCAATCAGCGCGGAGGCGATGATGCTTAACGATCCGCCATGTTCGATATTTCGCGCGGCGCCAAAAATGGAGCGCGGTTCCAGTAAGGCCCCGGAATCCACGCCGCCGGACATGGTGCGTCCGGAACTGCCGACAAAATGGTTAAAGGCTCTTCCCAGTCGCGTCAGCGAATCCAAAATAATTATTACGTGATGGCCAAACTCTACCATTCGGCGGGCGCGTTCAATAACCAATCGGGTGGTGCGAACGTGGGAAAGCACATCTTCATCATTGTTGCTGGCCCAGACTTCGGCGTTAAGGGTGCGGCGGAAATCGGTGACTTCTTCGGGGCGTTCGTCCACCAGAAGAATAAAGACCTTCATGTCCGGATGGTTGGTCAGCACGGCATGGGCGATTTGCTTAAGCAGCGTGGTTTTTCCGGTTTTTGGCGGAGCGACAATCAGTCCGCGCTGGCCGCGGCCAATGGGGGTGAGCATATCCATGATGCGCATGGAGTCCGGTCCGCCGGGCGTTTCCAGACGGATGCGTTCGCGCGGATCAATAACGGTCATATCCCCGAAGGTGGGCAAGGCCCAGTATTTCTCCATCGGTTGATCCATGACGCTAAGGACTTGTGTTACCTGCGGGGCCGGGCCGCGTGCGGCGGGCTTGGTATTCACCGTGACGGTCAGGCCGGGGCGCAAGTGAGCTTCTTCAATAATGGCTGCGGAAACGGTTGGATCGGCGGGAACGGGTTTGAATTTTCGTTGTTCCGAACGGATAAAACCGATGCCTTTGTCGGTGATTTCCAACATGCCGGTCACTTGCTTTTCAACTTTTTCCACTACCTGATTTTCTGACACTTCAGTCAACTCCGATTAGCCGCAGGGCGGATCAATTCAGGATGATCCGTAATAATTCCTTCCACGCCGATGGCCGCACACGCGGCCACAGAACCGGCGTCATTGGGGGTATAAGTCCATACCCGCACGTGGTGTTCCCGGGCGGACTTGATTCGTTCGATATTCAGTGCCGCAGTATTCAACGCCAGGATACCCGCACCCACCGCAGTGCAACGTTCGGGCAATTCCGGCTCCCATGCGTCACTAAGCAGACCCAGAGCGGCATGGGGCATTTCCTTGCGGATCGCTTTGAGAATATCGTACTCAAAGCTCAGGATGATCCACCGGTCACGCGCGGTAAAGTCATCCAGAATTCGCAACAGCAGTTTCGGGTCGATTCGCTCTTTAAGCTCCAAAACCGCGATGGCATCGTCACTGACGGCCTGCAGCGCTTCGGTTAAAAGCGGAATACGCGTGCCGGCAAAACGCGGATGTTTCCAAGACCCGGCATCGAATCTCAGTAAATCGAGTCGGGTAAGATCAGCCACTGCCCCAGTGCCGTTGGTGGTTCTATCCACCGTGGGATCATGCAGAATAACTGGGATGCCGTCTTTGCACAGACGCACATCCATCTCCACAGCTCGAGCGCCAAGGCGAAGTGCCTCGTCGAAAGCGGCCACGGTGTTTTCTGGGGCTTCAGCCGATGCTCCCCGATGGGCAATAGCCATCACGGCAGCGTTAGCCATGCCTAGGTTATAACAGGTCCGGGCTAAGGTTCAAAGCGACCGGAACTTTTGCGCCTTTTTTTGAGTCCTTTGTGTAAGAGTTCATTGACTGCCCCATCATGCCGGCGTCCGGAAAAATAAAGCCCCCGATACAATGAACTTCAATCATCAGCCAAAACTCGCCAGATGGTGGCAATCAGGCTGAAAATTGTGGCCATGGTTAAAAGCATCCACTGGCCGAAAGTCATTTTCCATCCCAGGGTTGCGGTCATAATCCATTGCATGATGCCTTGCGTGCCCCAGATCGGAATCCAGCAGGACAGTACCAGCAAGACCCAGAGGACGATCCCCGTAAAACCCGCTTCGGACACCGCGTTATCAGCAACTTCCCAGCCCACCGCCGCCCCGGCGACCGCACCGATCACCGGTTCCACCAGCATCCAGGACCCTTTGGAAAACAACTGGGATAAAAAATAAACAACGATCCACGCCAGAACAATCCAAAGTATCTTTTTGCCCAGGAATCGCAGCACACGCCACAGGTCGTCAAAAACAGACAGCACGTTTTGCGCCATATTCTGAATACTCCTTGCCCACCAGCGCTCCTGAACACCACCTTTTCTTCCCGCTAAAGTTCCGATAAGAATGGTAGGCCCCTGGATACCGAGTTGTCCAGTCGGATGGGTGAATTCAAAATTTCTGAAATAATCGATGGAGGATTTCCTCTTCCAATGCCGGATCACGGCCCACGCGCATCCAATACGCGCCTCCTGCCGAAGGCCCGGCCTGATGAGAGTTCAGGGACAGCGCATTATTGCCAAAGGCTGAGGCCCCGAAAAAGGCGACATTCCCCACCGCGCCCTGCGGGTTTTCCTGGCGCTCTACGAGGGCCTCAACGGTGATGGTAAAAGTGTGTGGCTTGCCGGATCGGCTGATGACGATACGCAGGGTTCGGCGAAAGGTGTTAATCGTACCTTCCATAAGCTCCGGAACGGTTGTCGCGTCCGATCTCCACCATTGCAGGATTTCCGGGCCGGTTCGGTATCGGGTGGTGATAACGCCCAGACGATAGCTGGCCCATTGAATGGTATAACCCATGTGGACCAGGAGATGTTTCGTATGCCGCCAGATATTTCCGTAGCGCTCCGGGACAATTTTTCGGGTTGTGCCATTGCGGGCATTGATGAACCATTTCGGATTATCAGCAATCGTTGGATGCAACGCAGCGGGACGGACCGCCCGCGATAACGTGATGTCGGGTCGAGTGGCCGGCTCAGCGGTTGGCAACGGTCGGATTAACGCCCAGGGCGGCCCTAATGCCGCCGGCTTTAAAGGCACGATTGAAGAGTGACATCCAGCCGGAATTGCCGCCAGAAATGTAAGGATCAATAATTGCGGGCCATATAATTTCATAGTTTTTTATTGTAGCAGAAATTTCAGTAAAGATATGTGAAATCGTGATCCTCACAGGCCCACATGGCATGATCTAAAGGGTTTTATGAGGAATTTGTGGTTGGAAATTTTGCCCTCGCCGGAACGGGAAAGAAAAAAATAGATTCTTTTTGCTTGACGAATCCTGTAATCTGGGTTTTATTAAGAGCACTGATGCGAGCCTGCGCAACGCCTTGGACCGAAGTCCGGGCGATGCGGCGGGTTAAATTTTTTGTTCGGGGGTGGCGATCCCTGATTCTCAACCGGGCGACGAGGTGGAGTAGACTTTCGTTGAGCAGGGGCTCGGCGTAAGATATGCCAGGAGCGTGTCGAATCAAGTCTGATTCAACACGCGACGCCCGGGGGTTGCATCGGAGCTTGCCGGAGGTCTTCATGGCCAGTTCACAATCAGCATGGGGTATCGATGTCGGAACGACGGCGATTAAAGCTATTAAGCTTCGCCGCGACGGCGACAAGGTATTTCTTGAGGCCATGGAGATTATTGAGCATGGGCATTTTTTAAGTGAGCCGGACGTGGATCGGCGGGAAATCGTCCGTGAGAGCCTGGCGCGATTTCTTGAACGGTATTCTTTGCACGGTGAACAGGTCTTTATTGGCGCACCAGGAGCGACAAGTTTTTCGCGATTCGTGAAGTTGCCGCCGGTTGAGCCACGTAAAATTCCTGAAATTGTCCGTTTTGAAGCCATTCAACAGATTCCGTTCCCGCTGGATCAGGTGAATTGGGATTATCACAGCTTCCGTAATCCGGATAGTCCGGATGTTGAAATCGGAATATTTGCCATTAAGACGGATCTGGTGGGGGCGATACTCGCTGATTTTCAATCCCTGGGCATTACGGTCCATGGTTTGCAGTTAGCACCTTTGGCGGTTTACAACGCGGTGGTTCATGAAGGCAAAGGATTGGATAAGGGGACCATCTTCCTGGACATCGGAGCCGACCATACAGATATGATTGTGGTGGATCAGGGCCGGTTGTGGCTGCGTAATATTAATCTGGGTGGCAACAGTTTTACTGAATCATTGGCGAAGAGTTTCCGCTTCGCGTTCAAAAAGGCCGAATCGCTCAAAAAAACGGCGGCCACCAGCAAATACGCCCGGCAGATTTTTCAGGCGATGCGGCCGACATTCGCTGACGTTGTCGCGGAAATTCAGCGTTCTATCGGATATTACAACAGTTCCCATCGCGAAAGCCGCGTGGAACAAATCATCGGCATGGGCAATCCATTCCGCCTTTCCAATTTACAGAAATATCTTCAGCAATATCTGGGCATGGAAGTGGCCCGGCTGGATGGCTTTACAAAAATTGAAGTTGATGACGCCAAAATGGCCGCAGCCTTAAGTGATCAGGCGTTGGGTATGACTGCGGCGTATGGCTTGGCGCTGCAGGGCGTCGGTCTGGCGACCATCAATACTAATTTGTTGCCGGTGGAAATTGCCCGGCAGATGATCTGGCGGAAGAAATATTCATGGTTTGCAGCAACGGCTGCATTGTTCGTGCTGGGTGCCGCTGCAGTAGGGGCGCGATATTCCATTGATGCCTCGGCGTTTGACTCCAGCGTTCATACATCAGAAGTACAACGGGCCAAGACGCGTATTCTGGCCGAATCATCTCTCCGCAGCCGCTACACATCCATCAGTAACACGTATCAAGCTAATGTTGCCAAAATTAACTATTACCTGGATTTGGGCAAGAAGCGGGAAATCTGGCCGCAAATTGTTCAAACATTGTATCAATCGTTGCCGCAGGCCATGACCAAAAAGCCCGCCGGCATAAAAAAACCGGATTCCTGGAAAATCGTGCTGGAATCTGTGAATTCAACCTATGAAACCGTGCTATCGAATCAAATTGGCACCGGCAATAATAACCAGCCCATCATGCCGACTCCCGTGGCAACGACGCCCGGTTCTCCCGCCGGAGCTGCGACCCCGTCTTCATCGGGTGGTGGATTTCAACTGGTGATCAGTGGCTACACGCCCTATCAGGATTGGGGCAGAATTTTACAGGAATTTCAAGATCGGCTGCGGAAGTTCGGCGGCCCGGGTGCCAAAAAGCCGTTTACAATTAATATTGTCAAAGGGTCGCTGGCCACGTCCCGTATCGGAGATTTGATGGGCGGCGGGGGTGGAGGCGCGAACGCCGGCGGCATTGGCTTTACTCCATGGGGGTCGGTGCTTGGGCCGTTCTCCGGTGTGTTTCTTCCGGCCTATTTGCCTAAAGTTACGACAACTGCGCCAGCTAACAGCGCGAACCAGAATGGGATCCCGCAAAACAATATGCCCGCGATGTCCGGCGGAATGCCGCAGGGTGGATTTGGCCCACCACCGGGTGCTTTCGGTCCTCCGGGTGGTTTCGGACCTCCCGGCGGCTTTGGTCCTCCGGGAGGGTTTGGCCCTCCCGGCGGCTTCGGACCTCCCGGTGGAATGGCCCCTGGCGGAATGCCCCAGGGTCAAGGTGCCAACTTCAGCTTTAACAACCAAAGCGCTGGAACTATTCAGGGGGCGATTGACCCCAATACCAAGGCTTCTCTGAACGATGCCACTGCGTTTCAGATGATAGTCAACGTGCACATACACTAAATGATGTATGTAAATATGTTCTACTCCGCCAGGGGGCGGATTTTTTCTGGTGGCGTGTAGACGTATGCCGATAACGCGAGATGGATGAAGTCCCAACAATCGGGAATCATTCACCTGGCTGGAGGTTTGGATGAAATTTATCAAGGCCAATCTGATACCGATTATATGCGGCATTGTGATCCTGGCGTCCGTGGTGGTGCTGTTCTATCCATTGAGTTCCATGGGGGCGAAACTTCGTGGCAGAATGACCTCGGCATTATCCCAGGCGCAGGTGGCACAGAGTCTGCGGACAACATCGATCCATATTCCCGGTCATAAGCGTTACAATGCCCCGGTGACACCGCCGATTATTGCAGCGCGGCTGAAAGTTCAGACCTATATTGAGTCGCAATCCAGGTCCGTTAAACAGGAATATATCAGGCTGAACGCGTGGGGACGCGTCGAATTTACCGCTCAGGGCCGGATCGCCAGAGATGTGCAGCACCATGAAATTCCCCTGCTTGCCGGTATGCCCATGCCGCGAATGCTGCCCAATCCCCCGCGGTATTTAACCACGAGGCGGGCCTTCCGGCGGCAGTATCGGCGTCTGTTTGTAAAAAATACGCGAAACCACTATTGCTTTCTGACGCGGCTGGACGCGGGCACGCCGCCAAACTCGGAACGTATCACGAATCTGGTAGACGCCCGTTTGAAACGCATGCAGGATGCAATGCCCCAGGGCTTTGCCGGCAGCGGCACGGCCAGCACGTCCGAGCAGACCAAAATTGAGAATGCAATTATTCGTCGCCAGGTATTTCTGGCGGCTTCAAAATGCAAAGTGTATGCTGACCGGGCCAGCTTTCAGGAACGGAATTTCGTTCTAAGCCGACATCTTCCGACCTCCTCGCAAATTTACGAGGCCTTCGTCGATTCATGGATTCAAAATGATATTGTCAGTTCCATTGTTGCCATGAATCAAAACAGCCCGAATGTCAGTTCATCGCCGGTTAAACGACTGATTCACATTACCATTGGCACCGACGCTCCCGCAGCCTTAACGGGCGCACAAGCATCGCAATCACAGCAATCGGGTAACGGGGCGGTCTTGGTGCCTGACGGCGGATTGTTTTTAGGAGCGCTTCCGGCTCAAGCGACAGGCGCTGCCGGTGGCCCAATGTCGGGCGGGTTCGGCCCCCCGGGCAGCTTTGGTCCTCCAGGGGGCTTCGGTCCCCCGGGTGGTTTTGGTCCGCCAGGCGGTTTTGGTCCTCCGGGCGGTCTTCCGGGCGTGCCCGGCGGCGCAGCGGCCGGGGGGGCGACTGCCGGCGCAACCATGGGTGCCATATTGACCAATCACTTCAGCAACGCCAAACATCAGATCACGCTGGTGGCGCTAAGTGTGGTTGTGCAGGCGGATAAAATCAACGACTTTATCAATCAACTCTACCGCGCAAACAACGGTTATACTGTCCTGCAGATGAACATGACGTCGGTTGACCCGATTCGCGCCATTACCGATGGCTATGTCTATGGAAAGGTTCCCGTCCTTCGGGTGGACATTTTGATGGAAGCATTATTCTGCACGCCGTGGAATAAACCTTTGATGCCCCCGGCGTATCGCGCCCGGCTTAGTCTGCTGAAGACCACCACGGCACAACCTTGAGTTTCCATAAGTTCAGAACGGAATTTGGTGATTGCCCATGAAGAATATTAATCCCATAGAGCGACACGTGGAAAAGCTCGTTCTTGGAATCGGCGTGCTTTTTGCAGGATGGCTGGTTTACAAGAATTTCGCGCATGATCCCAATCAGGTTTCATCGCCCGTGCAATCCGGTTCCATGGTAGCGCCTGCGGATGTGGGGACGGTTATCACGTCCCAGGTGCGATCCCTGGAATTGGCAATTCAGAAACAACGGAATCGCCCCATTAACATTGGTCATCTGCCTGATTACGTCAAAGATCTGGTGGCCAAGCAATCCAGTCCGCTGCCACAAACGCTGGTAGCAGTATCCCGCGTGCCATTCGCACCCTACAATACGGCCTTACAAATGACCGCAGGGCGACATGCCCAGGGATTGATATTCATGTCGGCTTCCGCCCCCGCGCTCGCCATGCCAAAAGCCAGTCAATCTCAGGCGGTGGTCTATTTACCCGGAACCCCGGGTGCCGCAGGAGCCGGTGCCGCGAACAACGGCTTTTTAAACAATTCCGCGCCCGCTAATTATATGAACGCATTTAATAATCTCAATGTGGCAAGTAATCTTCCGACCAAGGGAATGTTTTGGGTAACACTTAAAACCACATTTTCCATGCCTAAATGGCTGGCCAGCCTGACTGCCACGGATAAAAAGCTGACGGCCAATGAGGCCCCCTTGCCGTTGCCTTATCACATCACCGCTTTTTACCGCGTGGACGTCCGTCGGCAGCGGCTTTTAGCCGATGGCCGATGGTCCGGATGGAAGACCATCAAAGGCCTTAATCTCAATCCTCTGCCCACGCTGGATTTCAGTGCCATGAGCTACAGCCAGCGTTCTACCTTGCTGGGACAATTAGATGGAATTGTTTCTGAAATATTAGATCCCGCCTTTTATGCCACGCAACAGGTTCAGCGGCGCGCAGTTGCTCAAACGCCTAATTCACAGCGACCCCGTCCCACAAATTCGATAAATAACGCGCCTCCGGGCGGATTTAGCCCGCCTCCCGGCGGCGGCAGTTTTGGGCCCCCGCCCGGTGCTTTTGGGCCGCCCGGTGGCTTCGGACCTCCTGGGGGGATGCCCACTCCGCCGCAGCCTCAGGTACATCAACAGCAGCAACCCACAACTCCCGCCTTGTCACCATTTCAGGTACAGGCCCAGCAGTCGCAACAGGTTCAATTGCCGCCGCTGGTGTTGCCCGGCCAATCCTTGCCGGCCAATAGCAATTATTCCGGCATGCCCAATGGATTTCCCGGCGGCTTTGGGCCGCCGGGCGTCAATGGCCCCAATTCGATTCCGACCACCGGCCCGGCAAGTCTGACGGATATGACGGATGTTCCGGTCCGATTTTATGATACGCATGTAATTCCCGGCGATACGTATCGCTATGAAATTCGAGTGGTCATGTACAATCCGGTGTTTAACTTCCCCAACCGGCTGGATAAGCCTGCCCTGCGGCATCAACAGTGGTTGAAATCGCCGTGGAGTTTGCCCAGCGCATCCATGCACGTCAACAGCGACCTGTATTTCTTTATCTCCAGCGCGCAGGTTTCACGCGGATCCGTTTCCTTCCAATTGTTCAAATGGGTTCGCGGCCAGTGGCTTGACGGTAGTCAGACCGTGCGTTTAGGCGAGCCGATTGGCAACAGCGAGTCCATCTCGGTCATCACCAGTGAGGGTACCTTGAAACCCAAACTTGTAAACTTTTCGACCGGTTATTTGCTGGTGGATGCCGTAAAACAACCGGTGGACCAGAGCGTTAATGTAATTCTTGACGGCCCGGATCACAAATTGCACCTGCGGAATTCACAGTGGGATTCCAATGATCCGCAATTGCAAAAGCTCAATAATTTGAGCAACGAAATTGGGGCGCCGCCGCCACCGCAAACCGGGCAGAATATCAATCCGTGAGAGGGTTATATCCCTGGCGGGGAGTTTCTTACGGAAGATAAAAATTGAATTGTAGTTGCAAGCGGACAAAATCGGTTTTAGGATACGGGGGTTTAGCGGCGGGATGTTGCAGGATAAGCCCTGACAAATAAGAGGGCATGGAAAACATGTAGATGTTTTTATGAGGTCAAGACCCTGGCGGACGGTTGGTGCCGAACGCTGTTTAGTTTGAAGTCTGATCGGGTCCGGTGCATGATCATGGGCCGGTTCCACAGTTAATGTTCGGATGTAGGAGTAGTAGCCTTGAATACCCAGAAGCGATCAAAAATTCTTGCCATTGGCGTCGCGGGAGCTTTACTGGCGGGCGCGGGCCTTCCGTTGCTGCCCTTTGCCATTGCCCGCGCGGAAGCCCAGGCGTCGCCATCAACGACGCTTCTGGATCGCGGCACGCAACTGATCAGTCAGCATGAGTATCAGACCGCCAAGCAGGTGCTGTTGTCGATTGATCCGTCCAAACTCAGTGCTGCGGATCAAACGCGTCTGGCTTCGCTTCTGCAAAAGGCGGATGCAGGCATTGCCGGCATGTCGATGGATCTGACGGTGTACCACAACGCCACCGCGTCCCTGCAGGACGGCCACTACGCCCATGC
The DNA here is from genome assembly GCA_021798635.1 of Planctomycetota bacterium. The sequence goes on along the minus strand of JAJZGH010000011.1, from coordinate 12,883 downwards.
GGCCAAACTCTTCCAATATCTGATTAAAAGCCCGGATGTTTCACCCCAGCTCAAAAGTGAAGCCGCCGACAACTTGGCGTTAACTCAAGCCAAGCAGCAGCAAGTGGCTCCGCAGATGAAGTCGCTGCTTCAAGACGCGACGCACGCCTATCAGGCCGGCAACTTTGATCAGGCGGAAGCGGACCTTAACAAAATTCAAGTGTCCGGAGTTGATCTCGGCGGCCAGGCCAATTTGATCCCGCATTATCAATACATGATTGCTCAACGTCGCGTGGAACAGGTACGCCGGCTTGAAGCAGCCCAGCAGGCCAAAGCCGCCGCCGTCCAAACTGCTTCCCAACAGGCTGCCGCAGCCAAAGAGACGTTGCTGGCGGAACAAAATCAACAGGAGGCGCAACGAGCTGCCGCCACACAAGCCGCTCAGACAATGAAAAATCGCCAGGCAGCGAAAGAAGCTGCCGCAGCGAAACTTGCCCATCAACAGCAACTCGCCCGGGCTGCCGCCGCTGCAAAACTGGCCCAGCAGCAACATCAACAGCAGGTCGCGCAGGCTGCCGCCGCTGCAAAACTTGTTCAGCAGCAAAAAGCGGCCCAGCAGAAGCTGATGGCGCAGGAAGCCGCCGCTAAAAAACTCGCGGAGGAACAAAAAGTCCAGCAGGCCAAAGCTGCCGCTGCCGCACACATGGCCGAACAGCAAAAGATAGCGGAAAGAAAGATGGAGGCTCAAAAAGCTGCCGCGGCAGCACTGGCCGCCGCAACACTTGCACACCAGCAGCAGATGTCGCAGCAACAACTTCTGGCCCAGCAACTCACTCAGGAGCACCAAGCCGAACAAGCTCGGCAAGCCACCGCCGCCATGGCCGCTCAGCAGGCCGCTGCAACCCAGGCCAAAACTGAAACTACCCAGCAGGCCGCCACGGCAAAGCCGCAACAGCAATCGGCTCCAGCGGTAACCAAGGCGCAGCCCGCACCGGCAACGGTGGGTGGTCCAACGCCAACTCCAAGTCCTGTTCCAGTGATGGTCATGTCCCCAACGACGGCTCCCAAGGCCACCACGCAGACTGCCTCCACAGCACCTGCGCCCACCATGCAGGTTCCACGGCCACAAGTGGTAACCAAACCTTCCCTGGCGGAAATTGAACGCGAACGCGCCGCAGCACTGGTCGTGCGCGCCGATGGTGATTTGCGTAACGCCAACTATCAACAGGCTGTCGCCTTATATAACAATGCTCTGGCACTTGATCCGAAAAACGAAGCTGCCGCAATGGGCCTTCGCAATGCCCAAAAGCTGGCTTTAGGACAGTCGCCAGGCTTGCTTTCCCAGCAGATTTACGATCAGGCCATCCAGGCGCAGCGTGCCCATGTGCTCTTTGATAATGACCTTCAGCTTTCTGCCGGGGAAATGCAGGCCGGTAAATATCCTCAGGCGGTAGATCATGTTAACGACGGCTTGGCCACTATTGAGGCTGCTCGTGGCATTCTGACGGCCGGTGATTACAAAGAAATGAAGGCCCGTGCTGATCAACAGCTGGCCGTAATCCAGCAGCAGGAAGCTCAAGCCCAGGCCGTTGCCCAGGCGAATCGTGCTAAGGAAGTCACACAAAGCCAGATGGAAATTGAACATCAGTTGGCGGTTCGCCGGCAGATGCAGATCAACCAGTTGATGGGTCAGGCCCGTGAGTACTTCAAACAAATGCAGTACCAGCAGGCGCTGGATACCCTCAATCAGGTCATTGCGATTGATCCGCAGAACAATACCGCATTGTTTATGCAGGAAATGGTCTCTGATCAGATTCAATACAATGCCTGGAATCACTATCATCATCTGCGTTCGGAAGCCGAACAGGCGCAGGAGGTCAAGGGACAGGAATATATGATTCCCTACCCCAATCTGGAAATTTACCCGCAGGATTGGCCCGAACTTAGCAGAATGCGGGAAGCGGAACAGCACAATTCCGAATCACCGGCGGACAAGGAAGCCCGTCTGGCTTTGGCGCGTAATGTCTCGCGCATTGTGGTCAATCAGCAGCCCTTCTCGGACGTGGTCCGACTACTGCGGCAGCAGACCGGTGCCAATATTGTTGTCAACTGGAATGCATTGAGCAACGCCGGTGTACAGAAAAACACCCCCATCAGCTTAACCTTACGCGGCGTACCGTTTAATAAAGTCCTCTCGCTGGTCCTGCAACAGGCCGAGGGGAGCGGTGGAACGCAGTTGGGTTACAGCATCAGCGGCGGCGTACTGACCATTTCCACCAATGATCAGTTGGCACAGCAGAAGACAACCCGCGTATTTGACATTCAGGATCTGCTGGTTCAGGCCCCCAACTTCACCGCACCGACCTTTAATCTGCAAAATCAGAGCAGCAACAGCGGCGTGCAGGTCAGCAGCGGAAGCTCGGGCGGCGGTGGTGGTGGCAGCGGCAGTTCCAATCTCTTCTCGGGTACCGGCGGGGGCCAGGGCGGACAACAACAAGCCGGCAAAACACGCGCCCAAATGGTTACCGAGATCACCCAGCTTATTGAAAATACCGTGGCCCGAAATTCGTGGATTGACAATGGTGGAACGGTTGGATCCGTTCGCGAAATCAACGGGCAGTTGGTTATCACGCAGACCCCCGGCAACCTGGAAAAAGTTTCGGGATTATTAAAGCAACTGCGTGAAACCCGATCCGTTGAAATTTCTATCGACGCTCGGTTCCTCTACGTAACCACCGGCTTCCTGAATGATTTCGGCTTCTCCTGGAGTCTGGGCTTTGGGAATATGTTCGGTTCGAATATAGGCTCAGTCGCTGGTGTCGGTTCCAACAACGCGGCCATCGCCGGCCCGGTCACCATCACGAATAATACGTCCACGTATGCCAGCCCTCAGACAACAGGTGTAACGAACTCCATCGGTGGCGCATATACCACCCCTTCGCTAAGCTTAAGCGGTGGTATTCTTTCCAACTATCAGTTGAACCTACTGCTAAATGCGACCGAAATTAACAAACGCAATACGCTGCTCGAAGCTCCCCGTCTTACGCTGTTTAACGGCCAGCGGGCAACCATGGTCGTGGAAGACGTGCAAAACTACGTCCAAAGCTTTACACAAAACGCCAGTGGAGGAAATCTTGGTGGTAATGGTGCTGTGGGAACCACCCTGAATGTGCTTCCTCTGACTACGGGTTTAAGCTTATCTGTGCAGGCAACGGTTTCGTCCGATGATCGCTACGTTATTATGACCATTCAGCCATCGCTGTCGCAGTTGTTAAGCCTTCAAACCTTCAATATCCTTGGCCAGAACCCGGCTACCGCCACTGGCGCTGCCGCCACCGCCTTCCCCGGTTTCGTACAGTTGCCACAGACTCAGGTTACGGAAGTTTCCACGACCGTTTCAGTGCCGGACGGCGGAACCCTCCTGCTGGGCGGTGAACGCCTGGCTGGTGAAACCACCATTGAGGCCGGCGTGCCCGTGCTTTCCCAGATTCCAATTATTAATCGACTGTTCACCAACAGCTCCACCACCAAAGACAATCTGGTACTGCTGATTCTGGTTCGCCCGCGAATCATCATCCAGAAGGAATTCGAGAAACGGCAGTTTGGCCGCAATTATTGAAAATAAGGGTAAAACTCCCTTTTCCATTCACACTACAGGCCGGGGATGTTTATATTCCCGGCCTTTTTTCTTGCGCGGCGGTTTAATCACTAAGTGCTTGTATTTCAGCCCTCTTCTGTTAAGCTATGGAGCTTTGTAATTGCCGGAAAACCGGTTGGCGCTTAGCACGGAGTGTGCGGTTATGTCATTAGATCGAAGCCTTAAGGGTAAAAGCACGTTGGAACGTCATCGTAATGTTCTCAAAAGAGCAGAGCGCATTGACATGCTTGAAGATAACGATAAATGGAGTCAGGCTAAGTCCAGCGTGTACAACCTGCCCAAGGTCGCGCATCGCAAGGCTGTCGCCGCCAAGAAGCCTCCGAAGGCTGAAGCTGCCGGCGCAACCGCTGCGGTAGCTGGTGCTGCCCCGGCCGCAGCCGCTGTCGCAGCGCCCGCGGCAAAAGGCAAAAAATAATCGGCCGCAGGTTCGTAGGGCCGATTGGCCAGTTCCCCAGGGGTACCGGCCCTTGCAGCCGTCGGCTATTTAATTCCTTGGGGGGCCTGGACCACGGTTCTGACCGCCGGCACCGCTGATCCCGCGACGCAGGGCATTGAAGGGGCTGCTATTCATGGCTCGCAGGTCCACCGCATCAAGCACTGTGTTTCAGCCCGGCACGCTGATATTTTCGGCCCTGTGCCTGCTGGCCGGCATCTGGCTGGGGCATTTGCGTAACCAGATACCGGCCAGTCATCCACAAGCCAACAGTTCTCTAAATGTATTTTTCTCTCCGGAGGGCGGTGCCACACGTGAACTGGTGCGTCTGATTAACTCCGCCAAAAAAAGTGTTGAAGTTCAAGCCTACAGCTTCACCAGCAAGCCCATTATCAAGGCCCTGATACACGCCAGAGAACGCGGAGTCGCTGTTACAATTATTCTGGACCGTTCCAATGTGGAGCGCAAAAATTATCGCACGCATTCCTACCGCCGTCTCATCAGCCCCGGCCTCGATGCCGTCTACACCGCCGGAATTCCTACGTATATTGATGACCGTTATCTGATTGCCCATAACAAAGTCATGCTCATTGATGATCGCATCATCATCACGGGAAGTTTCAACTTCAGCTATGCCGCCGCCCATTTCAATGCGGAGAATATGCTGGTAATCAAAAATATTCCCGCACTGGTCCAACGCTACCAGAAAAATTTTGAATTTCATGAAAAAACCAGCCAACGCTATAAACCGGGCCTGGTACTTAAGCACCAGTTCCATTTTCCGCGCTACAATTGAACAATTGTTTGGAAACCCGCCATCAGGTTGGGTAAAATGACGGGCTTGCTTATGGAGCGAAATTCAGCTCTGGCAAGCCGGAGAAACCCATGGAAATGAAAAGCATTCGTATTCGCGGTGCACGCGAGCACAATCTTAAAGATGTCAGTCTCGAAATACCGCGCGATCAATTAGTGGTTATCACCGGTCTCTCCGGATCGGGCAAAAGTTCCCTGGCGTTTGATACAATTTTCGCCGAGGGACAGCGCAAATACATGGAATCTCTTTCCGCGTACGCCCGGCAATTTTTACAGCAGATGCAAAAGCCCGATTGCGACGAAATTGAGGGTTTACCCCCGACCATCGCCATTGAACAACGCGGCGGCGGCAGCAATCCCCGTTCAACCGTGGCCACAACAACGGAAATATATGATTACATGCGCGTCCTTTTCGCGCGCACAGGTAAGCCGCACTGTTGGATTTGCGCAGAACCCATTGCCGCCCAATCTCCTTCCCAAATTGTGCAAAATCTCATGCAATGGCCGGAAAATCAGCGGCTGATGGTTATTTCTCCTCTCGTGCGCGGACAAAAAGGGGCGCAGGTGGAAGCGCTGGAAGCCATGACGCGGCAGGGCTTTGTCCGGGCCCGGGTTGATGGGCAGGTTATGGAGATTAAATCGGTTCCGGCTCTGGATAAAAAAATTAAGCATACCGTGGAAGCGGTCGTGGATCGTCTGACCATTAAACCGGAAATACGCACCCGTCTGGCGGATTCCATCGAACTGTCATTAAAACTTTCCGACGGCCTGGTGGTCATTGCACGGGAAGAATCAGGAAAATGGGTCGATCACACTTTTTCGTCCCGTTATGCCTGCCCCAATCATCCGGAAAGTTCTCTGGAAGAACTGTCGCCGCGGCTGTTTTCCTTTAACAGTCCCTATGGTGCATGCAGCCAGTGCGACGGGCTGGGAACGATTCTCGAATTTGACGAAGAATTGATTGTTCCCGATAAGACCGCCGCCCTGCTTGATGGTGCCATTGAGCCATTCAGCCGCAATGGCAAGCGGATGAACATTTATTACAACCGCCTGCTGCGGAAGTTCTGTGAAGCCTTCGGCGTCGATGGTGATACCCCCTTCGAGGATATCCCGGTCAAAATCCGGCAGATTCTCCTCCGCGGCACCACCGCCAAAGATGCAAAGGCTTTTGGTGCCGAATTTGAGGGTGTGCTGCCTAACCTGCAACGCCGTTGGGAAAACACGGATAGCGAATTTGTCAAAGCCCGCCTCCATGATTATTTAAGTGAACAGGCCTGCGAAAAGTGCCACGGTGATCGTCTTAAGCCGCAGGCATTGGCGGTAAGAATCGGAAAGTACAATATCCGGGAGATGACCGCCTTGACCATCGGTGGTGCCATCGAACTCTTTGACACCCTGAAGTTCTCCGGAGAGCACGAGATTATCGCGGCTCCGATGTTGAAAGAAATTCGCGCCCGCCTGGGATTTATGAATAATGTCGGTCTGGGGTACCTGACCTTAGACCGGCAAACCGGTTCGCTTTCCGGCGGTGAAGCCCAGCGCATCCGCCTGGCCACGCAGGTCGGTTCCGGTTTGGTGGGTGTATGTTATGTGCTGGATGAACCTACCATTGGCTTGCATCAGAGAGATAATGACCGCCTAATCCGAACGCTGCGGCACCTCACCGACATCGGCAACACCACCATTGTTGTGGAGCATGATGAAGATACCATTCGGGCCGCTGACTGGCTTATTGATGTCGGTCCCGGTGCCGGATCCCACGGCGGGCGGATTATTGCCCAGGGCACGGTGCCGGAGGTGATGGCCTCACGCGAAAGCATTACCGCGAAATATCTTTCCGGCGAATATCAGATTCCCGTGCCAACCCAGCGGCGCAAGCCTGATTTTAAGCGAGTGCTGGAAATCACCGGGGCTGCGGAAAATAATCTGCGCAGCATTGATGTGGCATTTCCGCTGGGTGTTATGACCTGTGTGACCGGCGTTTCCGGATCGGGCAAGTCATCGCTGGTTAATCATATTCTGCTGAAGGGACTCAAGCGGCAGTTGTACGGTTCCAAGGAGCATCCCGGTCGGCACAAAAAAATTCTGGGCGTGGCGAACATAGATAAAGTTATTGAGATAGATCAATCACCGATTGGCCGCACGCCCCGCAGCAATCCCGCCACATATACCGGTGTGTTTGATCTGATCCGACAGTTGTATGCCAAAACGCGTGAAGCCCGCATGCGCGGTTATCAGATCGGGCGCTTCAGTTTTAACGTCAAAGGGGGACGGTGTGAAAGCTGTCAGGGGCAGGGCACCAAACGCATTGAAATGCACTTCCTTGCGGATGTGTTTGTAACCTGTGAAGAATGCCGCGGCACGCGTTACAACCGGGAAACCCTGGAAATAAAATATCGCGGAAAATCCATTGCCGACGTGCTGGAAATGCGGATTGAAGAAGCCTTGCAGTTTTTTGACAGCTTTTCGCATATCCGCGCGTTCCTCCAATCGCTTAATGATGTCGGATTGTCTTATGTGAGACTGGGGCAATCCAGCATCACGCTTTCCGGCGGCGAAGCCCAGCGGGTTAAACTTGCCTCGGAATTGGCCAAACCCGCGACCGGCCATACGCTGTACGTGCTGGATGAACCCACGACCGGCCTGCATTTTGCGGATATTCATAACTTGCTTAATGTGCTAAATCGTCTTGCAGATGCCGGCAACTCGGTGGTGATTATTGAACATAATCTGGATGTGATCAAATGCGCCGATTGGCTTATCGACATGGGGCCGGAGGGCGGTAGCGGCGGCGGCCAGGTCGTCGCCACCGGCACACCCGAAGATGTCGCACGCCACCCGACAAGCCACACCGGGCGGTATTTGCAGCACAAACTACGGGCGCAGGTATTGGCTGCCGCGGGCTAAGGAAGCTTCTGGAACCGCTGATTACCTGGAAGGATTACGGCCAATCCGAAGGGGCATTCCCAGTGATTGTGGAATCGCCTGCGCCCAGCGGGGCCATGCTGGGCGTTCCACAGCCTGAAAATGCGCATTGCCCGAGATCGCCCGTGCATCGCGCAGGCTCCAAACCGCGCCATCTTCATGGAAAACACCATTCAACGTGCCTTTGCGGCGCTGCGCCAGAAGCCATGCGGGCTTGAGCATCAGGCTCCAGAAAAAGCTTCCCACCGGTGCGGCACGCATCAAGGGTGCCATTGAGGCGTAATCCGGTTCCCATTGTTTTCCAGTCAGCGCTTTGTTTCCCCAGCCTGATCCGCCGGTGCGGATGCGCTGCCACTCCGTTACCCAAACGGATTTCTTCAATGAGTGTTGCGCCATGATTGTTCGATGTAGCGTGTGGTGCACAGCCTCGACCGATGCCGGGAAGTCCGGATGGGTTTGCAGAATATCCGCGCCGGCATCGATAAAGGCCATGCTTTGCTTCAGGTTGGCTCCGCCGATGGAGAATGGCGTTGTACCGCGATTTTTTGCGGCATGTCGCATCATCGCTTCGGCAAACCGGTGTCGGGCTGCGCCCCACGGTTCATTTTGCACTTCTACCGCCAGCAGGCGATGGTCATTGCGGTAACCATCCATAAACCAGTCCAGATATTTCAAGGGGCCATGCCATCGCCGATGGTTGATGACAACAGATGAGGCCGGTGACAGCAGATCAGATGCGGTCAACGGGTGAACATCGGCTATATGGGCCGCGGTGGGTTCAACGCCATCGCCCTCAAAGAGTACGGGCAAGACCTTAATTCCAACGGCGTGACAGGAATTAAGAAAATGCTCAAATCGCTGTCGCAGCGCCGCCTGATCCGTCAGCCAGAATTCATAACTAAGCCAGACCCGCAACGCATTGAGCCGCAGACTGCGGGCAAATCCAAGATCCCGTAGCGTCATTTTTGGATCGTAATGTTGCCACATTTGATAAGCATTCCACGCTTGAGCCGGTATGTATATCGCCCCATAGGGAAGCGACCGCGTAGCCGCGGAGTCTCCGCTGCCGCGCAGCGCAGTCGTGTATTTTTCCTCCGTGTTAGCCGCGGCAGTTGCTGTAACAGAACCGAGGGCCGCAATGCCGGCGACTGCGCCCTGTAGAAATTTCCGGCGATTAACCGTGGTACGGTCCGTGTCACCAGGTAATTCAGACATTACCCGATTGCTCATAACTCCATTTCCTCAAGATTGCCGCTTGTGATCGTGCAAAGCGGCCATACCTTAATATAACGTCCGGTCACACGCATGGCTGCAAATGAAATATACAGACTCTGCGTTAAAATGAATATCGTCGCCTGCATGTTGCCGGTTAAGCCGTCGCGGATAAGATGAGATGCGCGGATATACTTCGGCAACGGTTTTACTGGCAAGAAACTTATGAGCAACACCCATCCTGAAATTCCGAATCGCCCGATGTTATGGTTTTCCCGTGCGCAGTTAATGGAAGTGGATCGACGGGCGGTGGAGGAATTCGGCATCTCGGTGTTGATGCTGATGGAAAATGCCGGTCGGGAGGTAGCTCAAGTTGCACGCTCTTATATGATGGAAGGGTCATCGGTGCTGATTCTGGCCGGGGCGGGAAATAATGGCGGCGATGGGCTTGTGGCGGCGCGGCATTTGGCCAATCACGGGCATCGGGTGACAATTCTGCTGACGGTTGATGAACATAAGTTCACCGGCGCAGCATTAACGCAACTTCAGATCATCCGAAAAATGGGGATCCCCCTGGCCATTCTTACGCCGCAACAAGACGCATTCACACAATGGTTGGAGAACAGCGACGTTGGCGACGCCGTGGTGGATGCCATATTCGGTACGGGGCTAAATCGCCCCTTGGATGAAGTAACACAAGATCTGATCGCCCAGGTAAATCAGTCAAATCGCCGGGTAATAAGCGTGGATATTCCCTCAGGGTTGGATTGCGATACGGGCCGGCCCATGGGCGTTGCGGTGCAGGCTGCCCACACCATAAGCTTTTGCGGCATGAAAATCGGATTTGAATCAGCGGAGGCCATCAGCTATCTGGGCCAGATTTCCATTGGTGACATTGGTGCCCCGCAAGCACTGCTGCAAGCGTGTGCGGAAAAACCTTGACTTTGCGCTATGCAAGGGCGTATGGTATAATAATAGGATGCACTTGGCGGTGAAGAGGATGTATTTATATGCGGTGTTTTTCACAGCAGTCGGCGATTGTCGGGTGTGGGCTGGCCTTTTCCATGGTCTCATTGATTTGCCAAAGTGCGGGCGCAGCAACATTGGCACCGATTGAGATTCAGGGAGTGCTGCCTGCTGCGGCGGATCAGCCGCAAATTCAGGCAATATTGGAAAATACCGCGACCCATGCGGTGGTTTATGGGACCGGAGCGTACGCGGGTGCTTATGATATTCAGGGGTATCTGGACACGGGCACAAGCGGAGTTCTGTTAAGCCAGGAAACGGCGCAGGGTTTTAGTCTGGGAATGGCAAGTTACAACACCACGCCGGTGACGTTTAATGATATTGCGCTTGGGGGTACGGACACATATTCTGTTTCCCAGCCCTACAACGTATTGACCTCGCCATTTAATGTCGGCAACGATATTAATCTGGGAGGCTCGCCGCCACCGGTAACCGACTTCAGCAACCCGGTCAATAGTGTTGGTATGGAGATAAATCAAAGTCCGGCGAATCCGATTCAGGGCCCCATCGATATTTTCGGCATGCCCGTAATGCAGGGAAATGTCACAGTATTTGGTTTGCTATCAGCCAACAATGTAACGAACGTGAATAATCCCGGCGAAACCCAAACGTGGATTTACAAGCCCGGCACCGCATACAACCCCAATGCCTTAACGACCAATCCCGGCATTGTTCCCACGCAATATCAGGTGAAACTGAGTTTCGCATCCTTTTCCCAGTTCACCCAGGTAAATCCCAGCGGCGCGACGGGACCGATGCAGGTTGCCAATCCATTTATTGGTCCCAACCCGCTCAACGTCCTGAGTTCAAATCCTCCGGTGGATAACACACCGCCTGTCACCATCGCTTATACCGAGCCAACCGCAACGGGAAATGTTACGCGTACCAGCACCGGTAGTTTTCTTTTTGACACGGGTGCACAGGCTTCTTTTATTTCCACAACTGAAGCGGCCAGTCTTGGCATTTCAGTACTTACCGACAGTGGCGGCAATCAAACTCTGATCTATACTGATACAGGAAAAGCTGTGCCAAACCAGTTTTCACTACCCGTGTCTGGGGCCGGTGGCGTCTCCGTCAATGCCGTCGGATTTTATCTTGATTCCCTGGCATTACAGACCACCAGCGGCCAGACCATTAAATACGTCGGTGCCCCCGTATTGGTGCAAAATATCACGCTCAACGACCCCGCCACCGGGCAGACATTGACACTCAACGGCGATTTAGGAATGAACTTTTTTGAACCCAGCATGACCGGCGACCTAAGCCAGCTTGTAAGCGGCCCATATAGCTGGATGACCTTCGACCAACCCAATGGCCTGCTGGGCCTCTCATTGGCATCGTCCGTGCCGGAGCCATCCGCATTTTTATTATTGCTTGGGGGTGCCGGCATTTTTCTACTCATGCGCCGCCGCTCGCAAGCCGTCTCGTAGCCGTGGCCGGTTAACATTGAGGTCGACCGCCTCACCGGAATGCCTCGCTTTATCGGCGATGTTCAAAGAGAGCGCCGCGCAAATCGGGAAGTTGCCCTGGTATTATTCCTGACGCGCTGGGGCGGAAAAGTTAGATGAAATTCACCAATGTATTAGTATCCTGCGGCCCAAGGACGTTCTCTCTGTCAAATGTCGTGGGGGTACCGCGCCGCCCACCGGAACCCTTTGGCCATCATGGGCACTAAAAACCCCGCCCGCTGGCCAGCAACCCGTTCTCGGCATTACAATCACCGCCTTGGATGTGTGTTTATTAAACTCCATGACAGGAAATTCAAATGGCTGATATTCAACCCCTTGCGGCGATTCGTTATCCGCAGAGCGAACAAACCGCTCTTATTTCTCCCCCTTACGATGTGCTTTCCAGTTCGGATAAAGAGCATCTGCTGGCAAAAAATCCGCACAATGTTGTCTCTATTGATTTGCCGCACGTGCCCCCTAAAAATGCCGGACCCGCCCAGGCGTATGAACTGGCCGCAAAAACCCTCACAGACTGGATCCAGCAGGGCGTGCTGCAGCGCGACGCTTCCCCCGCCCTGTACCCCTATGAGCAAACCTATACCTATGATGGCAAAGCGTATCATCGCCGCGGATTATTCTGCCGCGTGCGGCTCGAAGAGTTCGGCCCGCAGGGCACCATTCATCCCCATGAACAAACCTTCAGCGGCCCCAAGGAAGATCGTCTGATGCTCATGCGGGCCACGCACGCGAATCTGTCTCCCGTGTTCGGCTTATATGATGACGCCTCCAATGTCGTGACGGATAAATTATTTGCCGCCATCGCCAACCATGCTCCCCTGGCTACCGCAAAACTTCCATCTCAGGATGGCCAGTCGCATGTCACATCCAAACTCTGGCAGGTAAGCGATCTGCACGTAATTGCGCTGGTGCAGAGCTTGATGCGGGAAAAACATCTTTACATTGCCGATGGGCACCATCGCTATGGCACGTGCCTGAATTATCGGGCGGAAATTACAGCGAAAAATGGAGCTGCTTTACCCACGGATCACGGTGCCAATTTTGCCTTGTTCGTGCTGATCGCCATGCAGGATCCCGGCCTGATTGTTCTGCCTACCCACCGTGTCGCGGCCAATCTCACCGGATTTTCCATTGACGCATTCCTTCAGGCCGGCTCAAGTCAACTCCAGCGCGTGTCCGAAGAACTTGCCGGCGATGATATGGATCAACTTGAAAAGCGATTACCGGAGTTCGGCCTGCATGCCATGGGCATTTATGACCCCAAATCAGATCGGGTAGTTGTGGTGCGCCCGATAGAAAAAGATCCCTTGGGGAAAATCACTGGCGATCCGGCCCTGGCGGGTAAGTCCGAACCGTGGCGGCAACTGGATG
>JAJZGH010000202.1 GCA_021798635.1 Planctomycetota bacterium | reverse complement strand
CCCGCGAAACTCCAATCCTCCAGCCATTAAAGCGGAGTAGACCAATGGGGCCAGAAAGGCATTCGTGGCGATAAACACGTGGCCGCCGGGCCGCAGCGCCGTTTTTGCCAGTTCGGCCCATTGGATAAAAAAATGGCTTAAGCGCTTACGCTCTTTTTCGTCCAGTGCGGTAAACCGTGGCAGGGGAGCGCGAACATGGCCGTCGAACGAAGGGGGGATGCGCCAGACTCCGCCGTTACCGCTGCCCCGTTTGTGCAACTGATCCAAATCGTATTCCTTTACCCCGTAGGGCGGGTCGGTGACAATCCCATGCAGCGTATCTTCTGGAACATGGCCCAGCCATTCCAGGCAATCGGCGTGCACCAGCAACGACCCGCCGATGCGTTTAGACTCGTAATTGAACGCGAGCCTTGGCAAAATATAGGGTTCGTACTTCATGGCATCAGTCCCTCAGTGCCTTCACGATATGATCAAGATCACGACGGCTGTAAAGTCGGTATCCGTTAATCGGGTGTCGTCGGGCCTTGAGTTTGCCGGTACGGTCCCAGTTCCTTAATGTGGAAGTCGAGACGCCGAGGTACCCCGCGGAACCGTTTACGGTAAAGAGTTTTCCAAGTGTTTTCGGAGCTGTAGTCAACATTGCCTGAGGTTATCAAACATTGGTAACGGCTGCAACTGGAGGATCAAAGTGAGCAAATCCAGCGAGCGATGGAATCAAGTTGCTGGTCGTCAGTCAGGTTTGCCGCGTTATCGAGATCGCCGTCCGAGAGAAGATTCCATATTTCGTTGGCCATACTTTTTTCTATTGCGGAAGCGACGAAGAAAGTCTTAGGGTTTAACTGCGACTTCTTGAACGCCCGCTTGATGCGCTCGATGGCGGATCGAGCCGTCTTCCAGTGTTCGTCCGCCCCCGCCGGGTCGATACCGCCCTTCAACTCGCCCAGGGCAATATAATGCTCTGGTGAACGAATAATTTCCGGCGAGGGCGACTCGTAGCTACAATCGAAAAGACAAATATCGATATTGTTTCTGGTTAGCGGAAGCATAACATTGTAAAGCAGAGTTCGCTGGGACCCGTTTCGTCGCCAGGCAAGGCCCCTTAGCTGGATTTCTATATCAGCATCGTCCGCCGGCCCTAACGCCCACGATTTCGTTTGCGTGTGGAGCCAGTGATAGGGCTGCCGTGCGAGGCGGAGCGAAGATATGATCGCGCGGGTCAGTTTACGCTGCGCTAATGCGCCGGCAATATTCCGCATGGATCCACCGAGAGTGTCGCCGCGGGTGAGCAGGAATCTGAATACCAGCTCCTCGACGAAGTTACTGCCCGCCGGTTCGAGAAAGTTTTCGATCAGGCCCAGCACTGCGGCACGTCTGTCCTCGTCCTGCAGGTGCGTGATGGCTTTATCGGAAAGTCCTGCTGCCGCGAGCATCGCGGGTTGGATATCTTTTAGAGTAAGCAGTTCGCCGGGATTCCTCGCATTCATGGCGCGGGCTTTTAATGAGCGGGCCTGTGCCACAAACGGGGTGGCTTTTCGATTTTTCTCAATTGCCATCTGAACAAAGCCCGCCCGTATCGCCGCGTAAGGTGTGACCAGATCCTGGCTTGTTCTCAAGTGGAGACGGGCGGGAGTGGGCACTTCCTCACTCCTTTTGCCAAACGTAGATGCACTTGCGCAGTTCGTCCCGTCCGTGTTCCCCCATTTGCTGACTGCTGTTGCCTTTACCTGTTGGTAATATCATTATCTGGTGCACGCGGAGACCCATTCCTTCGGCCAAAGCTGAAAGTATCAGGTCGACTGATATACTTGCCCCAGCGTAACGCACATTGTCGTTAACCATCATAAATCGGCCGCCGGATTTGAGGAGTCGTGCACACTCGAAAATCACGCAGGCCGTTTCGTAGAAGTAGCCGCGAACCATGCGAGGTATTCCGTTGTTATTAAGTTCTCCTTGTGCCTTCATCAAATCCAGGTAACCCAAGACTGCCTGGAGAAGTTGTTGATCATCCGCTGCGCGGATCGCAGCCTTCCAGTTCGGGTTTATTGCCAAAAGGCTTTTAAGCTTATTCTCTACAGTGCATGTTAGCATGGTTTGGCGCAGCGACGAGAGGCCGGCCTCGTCAATCCCCAATATCGCAAGCTCAAGCGCATAGGTTCTGGTGTAGTCGTAGCGGTTGCAATAGGGCGGAGAGGTTATAATTGAGTCATACGATGCCGTTGGAAGCTGCGGAAGTATTCCAAGGCAGGAGCCATGGTGCAGCGTTATGTTGCCGTGAGATCCGGGTTGCTGGAATAGATCAGAAGGCGCGGAAGCGGGAGAAAGATCAGCGAGCATTTCATGAATTTTCGACCTAAATGCGATGTGAAAAGGGAGTATCTCACCTTTATTAAAGGGATTCGGGCCTTGCCTGCGATTTGACCGGTAGTCCCACCTCAAGTATTGGCCGTCCTTGCGAGTAAAGCTTATTGATTCCAAAATACACAGCAAGGCAAATCTGAGAACAGCCGAAACATCGGGAGGTTCCAATTTTGATGCCGCAAGAAAAGCTTCAATCTGGAGCTTCGTATCGTCGGGATAGGCTCCTCGGGTGATGGGAAGTTCCGGTAGAACTACGCGCTGTCGCGTTTCGCGCCATGGCTGTTGTTCTGACCAGCGGGCCAAAGCCGCCGCTATATCGCCGTTAATGTCTTTTTCGATAAGCTTGCGAATCGCAATGATCTCCTGGCCGATCGGCAGCAGTTCTATTCCCTCGGAGGCGATACCAAGGCGGCTGGCGGCGAAAAGCGTGGTGCCGCTGCCGGCGAAGGGGTCCAAGACATTAGCCGCCTTGGCAGCGAACCGGTTGAGGAGATACTCAACCAGGCTGGCGGAAAACCCTTCTTTATACTTATACCAGCGATATACCGCCTTTGATTTGTTAGCCTGGAAACTCACATCGCGCCGGTCGAGGCTAGTATCCGTGTGCATTCTTTTCGCGAACCGTGCCGTGAGGACTGCGTCGAGCCTGTCAATCTCCTGAAGTCCCGCCGTCTCGGCTGGGGTGGCGGCGGCCGATGCGGCCGCATCTTCTTGCGCGTGCCCGTAAAGCGCCGCTTGGCTCTGGGCGGATCCTGCCGTGTGTGATGCGATTGGCTTCATCTTTCCTGCCCTGCTCATTCGATCCCCCGCGGAAATCACTGTCGAGCTGCCGAGTACCGGCTACTTGTTCAACGGCATAGGCACGACGACCCAAAGTATAGTGTCGTAGGCGAAATTTGCCAGCAGGCGCGAGACCCCCGCGGACTTAGTCGGGGCTTCCCTGGGCGGCGAGGGTGCCGGCGGTGGTGGGTTTGCCTTTGAGGATCCACTCGAATCCTACGGCGATCATTGCGCCGATGAGCGGGCCGAGGATGTAGATCCAGCACGTGCTCAAGTCGCCGCGTATCAGATCGGGAGCAAAAGATCGTACCGGATTCATCGAAGCGCCACTGATGGGAGCCGCCCAAAGCCCGGCCAGGGCGATGTAACCGCCGACGGCCAGTGCTGCGTTGGAGCCGACATTTCTTGCTCCAGAGGCGGTGCCGAGGATTGTGCTGACCAGGCCGGTCGTTAACAATATTTCCATGGCCAGGGCCTGCAAATCACTGATCCCTTTTCCGGGAACGGTGGCACCCAAAAGACCCGCCGTGCCGAACATCGCCCTTAAGAAAATGGCTGCGGCTATGCCTCCGACGAACTGCGAAAGGATATACCCGGGAACCCGTTTCCATGGGAAATTGCGGCGAACCGCAAAGGCCAGCGTGACGGCCGGATTCAGGTGTGCCCCGCCGACGTCCCCCATGAAATAGATGACGGCCATAACCATCAATCCGGGTGCGACGACAATCATGCTCAGTGTCACGGCACCATGACTCCGGGCACCGACAACGACAGCGCCGGCGGCCACAACCACCAGAAGAAATGTACCCCAGGCTTCTGAGAAAGCACGCCGCCATTCCTGCGATGATTCCAGGAAGTCAGGCGATATAGAGGAATGCAGCATATGCCGTTGGGCTGAGGATATATCGTGCTGATGGGGCTTATTTGTCATCGTATCTACCTCGTGCTGTCAAGCCTGCAAATGGGGATTGACAGTACTACGCTTAAACAATTTTGCACGGAATCATGGCATCTTCATCCAATTTATAAACGGCACAGAGTCTGTGATAGCCATCGGCAATGATTAATTTGCCGTTGGCTTGGTCTCTGCAAAGCAACAGCGGCGACAATTTTCCGGTGCCGGTAATCGCGTCCACATCCTTCTCAACATGACTGTTGCTGACGCCCAGCAAAGACAGCTCGGAGGATCGGAAAATGTCCTTTGCCGCAAATTCAGTCATATCGGCCTGTTTCAGTTTGTCGGCAATAGCCTCGGCTTTGCGTTGACTCATCGTCAGGCTCAAATAACGGGCGGCAGCGCGATAGTCATGCTTTTGCGGCTTGTCTAACCATTTTATTTTCATAGATCTTCCTTAATATTGTGGCCATAAGCCGATTTCAGTTCGCGACACAGTTGGCTAAAAGTTCGCCAACGAATGCGATATTTTTAGCCCACCAGCATTCAGTTCGTCCCCTGCTTTATTATATCCTTACCATCAGGCACTTGCGGCGTGCAGGCAGGCTTGGGATTTTTGATTTCAACGCAAACGGGCGCTATACTACGATGGCAGCCAGTGGAAACGAAACGGGCTTGCAGCGTGAATCTGCCAGGGCTTGGCCCTATGCAGGGACAGTTGGCAAGTATTATTTCTCTGGTGAATTCCAGGAGCCTGCCCGAGTAATGTTTGGTGCTTACTCGGATTGACTCCTAAGATGTCACCGGGCTGATCTTGGCGACCCAGGGGCCTCTCCGAATAACGGGCGAGGTTGCGGTTACACGGACCGCCTTCTCGGGGCGATCAGTTTAGTGGGGATTGGGTAATTGTTTACCCATTGGAGTTTATAAATGCGCATCCGCATAGGTTACGACATTCATTTTTCAGTTCCGGCCCCTACTCCCCTGATGCTACTGCTGCATACGTATCCGGGCGGATATCACCTGCTGACCCCGGAGCATCTGGTGATTTCACCTGACGTGCCGGTGGAGAACTTTTCGGATACATTTGGTAACACCTGCTCACGGCTGGTGGCCCAGACGGGCTTACTGAAACTTTACAACGATACCGTCGTGGAGGTCGATGGAATGCCCGATAAGGGAGATCTTAATGCGCAGCAGCTTGAGATTCAGAATTTGCCGACGGACACACTGCGGTTTTTACTGCCATCGCGGTATTGTGAAGTGGACCGTTTGACGGAATTTGCATGGCGACAATTTGGTCTGGGCGTAACGGGCTATCAACGGGTTCAGGCGGTATGCAATTATGTACATAATCATGTGCAATTCGGTTATCTGTTTGCTGACAGTTCGAAATCCGCGTTTGATGTGTTTAATCAGCGAAGAGGAGTTTGCCGGGATTTTGCGCATCTTGCGATCACATTGTGCCGCTGCCTGGGCATTCCCGCCCGCTATGCCACCGGATATTTAGGTGATATTGGCGTGCCGCCGAATGCGGATCCCATGGATTTTTCTGCCTGGTTTGAGGTTTTTCTTTCCAATGGCTGGTACACGTTTGACGCCCGGCACAACCATCCGCGTATCGGGAGAATTGTCATGGCCCACGGTCGCGACGCCGCCGACACAGCCTTAACCACGTCCTTCGGGTTAATGCGGCTCCAGCAGTTCAAAATATGGACCAGCGAAATAGCGGCATAATTGGCCGGGATTTCTTCGCTGTTTGTATAGCGCACGGTTGCCCCGGGATGTTGGCGTCATGAGCCAGTGTAGTGGCTATGCTATTTTAACGAGTGCCAGCGAATAATGGCCTGCCACCGGTTGTCAAACCAAATGAAGTGCGGCGGTGGTTGCACGAGGCGCATGATGCCCGCGATCCTCAAACTGATCGATACGAACTGCGCCTTTGGAAAATCGGGCTATCACATCCAGCTCTCCGCCCAAGGCGGCGACAATCTTTCGCAACGTCGATATTTGCATGTCGGACTGACCATCGAGTTTCGAGAGGCTCGGCTGTTTGATACCATTCCGATGATGTAATATGGAGCAAACCGTAGCGATGGGTTATACTGCCGCAGGAAAAATGATGGAATGGGCGTGCCATGCTTAAATCAGTCGCTGTTGAAAATTACCGTGGATTTCAAAAGTATACTCTTGGCGGGTTATCCCGCATTAATTTGCTGGTTGGGAAGAATAATGGCGGGAAGACAGCGCTGCTGGAATGTGTTCACCTCTTGGCCGCCGGCGGGGATCCAAGCGTGCTTATTAACATCGCCTCACGGCGCGGCGAAATAACTCCCGGCTCGCCTGAGGAGAGCAGCTTTGTCGATATTTCACACTTCTTTCATGGCCATCTCGCCGGCGAGGGATCCCATTTTTCCGTTAAGTCGGATAATAGCCTGCCGCCGGTAACGGTGCGGGTTGTGCCCTTATCACAGATCGAAGATGCTCCAGAGCTATTTAAGACCAGCCGGACGCGACGGCCCGCCTTCGCCATGAGCATCGAATGCGGGGGATCCCGATCGCAGGGCATCGAGCCAATATTCTTATCAAGTGAAGGCGCAATTCAGGTTGGCCCGCGGCGCCCCTTTCGCCGGAATCTTAAGGAAGAGCAATCCATCTCGCCGCCCATTCAATTTATTACGCCGGATTCCCTTGAATTGCGGCAGTTGGCGGCTATTTGGAACCAGATACTCTTGGAGTCGCGTGAATCTGAGGTGATTGAGGCCATGAGGATTCTTGATCCCCAAATTGCGTCCATCGTTTTTCTCACCGGCGAGCCGCAAAGTTTTCGGCCTTATGCTGGCCGTGGCGGCGTGGTTGTGAGCTTTAAAGGGGACAACCGACGTGTGCCCCTGGGAAGTTGTGGCGATGGCATGCGGCGATTACTGGCTCTTTCGGCAGCGCTTATCCAGGCGAAACAGGGATTTCTAATCATTGACGAAATGGACACGGGATTCCATTATTCAATTATGGGCGACGTCTGGTCATTGATCGCAAGGACCGCGATAGAGTTGAATATCCAAGTGTTCGCGACCACTCATAGCTTCGACTGCGTGCGTGGGTTGGCCGCCGTTTGTCGGCAAGATCAAACCATCAGGGCGCAGGTCTCCCTGCATAAAATCGAGCGCGGACTGGAAGCCAGCGTGCCATTTTCCGGAGAGGAACTGATAACGGCCGATGAACATCAGCTTGAGGTGCGCTGATGGGGGTATCGCTGGAACGGCCAAGCCTCCACGTGGAGGGGCCGGACGATCTACATGCCATTATTCATCTGCTTTTGCGGCACGGCATTTCATTTGATCTTGGCCCGCGTCCTGTCGATATCAAGGTGGAAGGCTGTGACACCAAGGTGCTCAAGGAAATGAAAGTGGCGGTCAAGGCCGCGTCAGGACGGTCGGTGGGTTTTGTCATCGATACTGACCGGGCCATCGCGGATCGCTGGCAACAAGTTTGCCGCGAATTAAAACCACTGGGCTTTCCAATGCCTGATAGTCCGCCGGAATCTGGCTACATTCAAGACCTGCCTTCTCTTCGCGTTCGCGTTGGCGTGTGGCTTATGCCGGACAATAAACAGGATTTTGGGAAGCTCGAAAATTTATTGAGAGCCTTAGTGCCGAAAGATGATCCGTTACTTTCACACGCGGAGAAGTCAACCGATGTAGCCGCAGACCTCGGCGCGTCATTCACTGCGAATGATCGGATCAAAGCGGTGCTGCATTCCTGGCTGGCGTGGCAGCGAGAACCGGGGCTTCCCTACGGAACCGCCGTAAAAGCAAGATTTTTCGAGGCCGACGCCGCCGTTGCTCAAGAATTCGTAAAATGGTTCAAGGCGGTTTATCGGATATAAATATTTTCTGTGAACAGTGGCTATTTTTGCGATTTAAGCAGAGACTGCACTGCAGACACCAAGCTGGATTCTGGCTGGAATATCCAGGCGGGATTCGTTTGTGCGTGGCCGGCCTGGACAAGTTCCGCGCGCCATTGGGTTTTTGCGGTTGGATGGGTGGTTGCGGCAGCTGCTTTACCGGTGGCGGCTTTCGCGGGGATGTTGATATCCCAAAGGGTCAGGACATCATGTTGTGGGAGCGCTTGCACCCTAGCTGGTGTCGCCGACTTTTTAGTTGCGGGCGCAACTTTACTGGAATGCAGCAGCGCAACGTCCAGGGTAATGGGGGGAACGGAGGAGACCATACGGGAGTTGATAAACCAGTTTTTGGCCTGTAACGGTTTCCAGGCTGCCAGGAGATTGTTTACCGCTGAAGCGGCGACGGGCGCTTTGGTTCCCAGCATCCATTTACCGTGGAGATTTCGCAGCGAAACAGTCTGGCCGGCGTGCCGCAGCGTGATACGCTGAATTTTAACTCCGGCAAGATTGGCGACGGTTTTACTGCGTAAAGCGGTGAGTTTTGGCAGTAATTCCTGCGCGGCGGCAGAACTGATCAGATAAACGCTGGGCCACTGCGCAAGTTTTACCGGCACCAAGCCGGATTTTTGCGGCGTGCCAAATGCGAGGTCAATGGGGTGGATATGCCCGGCCCGCGTGATCTTCACACGTGCTACGGGATTACTTAGGCCCAAGGCAGCCAAATTCTGCGGCATATCGAGAAAACGTTTGGCCGTCGCAGAATGCAGATCAGTAAGGAGCATGCTGACGGCGGCGCTATTGGCAATTTCATGCTGCGTTGGCGACGTGTTTAATACCCATTTCCCACCCATTTTACTAAGTGTAAGTACAGCGGGAGTATTGCCGGTAACGCCTGTGCGGCGCGTCATGGTAATCTTTGAAGCTTGCGTGGCGACATCGGCTGCCACCAGGTGACGGTCCCGCAGTTTATTAAAGCTTTGATTCATCTGCGTAAAGGATGTGTTACGCACTACGCACACACCGGGGTTGTAACTGCTTTGGGCGTAATAGAATTTACCGGTCAAATCGGTTTTTATGCCGAAGTTGATAACCAACGGAGCCGGAGCGGGAAGGGCTTGTGGCATCGCGGTCGGCTTTTTGGCACCGGCGGTTGGCAGAGCATGCGGGGGCTTAAATGCTACGGTAATGGTGAGCGGGCTGTTTTTAAAACCCGCGCGGCCGGCGGAAACACTGGAAAAGCGATGGGCGGTAAGCAACTGCAAATTGCTGATCCAACTGGTAACTGCAGCGGTGGCGGCCGGTGCCAGCACAGGCTTGGTCAGCAGCCAGCCTTTGCCGTGTGGAACGATCTGGAGAGTGCGGCCAGCAGATTTCAAGGTTATTTTGGCGATATTTCGCGTGTGGAAGGATGTCAGAGAGCGGTTGCGGAATTTACGC
>JAJZGH010000201.1 GCA_021798635.1 Planctomycetota bacterium | reverse complement strand
CCTGCCAGTCCACGTTGCCATCAATGGACAACGAACAATGATCGATGGACAAATCGCCGGAACTTCCAAATTGCTGATCGTCGAGCCTCGTTGGTCCTCCGTTTACCTCCGCTGCCTCCCTGTGAATCAACGTGCCCCAGATTCCGGGTTCAGAATTCATTGAACTGCTTTTTTTCACCACGGAGGAAGGAGAGGAAATGGAGGTGCTGCGGCTTTGGGCAGACAGGATGACTGCGGTCCGGTGCCGCCAGCGGAGGCGTTGGCTGGGAGGCATGGAGTTCAAAAGCATTTCGTCCGTTGCAGCCAAGCGCGCGTTCCCTTCTACCTGTGATCCGGAAATGGATTATACCGTTGCCCTTTTTGCTGGCAAATAAGTGCTGATGCGTCCGGGGGAGGTGCTGCACAGATCGTTGCCCTGATTCTGTGGCAGGTTACGTTGGACCCTCGCCTTCCGACCAACTCCTTGATACTAACTGCTATATCCCCCGCCAGTGTATCCGCGTTATCCGCGTAATCCGCGGTTAAATGTCGTCGCGTCATGTGTAAAATAATTGCCGGGTGCAGCGACACTGGGGAGATCGGACAAGGCGTGGTAATATCAACGCTATGGTCATCAATCATGCGGTAACGGTGCACATTCTTCAGGCTCTGTGGCTGATATTTTGCCTTTATTGGTTGGTCAAGGCCTTTAATAACAAGAAATCAATTTATCGCCAACCTTTTTTGAGCCGTTTGGCGTACGCATGGCCGCTGATTATTGCCGCGATCATTGCCACCCACTGGTCGGGAGGAAGAACCGTGCTGTTACCCATATCAT
The DNA here is from genome assembly GCA_021798635.1 of Planctomycetota bacterium. The sequence goes on along the minus strand of JAJZGH010000201.1, from coordinate 8,575 downwards.
CGGTCCAGCGGGCGGTGGGAATGATTCTGTGCGCCGGCGGCTTTGTGTTTGCCATTTGGGCGCGAACGATTCTGGGCCGGAATTGGAGCGGAATTGCCACGGTGAAGCAGGATCACGAATTGATTTGCCGGGGGCCCTATAAGATCGTGCGGCATCCCATTTACACGGGTTTGGTGCTGGCATTTTTGGGAACATTCATAGCGGCGTGGCCGACGGTCGGCGGGGCGATTTATGTGGCAGCGGTGATTTTATCGCTTTGGATAAAGTCGCAGCAGGAAGAAAAACTCATGCAGGGGCAATTTCCGGAAGCCTATCCGGCGTATCGCCAAAAAGTCCGCAGCGGCATTATTCCGTTTTTATTGTAAATCATGGGCTTGGCGGCGAGACAATGATTGTCCGCGCGGCACTCCACTAACGCGCTGCACCACCGGCAAAGCCGGTGGCTTTGAGAGGTACGTAAAATTTCGCATTTATAAAATTAAAAACTTGTGAAATTTTATTTGCAGAATCTTCCAAATTGTTTTAGAATCTTCCATAACTTGCCGATGATGGCTCTAGGAGGCATGATTATGGCTGAATCCGGTTCCGCAGTTTTGGATCGCAAAACGGTCGAAAATCTTGTCCGCGAATCCTTGCGGCAGCGGTTGGCGGGCGAAGGCCGGGTGATCAAGCCGACGAGCCACAACGGCGGACCCAATCCGCTGGTGGTCAATGTTTCCGCGCGGCACATGCACGTTTCCCAGGAAGCTTTGGACGTTCTTTTCGGGCCGGGGTCGAAACTAACCAAACTGAAAGACCTGTACCAGGAAGGCGAATTCGCCAGCGAGCAGTTGGTCAACATTATCGGCCCGCGCAACCGTATGATTCCCAGCGTTCGCATTTTGGGGCCGATACGCAATTACACACAAATTGAACTTAGTTACACCGATGGCATATTTATGGGCATTGACCTGCCGCTGCGAATCAGCGGGGATCATCAAGGCACTCCCGGAATGGTGGTGGTTGGCCCGTATGGCGCGTTTAACATGAAAAACGGCGTCATCCGAGCGATGCGGCACGTGCACATGAACAAGGCCGATATGGCGCATTACAATGTCAAAGATGGCGACATGATGAAACTGGCCATTACGGGGCCGTGCGGGGTGGTGTTTGACAACCTTCGCGTGCGCGAGCATCCCAAGGTGCGACTGGAAGTACATATTGATACCGATGAAGGTAACGCGTGTGATCTGGAGTCAGCCACACGAATTGAATTGATCCGCTGACACGACCGGCGGTGGCAATACAGGTCGACTTTTTTTAGGAGTTTTTATGGCACAGGCACTAGGCATGATTGAAACCCGCGGATTGGTATCGCTGATTGAAGCCAGCGATGCCGCCTTGAAGTCCGCCAGCGTGCAGATGATCGGTTGGGACAAAATTGGTTCCGGCATCGTCACCACGTTTATTACGGGCGATGTCGGCGCGGTAAAGTCCGCCGTGGATGCGGCTGCGGAAGCCGCCGGCAAAATCGGTGAAGTGCTGGCGGTGCATGTGATTGCCCGTCCGCATGAGGATTTGGCCAATGTTCTGCCCAAGAGCAAAGCGGCAGCAGCGGCAGGCGTTCCGGCGAAGAAGTGATACCGCGGCAATGATGCAACCGGTCGGGTAATGCCGCCTCAGGATATGGGGCAGCGACGCCAGCCCGGCTCATGCACCATTGCCCGTGGATGGTTACGGATTTAGACAAAACTTTTTTAGGAGCCAATATTATGGCACATGCACTGGGATTAATTGAAACAAAGGGTCAGACCGGCATCGTGGAAGCCACGGATGCCATGCTCAAGGCAGCGAATGTATCGCTGGTGAAAAGCATTCAGATCGGGGGAGCCTATGTGACGGTGATTGTCAAGGGCGATGTCGGTTCGGTCAAGGCGGCGGTGGAAGCCGGCGCGGCGGCGGCGCAAAAGACCGGTGAGCTCATCGCATCGCATGTCATCGCCCGGCCAACCGAAGGCTTGATGGAAAATTTCTGAGGCGGCGCTGCCCCGACCACCGGATCGACAATCCGGTGGTGGATCCAGGGTCGCGGACCGATCGTCGGCGTGGTGGCGCAAAGCCGGTGGAGGGACGCGCGGTGCAAGCACACGCGGCTAAATGGGCGATGGGGCACCCGAAACTTTGGCCAGCCTGATATTGTTATATTGGATTTTGGATGATTGTTCTAGTTGCCAATCTGGGTTCGACGAGCTTTAAGTACAAGCTCTTTGATATGGCCGCGGGCGAGCGCGTTCTGGCGGAAGGCGCCGCGGATCGCATCGGCCTGCCCGAAAGCGCATGGACTTTTGCGCCCACCGGAAAATCCAAACTCACGGGCAGCGCTCAATTATCTGATCATGGCGCGGCGATCGAACTGCATCTGCATGAATTGGTGCGGGCGGGCGTGATTGAAAAAATGGAAGACGTCCAGGCCATCGGATTCAAGGCGGTCCATGGCGGCCCGCTGGAAGTGGTGCAGGTGGATGATCATGTTCTGGATGTTATGCAGAAGTTTTCTGATGTCGCTCCTGCTCACAATCCGCCTTACATCGCAGCGATGCGGGCGTTTGCCCGGCGACTACCAGATATTCCGCAGGTGGCGGCGTTTGAGACGGCGTTTCACCAGAGCATTCCATTGCATCGGCAGGCGTATGCGATTCCTTATGAGTGGACGGAGAAACTGGGAATCCGCCGGTACGGATTCCATGGCGCATCGCATCGCTACATCGCCACGCGCATGGCGGAAATAAATCCGCAAGCGCGGAAAATTATTTCTGTTCATCTGGGCGGGTCAAGCAGTGTGAATGCCACGCTCAATGGAAAAAGTTTAGCCAACAGCTTTGGCATGACAGCGCAAAGCGGCCTGCCACAGGCGTCCCGCTGTGGTGATTTTGATACATTTGCGTTGCTGAAGTTATTGCAGGCCGGCCTGAAGCTCGATGAAATTTGGAAGAAACTGGGAAAAGAAGGCGGCTTGCTGGGAGTCAGCGGCATCAGTTCGGATTGCCGCGATGTGGAACAGGCCGCCGCGCAGGGAAACAAACAGGCGCAATTGGCATTGGATATTTTTGTAGAATCCGTGCGGCAATATATCGGCTCATATCTGGCGGTACTGAACGGAGCCGACGCGGTGGTATTTACCGGCGGCATCGGTCAGAACGCGGTGAACCTCCGGCAGCGGATTATTTCTGATATGCAATACGCCGGCATTGTGCTGGATACCGAGAAAAATCGTCAGGCAAAAGGCGAGTACCGCATGGACGCCCCCGAGAGCAAAGTGCAGATTTGGGTACTGCCGACCAATGAAGAACTTATTGTAGCCCGCCAGACCGTGCGGGCCTTGCAAAACAGCGAACACAAGCCGCGACCGCGGGTCGCGCCGGTTCATGGATAATGGTTGTTTTTTTAGGAGTACAACAATGTCACAACAAGCAATCGGCATGATTGAAGCCAAGGGCCTTATTGCCGCAATCGAAGCTGCGGATGCCGCACTCAAGGCCGCCAATGTGCAGTACGTAGGACAGCACCGCGTAGGCAATGGTCTGGTGGCCATTACGTTTACCGGCGATGTATCAGCCGTGAAAGCGGCGGTGGAAGCCGGTGCGGCCGCCGGAAGCAAATTAGGTCAGATCGCGGCAACATCCGTGATTGCCCGTCCGCATGAGGAGACCGTGAAGGTCTGATGCCCAGGCAGCCCGGGTTTCACATTTGGAATTTCCGATTTGAAATTTGAGATTTCAGATGCTGGTTATGCGGCCGATACGACTTCAAATTTGAAATTTCAGATTTGAGATTTTTGAAATTTGAGATAGGCCGTCGTCTGGTCGTGCTTAGAGGAAAATCCCGTTAAGGGGGTTTGGATATTTATGGATCAATCCGCACTTGTTGAATCTGTGGTTAGGGAAGTTTTGCAGCGTTTGGGCACCACCCGCGGTGGGAAAACTTCCGGCGGCGCCCATGGCATATTCCAAACCGCCGGCGACGCCGTTGAGGCTGCGGTACAGGCGCAAAAGCAATTGGCCAAAGCGGGCATGGCAGTCCGGGACGGCATTTGTAAACTCATTAAGAAAATCGCCGTGCAGAACGCCGACGCTTGGGGCCGCATGGAACTTGATGAAACCAAAGTAGGCCGCCTGGATCATAAAATAGCCAAGCTTCATTTGCTCACCAGCGTGCCGGGCGTAGAGTTTATCCGCACCGCGGCGCATAGCGGGGATAACGGCATATCCCTGGATGAAATGGCTCCATGGGGCGTGATTGGTGTGGTAACGCCGGTAACACATTCGATACCGACACTTAGCGCCAATGCCATTAACATGATCGCCGCCGGCAATGCGTTGGTCGCCAATGCCCATCCCTCCGGGCATCGCAGTGCTGCCGAAGCGGTGCGCACTTACAATCGGCAGATCCTCGAAACGTATGGTATCGACAATTTGATATGCGTCATTGAGCCGCCGACGTTGGAATCCGCCAATGCCCTGTTTGAACATCCGGATATAGCCCTGCTGGTCATTACCGGCGGCCCGGCGGTGGCGCGGGCGGCGATGGCTCAGAAAAAGCGGGCGGTGGTGGGTGGCCCGGGAAATCCGCCCGTGGTCATTGATGAATCGGCCGATCTGGACCGGGCGGCGCGCTCCATCATTACCGGCGCAGGTTTTGACAATAATCTGCTGTGCATCGGTGAAAAGGAAGTGTTCGTCGTGGAAAGCGTCTTTGACAAAATGATGGACGCGATGACCCGGGCCGGGGCGGTGCGGCTGAACAAAGACCAAATTGATCATCTCACCAAAAAAGCCTTCAGTTGGAAGGACGACCATTACGCGGTCAACAAGGAACTGGTGGGTAAAAATTGTTCAGTTCTGGCGCAGGCTGCCGGAACGCATTGTGCCGACAGCGTGGAATTGCTGTTCGGAGAAACCGACGAGGCCAATCCGTTTGTGCCGGAAGAGCAGATGATGCCGTTTGTACCCTTTGTGCGGGCGCGCAGTTTTGAACATGCTTTGGAATTGGCTGTGAAGTACGAGCACGGCTTTGGTCACACGGGAATTATTCATTCCAATAACCTGGCCAATATCACGCGTATGGGTCGAGTGATGAATACGACCTTGTTTGCGGTCAATGGACCCAGCACCGCAGCGCTGGGTATACAGGGAGAAGGTTACCCCAGTTACACGATCGCTACGCCGACGGGCGAGGGTATTACCAATCCGCTGACATTTACGCGCTTCCGGCGCATGGCCATCAGCGGGTCGCTGCATGTGGTGTAAAGAATCTTCCGATGATGCCGGGAATGATATGTGCCTCAGGAGTTAATTGTGGACGTAAGTCCGGAACTTATTAAAAAAATCACCGATGCGGTGCTGGAAGTACTAAGCCGTAACGCTGACAGTGCCTCTTCACCGGCTGTTGTTCACGCGCCTGTGGGCGTATGCACCGGTGATTATTCCAAGTTCCCGGAATTGGCACATTTGCGATCAGCCAGTGCTCCGGCGGCCAATGCCGCACCGAATGGCTTTGTGGAAGATGCCAATGCAGCGATTCAGGTTGCGGCGCAACATCAAGCTCTTGCCACCGTCGCCGTTCCCAGCGCCCCTGCTGCCGTGAATGGTCCTGTACTGCATGGTGTCATAACCGCCTCCAAACTCGCGGGGCTGGAGGGAACCATTTATCTGGCACCGGGGGCGCGACTTTCACCATTGGCCATGGACTTGATCAAGCAGCGGGGTCTACAAATGCAGACAGTCTCTGCGGTGCCCCAAGCCGTCCCGGCGGCATCATGGATTTACTGGATGCAGGGCCATTGCCCATCGGCGGCACGGGCCATTGAGCAAGGGCGTGGCAAAGCCGTGGCGGATGTACGCACATCGGCCAATCAGCAATTGCCGGCGGTTATTCGGGCGATAGCCAAAGAATTTGCCGGCGGGCAGACGCGACTGGCGGTGCTGTTTGTGCCATCGGCGGCGCGGGCGGTGTGTCTGGCCAATCGGTGCGAGAATTTGCGAGCGATTGTCGGAACGTGTCGGCAGGCAGTGCAGGAAGGCATTGAATTTCTCGGCGCCAATGTGCTGGTCCTGGAATATCCGCATCATGGGTTTAAATCCATGGATGAACTGGTTCGGTTGTTTTTGACCTCCAGCGGAAGAGTTCCCAAAGATGTTGAAAGTCAGTTAACGGAATTGGCCGCCTGCCGCTAGAGCGGTACCGCGGCGTCATGGTGTTTTTGAGGTGCGTTATGCAAAATCAGTTTCAAGTTCGTCAAGAAATGTGTGATGTGGGCCACCGCATCTGGATGCGTGGCTACTGCGCGGGCAATGAGGGCAATCACAGCGTTCGCATTGCCGAGGACCGTGTCTTGTGCACTCCCACGGGCATATCCAAAGGGTTTTTAACGCCGGACCAGATCACCGTTGTGGATATGGACGGCAAACAGGTTGACACACATAACAAAATGAAACGCACCAGTGAAGTGCTGCTGCACCTGCAAATTTATAAAGCCCGTAAAGATGTTAAAGCCGTGGTGCATTCCCACCCGCCGCATGCCACCGCTTTTGCCATGGCCAATATTCCCATTCCGGAAGGCATTCATCCAGAGGCGGAAGTTTTTCTGGGCAAAGTTCCCATGGCCAAGTACACCACGCCGAGTTACAAGGAACTCGGTGAGTCCGTGGTGGCGTTAGTCAACAAAGACACCAACACCGTGATGATGGGCAACCACGGTTCGGTCTGCTTTGATACCTCTTTGATCAGTGCTTATTACAAGCTGGAAATACTGGATGCGTATTGCCGCATTCTGCTTTTGACGCGGCAACTTGGGAAAATTAATCAGTTATCACAGCAGGAAATGGTGGACTTACTGAAAGTCAAAGAAAAGTTCGGCATGCCGGATCAACGACTGGCCTGTGCGCCGACGGGCTGTATCGGGTCGGATAATCAGCCCTTCCTGGCAGGCTTTGAGGCCCCGACGCAAAGCGTATGTGCCTGCCAGAGTGATGGCCATGTTGAATCGACCGGCCCAGTGATTACGGAAGATAAGCTGGAAGATCTGGTGCAGAAAATGACCGATCAAATTATGGCCGGCTTGAGGTGAATTACGAGAAGTTAGAAGTTAGCAGCTAGAAGCCACAGATTATGAAGCAAAGCGCTTCCAATTTCTTCTAACTCCTAAATCCTAACACCTGGGTTCTAACTCCTGACGCCCTCGGGCGTTTCACGAAAGGATTTTTATGAAAGTTACAATCATCGGCGGCGGTGGCCGCGTGGGTTCCAATGCCGCGTTTGCTTTGCAATGTGCGGGTATCGTCCGCGAAATTGCGCTGGTCGATGCCAATGCGCAACTGGCTTCCGGCGAAGCATTGGATCTGCTGCATGGCGCATCACTGGTGGGCGATCAGAGTATTTATGCCACGGACATCAAGGGGGCGGCGAATTCGGATGTTATCTGCATTACGGCGGGCTTGCGGCGCAAGCCGGATGAGTCCCGGCTGGATCTGATTAATCGCAATGTATCATTGTATAAAGGTGTTCTGGATTCGCTTAAGGGGGCGGGCGTTAAAAAAGAGTGCATCTTTGTGGTCGTGTCAAATCCGGTGGATGTGCTGACACGCTTGAATATTGAATATCTCGGGTGGCCCGCTAAGCAAGTCATCGGCTTGGGCACAGTGCTGGATACCACACGATTCCGATCACTGATTGCGGCGGAAAAGAAACTCCCGGCCACGCAGGTGGACGCGGTTATTCTCGGCGAGCATGGCGATACCATGACGCCGATCTGGAGCACCGCAACTGTGGCGGGAATGCCGCTGATTAAAATGGTTACACCGCCCCAGCAAGCGGAGATTTTCCGGAAAACCCAAACCTCCGGCGCGGAAGTCATTAAACTCAAAGGTGGTGCCGGCTATGCCGTGGGGTTAAGCATTGCCGAAGTGATCCATTCGATCGCCTTGGACCGCAAGCGGATTTTGCCGGTCAGCAGTCAGCTTAACGGGCAATATGGAATCAAAAAAGTTTGCTTAAGCGTGCCGACCGTGGTGGGCGCGTCAGGCGTGGAAGCGGCTCTGGAGCCGGAACTGTGGCCCAAGGAAGTCGCGGGAATTCAAGCCAGCGCCCGAGCGCTGGAAGAGACCTGGGGCAAAATTAAATAGTGTCCAAGTAGCCTGACATTTGTGGAATTGCCTGATGCTGATCGTGGATCGCCAGAAAAAACTTCTTGATATTCTGCGAACGCGCCAGAGTGCGTCATTGGAACAGTTGTCGGAAGAGCTGGGCGTATCAAGTTCCACGGTGCGGCGGGACGTTGATGCCTTGTGCGGGCAGGGTGTGCTGGAAGCCACGCGAGGCGGAGTTTTATATCGTGGCCGCTCTCCGGCGATGCTGGACTTGGATCAGCGGATGCAGGAACAGGTCGAAGCCAAGCGGGCTATTGGTAAAGCGGCCGCCGCGATGATTGAACCGGGCATGACGGTCTATTTTGACGGCGGTTCAACCATTGATTACACCGTGCAGCAATTGGATGTCCGGCCGCTGCAAGTGGTAACCAACAGCCTCACGGTGGCCAATC